>NZ_JAMYTM010000003.1:0-332787 GCF_040322475.1 Mesorhizobium sp. M0140 | reverse complement strand
ATCTCTCTCGTGTAGATACAAGGTGGCGCCGCGAAGCCGAGACGGAGAGGGGGCAGGCTCGGCGTTCCAAGCATTCGGAGCAAACTCACCAGCGCCGCAGGCCCCCTCTCCGACCGCTTCGCGGCCACCTCTCCCCCGCTTTGCGGGGGCGAGGAACCCAAGCCTTGGTATGTCAGCGCAAGGCCCGTATCGGGTTGCCTTTGCCAGAGCCGCAGCTGTCGAGTATTTGTGGTTGATCGAGCCCCAACCAGGGACCCTGGCCATGCACCTCACCTCGCTGCTCATCTTCGCCGCCGCTTTGTTCGTTGCCGCCGGCTCGCCCGGGCCATCGATCGCGGCGCTTGTCGCGCGCGTCATCTCGAAGGGCTTTCGCGACGTGTTCCCGTTCCTGCTCGCCATGTGGATCGGCGAGGGCATCTGGCTGTCGCTGGCGGTGTTCGGGCTGGCTGTCGTGGCGCAGACCTTCCATTTCGCCTTCGTCGTGGTGAAGTGGGCCGGCGTTGCCTATCTCGCTTATCTCGCCTGGAAGATGTGGACCGCCCCTGTCGACGCGAAAGAGGGCGAGATGCCGCGCGAGGATTCTCCGGCAAAGCTGTTCTTTGCCGGCATGGCGGTGACGCTCGGCAATCCCAAGATCATGATGTTCTACCTGGCGCTGCTGCCGACCATCATCGACCTCGCTTCGGTCAGCATCGTCGGCTGGGTCGAACTGACGGCGACCATGGCCGTGGTGCTGGTCGCCATCGATCTCGCCTGGGTGCTCGCCGCTTCGCAGGCGCGCAAGCTTTTGAAGAGCAAGCGGGCCATGAAGATCGCCAACCGTGTCAGCGCGACGACGATGGCCGGCGCGGCGGCCGCGATCGCGGCGCGGTCCTAACCCGTCACATCATTTCAAGGATCGGCGCGATTTCGACGCTGAAACCCGGATCCATCAGGATCGGGCAATCCTTGGCCTTGGCGACGGCTTCGTCGATGTCTTTCGCTTCGACGATCGTGTAGCCCGCGGTCGGATTGCTGCCGCCATTGTTCTCGACCTTGCCGCCGGGCAGCACCATCTTCGACATGCCGACCGGATTGCCGCCGTCGACCACGGCCGAGCCGAGCTTGCCGTACCAGCCGTTCCAGGCGTCCATTGCGGCTTTCCGCTCGGCCTCGTCGGTCGGCATCTTGCCCGAGCCATGATAGACGTAGAGATACTTCGCCATGTTCTCCTCCCTTGGTGAGCGGCATCGAACCGGCATGGGGTCATGCCGCCTGCCGATCATCGGACCAAACCGGCAAACAAGCAACGAGAATGCGAAACTGCTAATATAACGCTCGACCTGGCCCAGCTGCCGCGCCTCACCGCGCCATGGCGTGGTATTCGTCGTTCGGCCGCATATCGATTGCCGCAGCCACCCGGTTCGACATGTTGAAGAAGGCTGATGTCGAGGCGATGTCCCAGATGTCACGGTCGGTGAAGCCGGCCTTGCGAAGGGTGGCCCGATCGGCCTCGACGATCTTAGCCGGTTCTTCCGTCAGCTTGACGGCGAATTCGAGCATTGCGGTCTGCTTGGGCGAAAGATCGGCGGCGCGGAAATTCATCACCATCATTTCGCCGAGCGCCGGGTCGCCGGACAGCTGACGTACCGCCGCGCCATGCGCGGTCAGGCAATAGTAGCAATGATTGATCGAGGAGACGACGACCGCGATCATCTCGCGCTCCAGCTTCGAGAGGCCGGAATCACCCAGCATCAAATCGTTGTACATGTCGGTGAAAGCGCGCAGCTTCTTGTCGTCGAAGGCGTAGGCCTTGAGCACGTTGGGGACGAGGCCGAGCTTCTCCTCGCATTTGGCGAAATAGGCTTTTGTCGCGTCGCTCAGCTCTGCCTGGCCAAGGTCAAGCGCGGTGATTTTGCCGGTCATGGGTCATTTCTCCTCGTTGCGCGGCATCTTGTCGCCAAATTCCGATAATTCTTGGCAAGCCGTCAAACCTTTGTCGCCAAACAGCGGTCATCTGCTACCATAGTCGTAAAAGCATTCGACGGGAGGGACGTGCGTCATGGCCAGCGTGAAATCCGCGAGCAAGCCGAAGAAAAAAGCCACGGCAGCGACAAAAGCGGAGGAAAGGCCAGCCAGGCTTGCCGACTATCTGCTCGCCCGCGCGCCGGCTGAAGACATCGCCACCTATGAGGTGGCCGACCTCGAACGCGCTGCCGATCTCGCCGGCCAGGCAGTCGCCACTCACAGGAAAGGCGAGTGCGTCGTCGCCGTCGATGCCGATTCGGGTGTTGTGCGAGACGGCCGCCCGATGACGGTTGTCACAGTCGTCAACGACAACATGCCGTTCCTGTTCGATTCCATCCTCGGCGAGATCACCGAGACATCGGGCGAACCGACCCTGGTCACTCATCCGGTTATCGTCGTGCGCCACGGCAAGGGCGGCGTGGAAGAAATCCTCGGCGACGGCAATTTCGCCAAGGACGATGGCAGCCACGACAGGCTGAGCGTCATCCATGTCCACATCCCACGGCTGACATCCGAGCAGGCGAGCGGATTGAGCGAGCGGCTGCGCAAGATCCTTGGCCAGGTTCATGCCGCCGTTCACGACTGGAGGCCGATGCTGGCCCGCCTCGATCAGGCGATCTCGGAATTCCGCTATACGGCCGTGCCGCTCGACAAGAAGAGCGTTGCCGAGGCCCTCGCCTTCCTGGAATGGCTGCGCGACGACAATTTCACCTTCCTTGGCATGCGCGAGTTCAAATACACCGGCGGCGAGGAAAGCGGCACGCTTGAGCGCGCCGAAAAGCCCGGCCTCGGCATCCTGTCCGACCCCGACGTGCTGGTGCTCAGGCGCGGCACCGAAGCGGTGACGACGACGCCGGAGATCCGCGCCTTCCTGCATGGGCCGGAGCCGCTGATCGTCACCAAGGCCAATGCCAAGTCGTCCGTGCACCGCCGCATCTATCTCGATTACATCGGCATCAAAACCTACACCGCCAAGGGTACGCTCGCGGGCGAGTTGCGCATCGTCGGCCTGTTCACCTCGACCGCCTACACGCGCTCGGTGATGAAGATCCCGTATCTCAGGTCAAAAGCCGAAACCATCATCGCCAAGTCCGGCTTCGACAGGCACGATCACTCCGGCAAGGCGCTGATCAACGTTTTGGAGAGCTATCCGCGCGACGAACTGTTCCAGGTGCCCGTGCCGGTCCTGAGGAAGCATGCCGCTGCCATTCTCGGCCTGGTCGAGCGGCCGCGGGTGCGGGCGCTGGTGCGCGCCGACCAGTTCGACCGCTTCGTTTCGATCCTCGTCTTTGTGCCGCGCGACCGCTACGACAGCGTGGTGCGCGAGAAGATCGGCTTCTATCTGAAGACCATGTTCGAAGGCCGGCTGTCGGCCTATTACCCGGCCTTCCCCGAAGGCGGGCTGGCGCGTGTGCACTTCATCATCGGCCGCTCCGGCGGCAAGACGCCGAAGGTCGAGCAAGCGACGATCGAGGCGGCGATCCGCGACATCGTGCGTACCTGGGAGGACGCCCTTTCCGATGCGGCCGAGGCCAGTGGCGGCGACCAGGCTTTGAAGGCGATTGCCGCGCGGCTGCCGGAAAGCTACCGCGATTCGTTCAGCGCGGCGGTGGCGCTGGCCGATGCCAGGCGTATCGCCAGGATCAGCGCCGGCAATCCGATTGCCATCGACTATTATCGCCACGCCGAGCAGAAGCCGCACCAGGCGGCGCTGAAGATCTATCACCACGGCAGTCCTGTGGCGCTGTCGCGCCGGGTGCCGGTGCTGGAAAACATCGGCTTCCGCGTCATCAGCGAGCGCACTTTCGAGGTTGGCGATGACCAGTCCAGCTTAGTCTTTATTCACGACATGGAGCTTGAGAACAGCTACGGCAAGCCGATCGACCTGACCGATGGCGGCGCGCTGTTCGAGGACGCATTCCTCTCCGTCTGGCGCGGCGACGTCGACAATGACGGCTATAATGGCCTCGCCCAGACCGCCGGCCTGTGGTCTGGCGAGATCACCATCCTGCGCGCCTATGGCCGCTATCTGCAGCAGGTCGGTATTCCGCAAAGCCAGGATTTCATCGCCGCCGCGCTCAATCGCTATCCCGACATCGCGCGTGGCCTGCATGCGCTGTTCATCGCCCGGCTTGGCCCGACAGCCGAGACCGAAGGCGTGGTGGCGGCAAAGCACCTCAAGGCCAAGATCAAGGATGCGCTGGAAGACGTTCCCAACATCGACGACGACACCATCATCCGGCGCTATCTCAATCTGATCGAAGCCTCGCTGCGCACCAATCATTTCGTTGCCGATACGAAAGAGAAAGGCCAGTCGCTGGCGATCAAACTCGATTCGCACGCGGTCGAGGGCTTGCCGGCGCCGCGACCGTGGCGGGAGATCTTCGTCTATGGTTCCGAGGTCGAAGGCCTGCATCTGCGCTTCGGCCCGGTGGCGCGCGGTGGCCTGCGCTGGTCCGACCGCGCCCAGGACTACCGCACCGAGGTGCTCGGCCTGGTCAAGGCACAGCAGGTCAAGAATGCCGTCATCGTGCCGGTCGGCGCCAAGGGCGGCTTCTATCCGAAGAAGCTGCCGATGAGCGCCGGTCGCGACGCGATCTTCGAGGCCGGCACCTCGGCCTACAAGAATTTCGTCTCCAGCCTGCTGTCGATCACCGACAATATCGGTCTCGACGGTGTCATCCCGCCGGCCGGCGTCATCAGACGCGACCCGGACGATCCGTATTTCGTCGTTGCCGCCGACAAGGGCACGGCGACTTTCTCCGACACCGCCAACGCGATCTCGGAGAAGCACGGCTTCTGGCTCGACGACGCCTTCGCCAGCGGCGGCTCGGCCGGCTACGACCACAAGAAGATGGGCATCACCGCCAAGGGCGCCTGGGAAGCGGTCAAGCGGCATTTCCGCGAGATCAACCGCGATATCCAGACCTCGTCCTTCACCGTCGTCGGTGTCGGCGACATGTCGGGCGACGTGTTCGGCAACGGCATGCTTTTGTCGCCGAAAACCCGGCTGATCGCCGCCTTCGACCATCGCGACATCTTCATCGACCCCGATCCCGATATGGCAGCCTCGATGGCCGAGCGCGAGCGCATGTTCGCGCTGCCGCGTTCGAGCTGGCAGGACTATGACAAGACGAAACTGTCGGAAGGCGGCATCATCGTCTCGCGCAACCAGAAGTCGATCACCTTGCCGTCGGCGGCGGCGGCGGCGATCGGCCTGGCCAAGATCACCGCCACGCCGGTCGAGATCATGACCGCCATCCTCAAGGCGCCGGTCGATCTTCTGTGGTTCGGCGGCATCGGCACCTATTTGCGGGCATCGACCGAGACCAATGCCGAGGTCGGCGACCGCGCCAACGATGCCATTCGCATCACCGCGCTCGACGTGCGCGCCAAGGTGATCGGCGAGGGCGCCAATCTCGGCGTCACGCAGCGGGCGCGCATCGAGTTCGGCCTAAATGGCGGCCGCTGCAATTCCGACGCCATCGACAATTCGGGCGGCGTCAACTGTTCCGACGTCGAGGTCAACATCAAGATCGCGCTGGCGTCCGCCATGCGCAAGGGGTCGTTGACGCGCCCGGCACGCAACAAGCTGCTGGCCGAGATGACCGACGAGGTCGGTTCGCTGGTGCTGTCCAACAACTACCAGCAGACGCTGGCGCTTTCGATTGCCCGCAAGCGCGGCCTCGCCGATATCGCGCATCAGAGCCGTTTCATGACGGCGCTGGAGGCGCGCGGCCTGCTTGACCGCATTGTGGAGACGCTGCCGTCGCCGGCATCGCTTGCCGAGCGCGAGGCGCGCGGCGAACCGCTGACCAGGGCCGAACTTGGCGTGCTGCTCGCCTATGCCAAGATCGTGCTGTTTTCCGACATCGTCGCCAGCGACGTGCCTGATGACGCGCATTTCGATCGCGACCTGATGGGCTACTTCCCGGACCGGATGGCGAAGAAATACGCCACTGAGATCCATGGCCACCGGCTGCGCCGCGAGATCATCACGCGCGTCGTCGCCAACGATCTGGTCAATCGCGGCGGCCCATCCTTCGTCAACCGGCTGCAGGAAGCCACGGGGCGCACCGCCGCCGATGTCGTGCGCACTTTCGCCGTGGTGCGCGACGGTTTTGCGCTGCCGGGGCTCTATCGCGAGATCGACGCGCTCGACAACCAGATCGACGGCCAGGTGCAGCTCGATCTCTATCAGATGGTTAGCCGGCTGATCTACGTGACCAGCGGCTGGTATCTCAAGAACGATGCCGGCACGGCACCCCTCGGCCAGCGCATCGCCGAGCTGCAGGAAGCACGCAAGGCGCTGGAACCCAAGCTTGTTTCGCTGCTGCCGGCTTTCTCGCGCGAGCGCATCGAGGAGAAGCGGCACGGGCTGTTCAAGAGCGGCGCGCCGGAAGGGCTGGCCGGGCAACTGGCGCTCAGCGAGGTGGCGGAACTTGTCCCCGACATCGCGCTGACGGCGCGCACCGCCGGCGCCGATATCGTCGCCGCGGCCAAGGCGTTCTTCGCCGTCAGCGATGCCTTCCGCATCCCGCGTGTCGAGGACGCCGCACGCTCGATCACGCCTTCGGACTACTATGATCAACTGGCGCTGTCGCGCGCCACCGACACGATCGGCGCGGCACGGCGCGGCATCGCGGTGGCGGCACTCACCGGCCACGCCAAGACGGCCGATCCGGTGGTTGCCTGGCTGGACGCCGGCGGCGAGCGGGTGGCGCGCATCCGCGAGCGGCTGCAGGCACTGACCGAGGGCGGCGACATCACCGTGTCGCGGCTGTCGGTGGCGTCGGGGCTGATGAGCGATCTGACGGGGATGTGAACCGTCGACGATCACCACACGCATCACCGGATGCGTGTGGCTCTTTTCGAATGCCATCCGCTTCGAAACTAGCGTTCAAAAAATCACCAGGAATGTTTGAGCGTGCCGACGATTTTCAGCCGGTCGCCGTAAAATTCGGTTCCGTAATAGCTGGTTGTCAAATACTTCCGGTCAAACAGGTTCGTTGCGTTCAGGGCCAATGTCACGTCCTTGGTCATCTTGTAGCTGATCGCCGCATCCACCAGTGCGTAGCCGCCAATCGAAGTCGTGTTCGCGTCATCCCCGTAAGTTTGCCCGATATAGCGCACGCCTCCGCCGATGGTCAGGTCGCCACGCCGTCCTTCCTCGGGAAGCGTATAATCAACCCAGGCCGAAGCCAGGTGGCGAGGGACACGTTGCGGCCGATTGCCGGCATTTCCGCCAATACCGTCTTCCAGGATCTCGGCATCCCAGTAGGAATAGGCAAGTGTCAGGTTCAGGTTTTCCGCAATGGCGGCCTTGCCCTCGAGTTCGATGCCGCGGACGCCGACCTTGCCGATCTGCTGCTGGACAACAGGCGTGACATAGGTCGGAACATTGGTTTGGGTAAGGTCGAAGACCGCGGCCGTGAACAGGCCGTCGAAGCCGTCGGGCTTGTACTTGATGCCTGCCTCATACTGCTTGCCCTCTTGAGGCTTCAGCGAACCCGAGACCGCATATCCGTTGGCACTTGGCGCCACGAGCGGCTGGAAGCTTTCCGAATAGTTGGCGTAGACCGCGAGGTTCGGGGTGAATTTGTAGGTCAGGCCGGCGCGCTTGGTGAAGGCGGATGCCGTGTCATCGTCCTGCGTTCCCGAGTCGAGATAGTCCGCCGTCGTATGCACGCGGTCCCAGCGCCCGCCCAGGGTGACGATCCAGCGGTCGTCAAACGTCAATTGCTCCTGGGCATAGACACCGACCGCCTGTTGCTTGACCCGCCAGTTCACGTAGGGGCCGAGATTGATGCAGGACAGACCGCAATAGGTCGGATTGTCGATGTCGATGGGACCGGCGGTGCCGAAGAGGATGTTTTCGCGGGTGTTGTCGTTGGCGTAGTCGACGCCGACAAGCGTCTTGCTGTCGATCCCGTCCCAGCCCGTATCGTATTGCAACTGATTGTCGAAGGCATAGCGGTTGGACACGCCATGGACGGAAAATGCCGTGCGATCCGCCGTGGGGTCAAGCGACGCGCCGTAGACCTCGGCGTAGTCGAGGCTCAAATGCGTGTAGCGGGCATTGGAGCGGAGGGTGAGGTTCTCGTTAAACTCGTGCTCGAACTGGTAGCCGATATCGACCTGCTCCGTGTTGAAGCGGTTGAAATCCGGCTCGCCCAGGAATGTGCCGACGTCGATATTGCCGCCAGCCGGGGTGCCGCGTGCGCCTGTCCCATCTCGCTTGTAATAGTCAGTCAGGATGGTGAGCGACGTTCCTTCCTCGGGCTTGATGGTCAACGCGGGCGCGATGTAAAGCCGATCGTCGTTGGAATAATCCCATCCTTGATCGCCATCCTTGGCCAGCCCGGTGAGCCGATAGGTCCACACGCCATCGGGGTCGATCGGTCCGCCAAAATCAACGCCAACCTCCTTGGTACCGTCGCCATAGGACGTGTAAATCTCCCCCTGCTTCTGGTCCAGCGGCCGCTTGGTGATGGCATTGACCAGTCCGCCAGGGCCGTTGAGACCAAAAAGCGTCGATGTCGATCCCTTCAGGACCTCCACGCGCTGAAGTCCGTAAGGCTCGAGACGGCTGGCCGTGAACCAAGCGGGGATGCGCGCCGTGAGACCATCGCGATAAGTACCGAGCGATGTCTGGTCGAAACCGCGGATACGAATATAGTCGTATCGGTCATCATTGCCGAACTCGTCGGTGAGGACGCTGGATGTGTAGGCCACGGCCTGCTGGAGGCTTTCGACATGGCGTGCCTCCAGTTCCTTCTGGGTTACAACTGAAACCGAGGCGGGGACGTCGACGATGGGCGTATCGGTCTTCGTGCCGGTCGCCGTATCCTCGGCGACGATCGTTTGATCGGGCCCGACAACGCGGTCCGACTTGCCGGTGACGACGATCGTTTCCAGTTGAGTTGCATCGTCCGGCGAAACGTCCTGGGCCCGGCCGGCTCCCATCGCTCCAAAAGATGCCGCTATCAAGGCACTGCTCGCAATCAATCGCCTTGCCTGAGTGCGCAACAACGCCTGTCGACCAATCGTCATCTCTTATTCCCTGTCAGACCAATATCGAGCCGTTCGACCGGTGACTTTCCGGCCCTGCGCGAGCGCAATTAGTCAAACCGGACAAAAAGAGTCAACTTAATAATCAAGAAATTCGCGCCGGCGGCAATCGCTGCGAAGCAGGGGGTGGAGGACGGTGCCGGACCTTCGGGCCGACTTCCCCCTCGAGAAAAAATAAGGGCTTGGCCCGCGCCGCGGACGAAAGCCAATTGCTGGGTTTTCGAACAATGAACCCCCGGCAGGGGCAAGGGACGGCGCCAAGCTTCGTTCATTGCATGAGCGCATGAAACATGCAGACATGGCGCCCGACACGGAACCGGTGCCGGGGGGATCATCATGACGGTAGAGACAGTGCAGCGTGCGTCCGGGCGCGGCATCTGGGGATGGATGTTGTTCGACTGGGCGGCGCAGCCGTTCTTCACCGTCGTCACCACCTTCATCTTCGGGCCTTATTTCGTGTCGCGGATGGCGAGCGACCCGGAAACCGGGCAGGCGGCCTGGGGCTATGGCATCGCCGCGGCAGGTCTTGTCATCGCCGTGCTGTCGCCCATCCTCGGCTCGATCGCCGACCAGACCGGACCGCGCAAGCCTTGGATCGCATTCTTTGCCGCGGTCAAGGTCACCTGCCTTTGCATGCTTTGGTTCGCGGCCCCCGGTTCGAACCTTTTCCTGGTCGTGCTGTTCTTTTCGCTGGCGTCGGTGGCGGCGGAGTTTTCGACCGTGTTCAACGATTCGATGATGCCGCGCCTGGTGCCGAAGAGCGAGATCGGCAGGATCTCCAACATGGCCTGGGGGCTTGGCTATCTCGGCGGCATGATCGCGCTGATCTTCGTCGTCGCTTGCCTGGCCGGTTCGCCGGAGACCGGCAAGACGATCATCGGCATCGACCCGCTGTTCGGGCTCGACCCGAAGCTCGGCGAGGACGCGCGCGCAACCGGGCCTTTGTCAGCCGGCTGGTACTTCCTGTTCATCCTGCCGATGTTCTTTTTCACCCCCGACGCCATCAAGGGCCTGCCGATCGGTCCGGCTGTCCGAGAGGGGTTGGCGGAGCTGAAAGTGACATTGGGCGAGGTGCGTAAGCGCAGCGGTATCTTCCGCTTTCTGGTCGCCCGCATGATCTATCAGGACGGCGTCAACGCGCTGCTGGCGTTGGGTGGCACTTTCGCCGCTGCGATGTTCCACTGGTCGATCACCGAAATTGGTATTTTCGGCATCATTCTCAATGTCGTCGCCATCTTCGGCTGTCTGGTTGCAGCCCGTCTCGACACGGCGCTTGGCTCAAAAACCATCGTCATGATCTCGCTGGTCCTGCTCAGCATCGCCACGATCGGCATCGTCTCGACCGGGCCGGGCTATACTTTGTTCGGCCTCTGGATGATGCCTGGACCGGACAGCGGCGGCCTGTTCGGCACGGCAGCGGAAAAGGCCTACATCTTCTTCGGCCTGTTGATCGGTGTGGCTTTCGGGCCGGTGCAGGCGTCGTCGCGGTCCTATATGGCGCGCAGCGTCACGGCGGCAGAATCCGGCCGCTATTTCGGCATTTATGCGCTGGCCGGGCGGGCGACCAGTTTCCTGGCGCCGTTCATGGTCGCGTCGGTCACCCTGGCCAGCGGCTCGGCGCGGCTCGGCATGGCGGTGATCGTGCTGTTCCTGGGCATCGGCATGGCGATCCTGGTCAAGACGCCCTATCCGGCGGACCGGCCGGTGGATTGACTTTACCCTCCCCCTTGTGGGGGTGAGCAGCCGGTTCGCGAAGCGAATTCATCGTGCCAGTGGCACGATGAAAGGCCGGTGAACGCCGGGACGCTGCGAAGCAGCGGGGACCCGGCCCGGCGACTGGTCATTCAGAATTCAGCCCCGAGCCCTTCGCAGGCTTAGGGCGTTCGAAGCTCGAAAAGCCAAGCAATTGGCTTTTCGTTCGCTGCGCGAACCGCTTCTCACCCCCACAAAGGGGGAGGGTAAAAGCAGCTAATGGCGGAAATGCCTGACGCCCGTAAACACCATGGCGATGCCGTGCTCGTCGGCGGCGGCGATGACGTCCCTGTCGTTCATCGAGCCACCCGGCTGGATGACGGCGGTGGCGCCGGCGGCGATTGCCGACAGTAAGCCATCGGCGAAGGGGAAGAAGGCGTCGGAGGCGACCACCGAGCCCTTGGTCAGCGGTTCGGCGAGGCCGGCGGCCTCGGCGGCGTCGAGTGCCTTGCGGGCGGCGATGCGTGAGGAATCGACCCGGCTCATCTGGCCGGCGCCGATGCCGACGGTGGCGCCGTCCCTGACGTAGACGATGGCGTTCGACTTGACATGCTTGGCGATGCGGAAAGCGAATTTGAGGTCGGCCATTTCGGCCGCTGTCGGCGCGCGCTTCGTCACCACCTTCAGCTCGAGGTCGTCGACCACGGCATTGTCCCGGCCCTGGATGAGCAAGCCCCCGGCGACGGATTTGACCGTTGTGCCAGGCGTGCGCGGATCCGGCAGGCCGCCGGTGACCAGCAGGCGCAGGTTCTTCTTTGCCGCAACGATTGCCGCGGCCTCGCCGGTCGCGCCGGGTGCGATGATCACTTCGGTGAAGGTCTTGACGATCTCTTCCGCCGCCTCGGCGTCGAGGGTGCGGTTGACGGCGATGATGCCGCCGAAGGCCGAGACCGGGTCGCAGGCCAGCGCCTTGGCGTAGGCGGCTTTCAGCGAGGCGCCTTCGGCAACGCCGCACGGATTGGCGTGCTTGATGATGGCGACGGCGGCGGAAAGATCGGGGTCGAACTCGCCGACCAATTCGAAGGCGGCGTCGGTGTCGTTAATGTTGTTGTAGGATAGCTGCTTGCCCTGCAGCTGGCGTGCCGTGGCGACGCCCGGGCGCTTGTCGCCGTTGACATAGAAGCCGGCGCTCTGATGCGGGTTCTCGCCATAGCGCATCACCTCGACCAGCCTGCCGCCAAAGGCGCGCCATGTCGGATGTTCGATCTCGAGCGCCTCGGCGAACCAGCCGGAGATCGCCGCGTCATAGCTGGCGGTGCGGGCAAAGGCCTTGGCCGCCAGCTTCTTGCGGAAATCCAGCGACAGCGAGCCGATGTTCATCTCCAGCGCATTCAGCACCGAAGCGTAATCGCCGGGATCGGTGACGATGGCGACATAGGCGTGGTTCTTGGCCGAGGCGCGGATCATCGCCGGGCCGCCAATGTCGATGTTTTCGACGATCGACGCGTAGTCGGCGCCGGAGCGGCGGACCTCCTCGAACGGATAGAGATTGGAGACGACGAGATCGATCGGCTCGATGCCGTATTTGCGCATTGCCGCGGAATGCTCCGGATCGTCGCGCACGCCAAGCAGCGCGCCATGCACGCCGGGATGCAAGGTCTTGACGCGGCCGTCCATGATCTCGGGGAAACCGGTGAGCTCGGAGACGTCGCGCACCGCCAGGCCCGCCTCGGTGATCGCCTTTGCCGTGCCGCCGGTCGAGACCAGTTCGACACCGGCCGCTGTCAGCGCTTTGGCGAAATCGATAAGGCCCGTCTTGTCGAAAACGGAGAGCAGGGCGCGACGCACGGGAACAAGGTCTGGGGCGGGAATGTTCTTGGCGGCGACGGCCATGGGCTGGCGGCCTTTCACGACTGGTGTGGTGGATGCCCGCGCCCGTAGCACATGCCGCCCGGAAATCAAACCGGCGGTCAGGTTGGGGCAAGGCAACGAATCCGTGTTAACGGGTTTCTTCGGAGACTTCGCAGGCGCGTTGGCTGACGGAGCACCAACGAAAAAACCCGCCTATGCGGCGGGCCACTGGCGCAAATCAGCACCATAGGCAAAAATGTACCATAGCTGAGGGCACGGAGTCAAGAAAAAATTCCTATCGTGGGAAAGCTGCCGGCACTAAAGCTGCCGATGCCCCAAACTGGTTGTCGTCAGGCCTTTTGTTAACCTGAGTTCGAAGCCCTGTCAGGAGGGTCAGTTGTTTTCCGGGTAGCCGGCGATGCTGGTGCGGGTCAGCTGCCAGTGGACTTCGGCGATTTCCGAAGCCTTGAAGGCAAGCACGATCTGGCGGCTGCGGCGCGGGCCGCCAAGGCCGGCGAAATAGATCGATTCCTCGACCTCCGGCACCACTTCGGCTGCTGTGAACACCCAGGTGTCGGCCTGATCGGCGGCCAGCACCAGGCGGTCATGCTCGTCCTGCAAAAGGTTGACGTCGGGATGAACGTGAAAGCGGACGGTGACGAAGTCGCGCCCATTGTTGCGGATCGCCGTATTGCCGGGGCGCTGGAAGCGGTCGCGGCCAGCCAGCACATTGCCGTTCGACGACAGTTTCAGCTCGCGCTCATGCAGGAAGCCGAAGCGCGGGACATAGCCGTCATGGCGGGCGATGAAGCCCTGAACGCCCTTCTGGTCGGTGCGCTTGCACTGCACATGCTGCGGGCCGCCGATCAGCGGCGAACCGAGCAGGTCGTTGACGCGCAACGAATGGCTGAAGCGCGCCGACGAGGTGTCGTTGATGGTGGCGGTCGAGTGCGCGGCGGTGGCGCGCGCCAGCGGCCGGAATTCAGCCGCGCCATAGGTGTCAATGCCGGCATTGACGATGTAGTGCTGGCGGCCGGACGACAGTTCGAAGGCGAGGCAGCTGGCGTGTGCGGCGTTGGACACATCGATCGGCGGCGGCGGGCCGGTGTCGGCGATGACCGTGGTGCCGCCCATCGACAGGCGCTCATAGCCGGAATGCGGCGCATGCAGCAGCGGCGCGCCAGCGGTGTCGTCGTGGCGCAGAATGGTGGCGATGCGGTCGTGGATGGTGGCGCCCATGCCGTTGAAGCGGGCGAGGCTGCCATCCTGATGGCGGAAGAAGCGCAGCGCCGGCAGCATGCGGTCGATGGCGCCGATCAGCGCCTGCGGCGGCGTTTCCGCCTGGTTGGCATAAGTCTGGCGCAGCGGCAGAAGGTCGGCGAGGATTTCCAGGACGACCATCGGATTGCGCGAAATGTGCCCGCCATCTGCGAGGATCTGGCGGTCGAGTTCCTCGGCAAGATTGCGGGTCGCGCCCCGCAGGGCCGATGCCGGCGCCGGCAGGGACAAGGCAGCGAAGGCGAGCGCGATGCGGGCCCGCAGCCTGTCCTTGCCGTCGGGCATTTCGCGCGCCATCGACCTGAGGTAGCGGATTTGGATGGCAACCGATTTCAGGAAGGCGCGGTAGAAAGGGAACTCGGCGCCCTGCAATACGACCGAGGAGTGCTGCAACCAGGCGATGATGCGCTTGGCCGTCGTGCCCGGCTCCCAGGCGATGCCGGAAATATGGCTGCCATGCATGGTGATCCAGTCGGAGACCAGGGCGCGGGCATTGGCGGCGGCAAGCTCGGTGCCGGCGGCGCGCATATGGCGCAGCCAGCGAAAGCCGTGCAGCGTCTTCTGCCAGCCGTGATTGGGCACGTTGATCTGGAAAGGCGACTTGCCGCCGGTCTCGACGAGATGCCCCGACAGGGGATAACGGCCGTAATAGATCTCGAGTGCGATCTGCGGGTCGGCGAGGCGCAGGTCCGGCGGTGCGATCAGCACACGTTCCGGCGTGCGGCCGGAATAGCGCCAGCGATAGACAGGCCCGGCGCGCAGGCGCCGGCGCGTTTTGCGCCAGAACTCCTTCGCGACAAGCGTCCATAGACGCGTCGTGCTGCTGGCAGCAAGTGCCAAAACCCCTCCTGATCGTCCTCTACCCCGGCGCCGAGTCTACATGATTGCACGATTCGTGCGAAGGCGAATTCCACGAGCCCACGCCGGTTCACCTGGTTTTGCCCCCGATCCTGCCTAAAAAGTCAGTAGATCCGGCAGTTCAATCCCTAGCCGGCTCGCCGCATGCGAGCGGCGAAGAAGCCGTCGAGGCCCGAGCGCTCCGGCGCGCCGAGGTCCAGGTCGGCGGGCGTGGTGCGCAACGTGCCCTGCGGCGTCAGGAACGGATCGATGCCGGCGATCTCGCCTTGCCGCAACGGATCGTTGGTGATTTCAGGCGTGCCGGCCAGAAAGGCGCGATAGAGATCCTCGCCCTCGAGCGGGTCGAGCGAACAGTTGGAAAAGACGATCGTGCCGCCGGGCTTCACCAGGGTGACGGCGCGGGCGAGCAGCCTGCGTTGCAGGTCGGCCAGTTTTTCGACATCGGCCGAAGTCTTGGTCCATGGCACGTCGGGATGCCGCCGCACCGTGCCGGTCGACGAGCAGGGCGCGTCGAGGAGGATCGCGTCGAAGAGTTCTTCCGGCTCATATTTGAGCAGGTCGGCCTGGACGATTTCGGCCGACAGGCCGAGACGGTCGAGATTCTGCGTCAGCCGCACGAGCCGGTTTTTTGACGTGTCGACGGCGGTGACCTTCGCGCCGGCAACGATCAGCTGCGCGGTCTTGCCGCCGGGCGCGGCGCAGAGATCGGCAACCCGCAATCCCGTGACATCGCCGAACAGCCGGGCGGGCAGGCTGGCCGCGGCGTCCTGGACCCACCAGGCGCCCTCGGCAAAGCCAGGCAATTCAGTGACAGCACCGACAAGATTCTCGACTCGCACCGTGCCTGTCTGCAGGACGATGCCGCCGAGCTTTTCGGCCCAGAGACCGGGATCGGCCTTGACCGAGAAGTCGACCGGCGCCTCAACGCGATGTGCTTCGAGGATCTGTCTGGCCTTCTCGTTGCCGTAGGTGGTCTTCAGCCTGTCGGAAAACCATTTGGGCGCCTCGTCGGTGGCGGCAAGGGCGGCAGGCAATTCCGTTTCCTTGGCCCGTGCCAACGTGCGCAGAACGCCATTGACGAGGCCGGAGAAGCGCACCGTGCGCGGATCGGACTTGGCATGGGTCACCGCAATGTCGACGGCGGCGCTGTCGGGAATATCGAGGAACAGGATCTGTGCTGCGGCCACATGCAATATGTGCGACAAAGCGGTGGCATTGGGCGGCAGCGGTTTTTCCAGGCGCCTCGCCAGCAGCCCTGATATGGTCATGCGATAGCGTAGCGCGGTGACCAGGATGGCGCGGACCAGGCCGCGATCGCGCAAGTCGAGCGCCTTGTATTGCGGGTGGCCGTTCTCGTGATCGGTCAGCCCATCAAGCGGCGTCCTGGCGTCGATGACGGCGGCAAGCAGGCGCGCCGCCGCCTTGCGGGCGGCGAGGCCGGCAACGAAGTCGCCGCCGTCCCTGTGTTCCTGATCACTTGAAACAGTGCGTCGTGGTCCTCTGTCCGCCACGCTCACGACCACCGGCCCTTGGGCCCGGTCGGATTGCGACCCCACGGGTTGGACTTCGGCTGGGCGGGCTCCGCCGACTGCTCGGGCCGCGCTGCCTGATCCCATGGGCCGGATGGCCGTAGTTCGTCCGCCTGGCGTGGCGTTGGGGCCTGGCGCTGGGCGGCCTGGGTTTGGCTGCCGGCCATGTCGCGCGCCATCGCTTGCAAGGCTGCGATGCGGTTCTCAGTGGCGGGGTGGGTGGAGAACAGGCTGTCCATGCGCTCGCCGTGAAGAGGATTGATGATGAAGAGATGCCCGGTCGCGGGATTTCGCTCGGCATCGGGGTTGCGGATGCGTTCGGCGCCGCGGGCGATCTTGTCAAGCGCCGATGCCAGCCAGAGCGGGTGTCCACAGATTTCGGCGCCACGCCGGTCGGCCTCGTATTCGCGGGTCCGGCTGACCGCCATCTGCACGACCATCGCTGCAAACGGAGCCACGATCATCGCAACCAGCACGCCGACAAAGCCGAACGGGTTGTTGTCGCGGTTGCCGCTGAAAAAGAAGGCAAAATTGCCGAGCATTGAAATGGCGCCGGCAAAGGTGGCGACGATCGTCATGGTGAGCGTGTCGCGATGCTGCACATGGGCGAGCTCGTGCGCCATGACCGCCGCGACCTCTTCAGGCGTCAGCGCCTGCAACAGGCCGGTGGAGGCAGCCACCGCCGCATTCTGCGGATTGCGGCCGGTGGCAAAGGCGTTCGGCTGCGGGTTGTCGATCAGATAGGTCTTCGGCATCGGCAGGCCGGCCTGTTTGGCCATTGCCTGGACGATGGCGTAATATTCGGGCGCGTTCCTTTCATCGACCTCGACGGCACGGTTCATCGACAGCACCATCTTGTCGGCATTCCAGTAGCTGAACAGGTTGGTGCCGGCGGCGATCAGCAGCGCGATCATCATGCCGCCGGTTCCGCCGATCAAAAAGCCGACGCCCATGAACAGCGCGGTCATCGCGGCAAGAAGCATGGCGGTGCGGATGGTGTTCATCGTCTGCTCCTGTCCGGGGGATAGCGAAAAGGGGTCGATCGTCGTGGGTTCATGGCTATATGATGGGAAACGCCAGTTCCTGTTTCAATTGACTGGACTCAATCTGCTGACTGGACTCAATCTGCCGAGATTATCGCATGACCGACGAAATCAGTAAAACAGGCTCCGCTCCTGCCGAAGCGGCATCGCAAAGAGAGCTAGCGCCGGCCGCACGCCGTGCGTTGGCCGAGGCCGCCGCGCGGCGGGAACACTACCGCGAAAAGGAGGCCGCGCTGCCGAAGGAGATCGGCGGCCGCGGCGGCAAGGAGCCAGGGCGCTACGGCGACTGGGAAGTAAAGGGCCTGACCAGCGACTTCTAGATGCCTCCCTACGCAGCGTTGCGCTGCGGCTCGAGCGCGATCCAGCCACGCTCGTCGACCGTGATGCCGACCATGTCGTAGCCTGCGATCGCGGCATGTTGCGTTGGCAAGGGGTGCTTGTGCGTGGCGCTGATGACCATGACCGCCGCGCCCGCCGCTTCGGCTGCCGCGATGCCAGCTGGAGCATCCTCGAAGACGAGGCAATCGCGCGCGTCGAAGCCGAGCCGTTCCGCGCCAAGCCGGAAGCAATCGGGCGCCGGCTTGCCGCGGGAGACATCTTCCGCCGCGACGATGACGCCCGGGACGGGGATGCCGGCGGCCTTCATGCGCAACAGCGCCAGCTCGCGCGGGGCGGAGGTGACGATTGCCCAGCGTTCGGGCGGCAGCGAATTGAGAAATGCCACGGCGCCGGCGATCTGGAGAATGCCATCGAGATCGGCCGCCTCGGCCTTCAGCAGCAGATCAGCCTCGTATGCCGGGTCGACGCCCGGCAGTGCCAGGCCGGTGATGGTCTCGATCGCGCGCACGCCATGGATCGTCGGCAGGAAGGCGGCGACGTCGAGGCCTTGGCGACGTGCCCAATCGCTCCACACCCGTTCCGCCGAGGCGATGGAATTGATGAGCGTGCCGTCCATGTCGAAGAGGAAGGCCGCGAATTTTCTGCCTGAATACATGATTTTCCTTGAGTTCGGGGAGCGCTGGTGGGGTTGCCGAACCTAACGTCTCGACCGCGGCAGGGGAAGACACGGGGTGGGCTTTTCGATCGGCCCAGGGAACCACGGTATCCTCCGGGCGTTTGGGAAGGACTGCTTCTCACAACAACGATCGAAGGGGGACCAACGATGCTGATCCGGCTCGGCTACGAAATCGCCATCGAATGCGTAGCCGCCACGCCGGTGATTTCAGTGCTCGAGATCCATCGGGACAGGCAGGCCGACATCAAGCGGCAGACGCGGGTGCTGACCTCGCCCGCGGTGCCGACAAGGCTGTACCATGACCTGCATGGCAATGCCTGCCGGCGCTTCACAGCACCCGCCGGTGGTTTTCGCATCCTGTATGACGCGGTCGTCGAGGACAGCGGCGAGACGGACGAGGTCAACACGCTGGCCAGGGAAGTGCCGGTGGCGGACCTGCCCGACGAAGTTCTCGGTTATCTCCTGGGCAGCCGCTATTGCGAGACGGATCATCTGAGCAGCCTGGCCTGGGAGCTCTTCGGCGACATCCCGTCCGGCTGGGCGCGCGTGCAGGCGATCGTCGATTATGTCCACAACCGGCTGTCGTTCGGCTATGGCTATGCGCGCTCGACCCGCACCGCGGCGCAGGCGCATGAGGAGCGCGTCGGGGTCTGCCGTGACTTCGCCCATCTGGCGATCACGCTTTGCCGCTGCATGAACATTCCGGCACGCTACGTGAACGGCTATCTCGGCGATATCGGCGTGCCAGCCGATCCGGCGCCGATGGACTTCTCGGCGTGGCTGGAAGTGTTCCTCGACGGCAAATGGTACACGTTCGATCCTCGCCACAACACGCCGAGAACCGGCCGTATCGTCATCGCCCGCGGCCGCGACGCCACCGACGTGCCGCTGCTGCACAGTTTCGGCCCCCACCGGCTCAGCCTGTTCAAGGTGTGGACCTACGAACAGGAAGGCAATCTGTTCAACCCGCCCTACCACGGCATCGACAGGACCGTCAGCGCACAGATGCTGGCGTAGTCGCGAGGCCTACCGTTGCAACTGCTCCAGGGTGGTCAGGAGGTTTTCTCCGGGCCGCAACTTTCGGGACACATGGTCCGCTTCGGCACAGTGAGCTTGTGCCGCAACAGGACGCCGTCGACGGCGTCGCGGTGCCTCGGGCCAGATCATGGTAAGCGGCTGGTAAACGCCAGCGCCATGGTGCGTTCCCGTTTACCAGCCGTTCACCTTTGTTGGTTCCAAAGTTTAACAAAAACAGCGACTTGCCACTGGAAAGCCAGCTCTCCGCCCAGCTAGGGCGTCATCCGGCGGGAATCCTGCATTGCCCTTTCCGCGGCGACGAGGCCGAGGCGAGTGGAGGCTGTAGGATGCGAAATTACGGGGGTCTTGTTCACGCGGTTGGCGGGTTCGCCAGGGATCGCGGTGGAAATTTCGCAGTCCTGTTCGGCCTTAGCGCCTCGGTCTTGGCGCTGGCCGTGGGCTTTTCGGTCAACGTATCGCAGCTCTACAATGCGAAAACGAGCCTTCAGGGCGTGGTCGACGCCGCGGTCACGTCGACGGCACGCGACCTGACGACCGGTGTCATCAAGGAAGCCGATGCCAACAAATCGGTGCAGGCCTTTCTCGACGCCAACAGCCAGGCAGGCATTCTGCAGGCCGACCAGATCGTACTCGACAAGCTGATCGTCAACAGGACTGCCAAGACGGTCCAGGCCGACGCCCATGTCGATGTCGGGCTGTATTTCCCGATTTTTGGCACGGGCGACATGAAACGCGTCGCCGCCTCCACGACGGCGCTCTATTCGGACAAGACCATCGAAGTGGCGATGATGCTCGATGTGACCGGGTCGATGAGGAAGCGCGGCAAGGTCGACAAAATCGGCGATCTGAGAGCTGCTGCAAAAAACGCCGTCCGGACGATGCTGCAGAACCAGGATCCGAAGAACCCCCGCATCCGCGTCGCGATTGTGCCTTACGCATCAGGTGTGAACGCCGGCAAGCTGGCGGAAAACGTCTATGCCGAGAAGCAAGGGAGCTCTGAACTGCCACCCGTCGCCGGCAGTCCGCTTCTCGTCGCCAAGACGGGCAAAAATCTGCTGCCCTCCTTCAGCGAGTACATCTCCATCGTCGGCGCGGCGATGCCACATCCCGACAACTGCGCCACGGAGCGCAAGGACAAGAACGGCAACGCGGATATGAGCGCCGACGGCCCAGACACGGTTCGCACCGACAAGGAAGGCAAGAAATATTATGCCCTGGTCAATCGGGACGATCATCTCGGCGGGGACATGAACAGGTGCCCTGATGCGGAAGTGATCCCGCTGACCGCCGATTCCGATGCATTGCTTGAATCGATCGAGGACTTCCAGGCCGATGGCTACACGGCCGGCGCGATCGCCATTCAGTGGACCTACTATATGCTGTCGCCGCAATGGCGCACTGCGATCAGAAATGCCGGTCTCGGCAAAGGCGCCTCGGACGCCGATCCGAAGAAGATCGCCAAGGTCGCGATCCTGATGACCGATGGCCAATTCAATACCGCCTTCGCCGGTGCTGGGGACAGCTACAACAGCCAGGGCAACCTTGCGCGCGGCAACGCCGGAACGCTGTGCGGCAACATGAAAAATGACGGCATCGAGATTTTCACCATCGGCTTCGATCTGAACAACAAGGACATGTCGGCAACCGAGCGGGACCAGGCAAAGGCGGTGCTGAAGGACTGTTCATCGAAGGACGCCTCCGCCGCCAAGAGGCATTTCTTCGACGTGTCCACCGGAGCCGAATTGGACGACGCCTTTCAGGAAATCATCCGCAACACCGAAAAGGTCGCATTGACCCAGTAGTCTAGTCCGCAAACGGAAAAGGCCGCCGCTTCTTTCGAAGCCGGCGGCCTTCCGTGTTTCCGTCCGTGGCGCGGCCCTATGGCGATGACCTATGAGGTCACCCGCCGCGCATTTCGCGCCTTAACGGGAAGACTGCTTCCCGAAAGTGCAATCCGCTGAGGCCACGTTCTGGAAAACGAAATCACTCGACATCGGATCACCTCCTTTCGATTTGTTGAACACATACTCATGATGGGGTGCGTTGCAGCAAAAGACAAGGCGCAGGTTTGAAAAAGTGGGAAGGTGCTTTTGGCACGACACTGGGTTGCGGGCTGTCGGCCGGGCAGGCAAGATCATGGCATAGAGCCGAGCCGGCAATCCGGGTCGGCCCCTGTGGGAGGGATGCATGGAGGCAGCCGAGAGAGCGGCGCGGATCGTGCGGACGGTTGTCGAGACGCTGAAACCGGGCTTTGCCGTCAGGCTGTGGACCGGGGAGCGGATCGGCCCCGCCACGGGTCCAGTGCTCACCATCAACGACCAGGACATCGTCTGGCAGGTGGTGAAGCGACCATCCCTGTCGACGCTGATCGAAATGTGGATTTCCAAGACGATCGATATCGAAGACGGGACGTTTTTCGACTTCTACGCCCTGCCGTCGCAAGGCAAGCTCAGAACCAAGCTCAAATCGCTGCCGAAAATGGCGATCCTGCGCGACCTGCCTTCCGTGCTTTTGGCACGCAGGCAGATGACGGCGCGGACCGATCTGTCGGGGCGCAATCCCTATGTCAGCGGTTCGAGCCAGGAGGCGATCCAGCATCACTATGACATTTCGAACGCCTTCTACCGGCTCTTCCTTGACGAGCGCATGGTCTACAGTTGCGGCTACTTCAAGGATTTCGCCAACAGCATCGATCAAGCGCAGATCGACAAGCTCGACCATATCTGCCGCAAGCTCCGGCTGAAGCCTGGCGAACGACTGCTCGACATCGGCTGTGGCTGGGGAGCGATGCTCATCCATGCCGCGAAGAATTATGGCGTCATCGGCCACGGTGTCTCGCTGTCGCAGGCCCAGACCAATCTTGCCCGTGAACGCATCCGCGCCGAGGGTCTGGAGGACCGCATCACCATCGAGATCAAATCCTATGCCGAACTCACCGGCTCGTTCGACAAGATCTCGTCGATCGGCATGTTCGAGCATCTCGGGCTCGCCAACCACGCGACCTATTTCTCAACTGTCCACCGCCTGCTGAAGCCCGGCGGCATCTATCTGCATCACGCCATCACCAGGCGCAGCAAGGGCGACATGAAGAAGACCCTGCGCAAGGGGCCGGAGTTCAAGGCGCTGATCAAATACATTTTCCCCGGCGGCGAACTCGACACGATCGGCATGACAACAGGCAATCTCGAGGCGCACGGCTTCCTGGTCTACGACGTCGAGAATCTGCGCGAGCATTACGCCCGCACCTGTCGCCTGTGGGCCGAGCGCCTGCACGCGCGTTTCGACGAGGCTATCGCCGAGGTGGGCGAGGCCAGGGCGCGGCTATGGCTGCTCTACCTGACCGGCTGTTCGATCACCTTCGAACGTGCCTCGGCACAGATTTTCCAGACCGTCGTCACCAAGCGCGCGCGCGGCCCAAGCGGCCTGCCGCCGACGCGGGCAGATCTGTATCGATAGCTTACACGAAGCGCATCGCGTCGCCGACTTCGACGCGCGCCGGCCGGTCGATCGTGCAGTAGACGCCGAGATTGTGGGCGTTGTGGCGGACCAGGTTGCGCAGGATCGCCGGATCATGGTCGAAGCCATCCTGGGCGACGATGGTGAAACCGCAGCGGCGGCAGGGTTCGGAGACAGTCAGCAGGAGATCGCCGATGGCAAGCTTGCGGCCGATCCATTCCGTTTCCGGAAACGACCCTTCGATTGCCGTCATGTCGACGACGATGTTGGGGCGGAAGCGGCGTGGGTCGGCGACCCCTTCCGGATGCAACGCTTTGAGCCGTGCCAGCGAGGCGGTGGTCAACAGATGGATGGGCGCCTTGCGGTAGCGCTCCGCGGTCAGCGGGCCGGAATAGTCAGGTCCGGCATTCTCGCGGCGAAACGGTCGGATCGAGGCCTCGAAGCCGAGATAGGCCGACACCGCGCGGTCGCTCTCGATACTTGGCGCAGCCAGCCAGTTGTCCCCGGGAACGGCAATCTCGAGTTCCAGGGTCGGCGACAGCCGGGTGCGGATGCGCGGCACCTTGTGCCATTTCGGGTCGCGGTCCGGTCGCGCGATCTCATTGTCGGACGCGTCGACGAGGCCGAACATGCGGTCGCCCTCGATGCTCTCGATATCGACCGAGATTGTTTCCCGACGCTCGCCGGCAAGCGAACTCGCCGGATAGCGCCAGAGTTCACTGACAGTGCCGAGCGCGGCCTGCATCATCAGCTCTTCTTGTTTTGCCGGTTGGCGACCAAATCATCGACGACGGCCGGATCCGCGAGCGTTGAGGTATCGCCGAGCGCTGAAAAATCGTCCTCGGCAATCTTGCGCAGGATGCGGCGCATGATCTTGCCGGAACGCGTCTTCGGCAGGCCGGGCGCGAACTGGAGCTTGTCGGGCGAAGCGATGGCGCCGATCTCCTTGCGGACATGGGCAACCAGCTCCTTGCGCAGTTCCTCGCTAGGCTGCTCGCCGGCCATCAGCGTGACGTAGCAGTAGATGCCCTGGCCCTTGATGTCGTGCGGATAGCCGACGACGGCGGCTTCCGAAACCTTGTCGTGGCTGACCAGTGCGGATTCGACCTCGGCCGTGCCCATGCGATGGCCGGAGACGTTGATGACGTCGTCGACGCGGCCGGTGATCCAGTAATAGCCGTCGGCGTCGCGGCGACAGCCGTCACCGGTGAAGTACTTGCCCTTGTAGGTCGAAAAATAGGTCTGCACGAAGCGGTCGTGGTCGCCATAGACGGTGCGCATCTGGCCGGGCCAAGAATCGGTGATGCACAGATTGCCGTCGGCCGCACCTTCCAGCACCTTGCCCTCGCTGTCGACCAGCTGCGGCTTGACGCCGAAGAAGGGCCGTGTCGCCGAACCCGCCTTGAGGTCGGTGGCGCCCGGCAGCGGCGTGATCAGGATGCCGCCGGTCTCGGTCTGCCACCATGTGTCGACGATCGGAACCTTGCCGTTGCCGACGATGTTGAAATACCACTCCCAGGCTTCCGGATTGATAGGCTCGCCGACCGAACCTAGCACGCGCAGCGACTTGCGCGACGTCTTCTTTACGTGCGCATCGCCGGCGCCCATCAGCGCGCGCAATGCCGTCGGCGCGGTGTAGAAGATATTGACCTTGTGCTTGTCGATGACTTCCCAGAAGCGCGACTGCGACGGATAGTTCGGCACGCCTTCGAACATCAGCGTGGTGGCGCCGTTGGCGAGCGGGCCATAGACGATGTAGCTGTGGCCGGTGACCCAGCCAACATCGGCGGTGCACCAGTAGATGTCGCCGTCATGGTAGTCGAAGACATATTGGTGCGTCATCGAGACGTAGACGAGATAGCCGGCGGTGGTGTGCAGCACGCCCTTCGGCTTGCCGGTCGAGCCCGATGTGTAAAGGATGAACAGCGGGTCCTCGGCCTTCATCTTCTCGGGCTTGCATTCGGCTTTCACCGTCGCGATCTCGTCGTGGTACCAGACGTCGCGGCCGGGAACCCAGCCGGTCTTGCCGCCGGTGCGGCGCACGACCACCACCTTTTCGACTTTCGTTCCGGCTTTCGCGGCGATCTCGATCGCCTTGTCGGTGTTTTCCTTCAAAGGGATCGGCTTGCCGCCGCGCAGGCCTTCATCTGATGTGATGACGAAGGTCGACTTGCAGTCGTCGATGCGGCCGGCCAGCGCATCCGGCGAGAAACCGCCGAAGACGATCGAATGGACGGCGCCGATGCGCGTGCAGGCCAGCATCGCATAGGCCGCTTCCGGAATCATCGGCATGTAGATGGTGACGCGGTCGCCTTTCTTGACGCCGTGCTTCTTCATCACATTGGCGAGCCGGCAGACATGCTCGTAGAGCTCGTTGTAGGTGACCTTCTTGTCGTCGTAGGGATTGTCGCCTTCCCAGATGATGGCGGTCTGGTCGCCGCGCTTCTTCAGGTGCCGGTCGATGCAGTTGTAGGAGACATTGGTCAGTCCGTCCTCGAACCATTTGATCGAGACCTTGCCGTCGAAGGAGGTGTTCTTGACCTTGCTGTAGGGCTTGAACCAGTCGATGCGCTTGCCGTGCTTGCCCCAGAATTTGTCCGGGTTCTTGACGCTGTCGGCATACCATTTCAGGTAGGTGTCATTGTCGATCAGCGCGTTTTTCTTCCACGCCGGCTGGACGCGATGGACATGAACCTCGGACATTCCTGACTTTCCTCCCGAACCAATCGCCGGCTTGAAATGTCGGCGGGATCGCAGCGGCACGGCCGCGAATTCGGCGGCATTATTACCAGTTCCGCCGTTACGGCAACATTAGACGTTGGATTCGCGCGGCGGGATGCCGCAGGTGTTTTTCCCGCCGCTGTCAGCACTCGATCAGCGTCGCTGCTAACTGCATGTTTTCGCGCGGAAAACCCGTTTTCGATCAGGAAAAATCAATAGACAGTTAAGCAACGGCGCGCACACTCTGACGTTGGGAGGAAAGGAGACTCAACCAGGACCGCCCAAGGGGGACTGCCATGCGCGACCATTCCGAAATGGACCTGATGCTCAAAGGCTATGGCCTGACCACGGCCAAGATTCTCTATCACTTTCCCGATCATCCGCATCTGTTGCAGAGCTTCATCTGGCAGGACTACGATCTGGCGCCACAATTTCCGGTACTGATCAAGTTCATCGAGTTCTGGAAGGCCAAGCTGGACGGGCCGCTGCATTCGATCAGCTACACCCACCAGAAGCTGATCGCGCCGAATGAATGGCGCAAGGTGGATGGTGAGTTCGTGCTGCACTGAACGCGGTACAACCGATCTCCCCCGCAAGGGGGGAGATTGGCAGCTTCAACGCCAGTGCTCACACCACCGGCGGATTGAGCCGGGCAAAGCCTTCCTGCCGCCGATACGGGAAGTACGGGTAGGGCGCGGTGACTTCGCTTGCCGCGTCGAGTTTCCTGATCTGCTCCGGCGTCAAATTCCAGCCGACGGCGCCGAGGTTCTGGCGCAGCTGTTCTTCGTTGCGGGCGCCGATGATGACGGAGGAAACAGTCGGACGCTGCAGCAGCCAGTTGATGGCGATCTGCGGCACGGTCTTGCCGGTTTCCAGCGCCACCGCATCGAGCGCATCCATCACCCGATAGAGATGCTCGTCCTCGACCGGCGGTCCGAAGCTTGCCGTGTCGTGCAGCCGGCTCTTTTCCGGCAAGGACTGGCCACGGCGGATCTTGCCGGTCAGGCGGCCCCAGCCAAGCGGGCTCCACACCAGCGCGCCGACGCCCTGGTCGAGGCCGAGCGGCATCAGCTCCCATTCATAGTCGCGCCCGACCAGCGAATAGTAGACCTGATGCGCGACATAGCGTGGATAGCCTTGGCTGTCGGCTTGCGCCAACGACTTCATCACCTGCCAGCCGGAGAAATTGGAGACGCCGACATAGCGCAGCTTGCCGGCGCGCACGAGTTCGTCCAGCGTCGACAAGACCTCCTCGATCGGTGTGCCGGCATCGAAGGCGTGCAGCTGCAGCAGGTCGATGTAATCGGTGCCGAGGCGCCTCAGCGCATCATCCACGGATCTGATCAGCCGCGACCGAGACGAGCCATAGTCGGCCGGCCCGTCGCCCATCGGCAGCGCGGTCTTGGTCGAGATCAGCACGGCGTCACGGCGGCCTCTTATGGCTTCGCCCAGCACCTCTTCCGAAGCGCCGTTCGAATAGACGTCGGCGGTGTCGAACAGGTTGACGCCGGCCTCCAGGCAAATGTCGATCAGCCGCCGCGCTTCCCTGGCGTCGCTGTTGCCCCAGGCGCCGAACAGCGGGCCGGAGCCGCCGAAGGTGCCGGCGCCGAATGAGAGTGCGGGCACTTTCAGGCCCGATGCACCGAGACGTCGGTAGTCCATCTTTTTACTCCTGTGGAACGAAGGGTGTGGAAAGCGGGTTTGCAGAGGACGGTCACGACCGGATGGAGGCAGGCTCGCCAAGCGTGACGGTGCGATCGAGACGCAGCGCCAGGCCCGCCACGCCGAGCGCCGCGAGCGGCAGCAGGGCGGCGACCCAGGTGAGGGAACCCAGGCCAAGGCCATGGGCAATGACCGCGCCGCCAAGCCAGGCGCCTGCGGCGTTGCCGAGATTGAAGGCGGCGATGTTGAAGGACGAGGCGAGGCTCTGACCGGCACCTTGCGCCTTGTCCAGCACCCACATCTGCAGGGGCGCCACGGTGGCGAAGGCGGCGGCACCGAGCAGGCCGACATAGATGACGGCCATGACCTGGCTGTGGATGGCAAAGGTCATGGTTGAAAGCACCAGGGCCAGCACCACGAGACTGCCCAGCACGGCCGGCACCAGCCAGCGGTCGGCGACCTTGCCGCCAAGCAAATTGCCGGCGATGAGGCCGCCACCGAAGACGAGCAGGATCGGCGATACCGCTGCTTCCCCAAAGCCGCTGATCTCGGTCAGCAGCGGCGCGATATAGGTGAAGACGGCGAAGACACCGGCATAGCCGAGCACGGTGGTGGCAAGACCGAGCAGGACGGGGGTGCGGCGTAAAACGGCGAGATCGGCGCGCAGATCGCTCTTTTCGGGAGCCGTCTGGCTGCGCGGCACCAGAACCAGGATGACGGCGAAGGCCGCCAGACCGACCAATGTCACCGCCCAGAAGGTCGCCCGCCAGCCGAAGGCCTGGCCGAGCCAGGTGCCGAAGGGCACGCCGAGGATGTTGGCGATGGTCAGGCCGGTGAACATCAGCGCGATCGCCGAAGCCTTCTTGTTGGGTGCGACCAGTCCGGTGGCGACGACAGAGCCGACGCCGAAGAATGTACCGTGGGCAAAAGCGGTGATGATGCGGGCGCCCATCAGCGTCCAGTAGTCGGGCGCCAGTGCACAGGCGAAATTGCCAAGCGTGAAGATCGCCATCAGCACCAGAAGCACGGTCTTGCGTGGCCAGTTACCGGTGACGATGGTCAGCAGGGGCGCGCCGATGACGACGCCAAGCGCATAACCAGAAATGAGCTGGCCGGCGGCCGAGATCGAAACGCCGAGATCCTTGCTGACATCGAGCAGCAGACCCATGATGACGAATTCGGTGACGCCGATGCCGAAGGCACCGGCGGCGAGGGCGTAGAGAGCAAGAGGCATGGCGGTTTCCACTTCGATGACGAAGAGCGCCGTCCCGCGCCCCGACCCCTGAGATCGTGCTCCCCTGCATTGTGAACCAGACTTGCCTTGGGCACATTTTCTGTGAAATAGATTCACAAATGGCCAGGCCTGACATCAACCGCTCCGGCGAGATCGAAGTTTTCGTGCGCGTCGTCGAGGAAGGCAGCTTTTCCTCCGCGGCACGCGCGTTGCGCATGACACCGTCGGCGGTGAGCAAGCTGATCGCGCGGCTGGAGGCCCGGCTTGGCGCGCGGCTGGTCAGTCGTTCGACGCGAAAGCTTCAACTGACGCCGGAAGGCACAGCATTCTACGAGAGCGGCCTGCGCATCCTCGCCGACATGGCGGCGGCCGAGCAGGAGGCGGCGGCGGGTGCGGCACCGCGCGGAAGGCTGCGCGTCAACAGCTACGTGCCCTTCGGGGTACACCGGCTGATCCCGCTTCTGCCACGCTTCCTCGAACGCTACCCCGAGATTTCGGTCGATCTGGTGCTGACCGACAGCGTCATCGACCTGATGGCGGAACGCGCCGATGTCGCCATCCGTGCCGGGCCGCTGAGTGAGTCACGGCTGGTGGCGCGCAAGCTCGGGCAAAGCCCGGTGGTCGTCGTTGCAGCACCTTCCTATCTGGAGAAGCACGGCATGCCACCGACGCCAGCCGATCTCGACAGGCACAACCGCATGGGCTTCGGGTTCGTCAGGCATCTCGATGGCTGGCCGTTCCTCGACGCGGACGGCCGCGCCATCATGGTTCCCATCACCGGCAACACGCTGGTCAGCGATGGCGAGGCGATGCGGCTGATGGCGCTGGCGGGCGCGGGCATCGCCCGGCTGGCGCGCTGGCATGTGGCGGCCGATATCGCCGCCGGTCGGCTGGTGTCGCTGCTGGAGGCATTCAATCCCGGCGACGAGGAGCCCACCCACGCCGTCTATGTCGGCCAGGGCCGGCATCTGCCGGCGCGGGTGCGTGCCTTTCTCGATTTTCTGGGTGAGAGCGTCCGGCTGAGCTGACATCCCGGGAGCCACGGGCTCCCGGGATGTCAGCGTGGGCTATATTTATGCTTTCGGCGTGAACGGCGCCGGGCGGCGGCCCGCTGCCTGGCGCTCCAGCATCCAGCCGGGATATTCGGACGGCAGGGCGCTGACCTCGTCGAGACGAAGCAGATCGTCGCTGTCGAGCTTCACTTCAGTGGCGGCAAGGTTCTGCTCCAGCTGCTCCATGCGGCTGGCGCCGATGATGACGCTCATCACGAAGGGCTTGGCCAGGACATAGCCGAGCGCCACCGTGGCGACGCTGACATCATGCTTTTTGGCGATTTCGCGCATGACGGCAACGGCCGCCCAGGCACGGTCCTCATTGACCGGCGGGAAGTTGAAGGACGCGCGGCGGCCTTCGCCATTGCCGGGCGCGCCGGGGCCATATTTGCCGGACAGCAGGCCACCGGCCATCGGCGACCACACCATCAGGCCGAGCTTCTCCTCATTGAGCAAGGGTACGATTTCGCGCTCGAGGTCGCGGCCGGCGATCGAATAGTAGGATTGCACGGTCTCGAAGCGGGCGAAACCCTTGCGCTCGGCGATGCCGAGCGCCTTGGCGATGCGCCATGCCGCCCAGTTGGAGACGCCGACATAGCGGACCTTGCCGCTGGCAACGAGATCGTCGAGCGCCCGCAGCGTTTCATCGATCGGCGTCACGGTGTCGGTGCCGTGCAGCTGGTAAAGATCGATATGGTCGAGTTGCAGCCGCTTCAGGCTGGCGTCGACCGAGTCCATGATGTGGCCGCGTGAAGAGCCGCGCTGGTTCGGACCGTCGCCCATGGCGCCGTGGGCTTTGGTGGCGATGACCACATTCTGCCTGTTCACGCCGAGATCCCTGAGCGACTGGCCGAGCAGCCGTTCGGATTCGCCAAAGGAGTAGACGTCGGCCGTATCGAAGAAATTGACGCCGGCGGCGAGCGAATGGGCAACGATCTCGTTGACGCCCCTCTGGTCGAGACTGGCGATCAGGCCCCATTGGGCATTTTCACCGGCAGCACCGAAGGTCATGGTGCCGAGGCAGATTTCGGAGACGAACATCCCCGTATTTCCAAACTGATTGTAACGCATGGTGGCGGCTCCAGAGAGTTTGTGATGACGCAAAGCAAATAGGAACGGTACGTTTCGTTTCCAATTGCTGGCTCAACGAGCCCGCCGAGTTGGCCTATAATCCCTCACCGCATCTAATGCCGCCATCAGAAAAGCGCCCGCTGCATTCACCGAACGAGGTTCGCATGAGTATGCGGATTATAAGTCTATAACTCGGATCTTCGTCTTCGGGCGGCGATTGACCTCCTCGACGAAGTCGTCATCCCACACGGGACCTGAGAGAAGATATTCCGCAAGCGAAGGTGTTGCGCCGACCAGTCGGTCGTAGTCCTCGGGGGAGAGTACGACAGCAGTTGGCTTTCCGCGCACCGTGATGGTTTGTGGCCCTTGTTCCCGCGCCTGCCGTACGAGTTTCGACAGATTGTTCTTCGCGTCCTTAAGATGCCAGTTCAAGGGCACTACTCGCTAGATGGCTTCGCTAGTCATATACCAGATGCCGTTGAAGCATGGCAGGGTTTCCGCTCCAACAGATGTGTTCGCTAGTTCCTCGACATGGGTTGGAAGCTATTGGCAGCGAGAATCTATAGCCTCTTTCGGCGGCAGATCGCAAACCTCGGGGATTGGCCTAAACATCTCTCTCGTCGTCATCCACGGGCGGAGCAAGGAGCGCAGCGACGCAGCGCAGACCCGAGGATCCATGCCGCGACATCTGCCGAAGAATGCAGCGGAACAGAATTCTGCACCGCTGCATTTTCCTTGTCGTCACGGCATGGATCCTAGGGTCTGCGCTTCGCGTCGCTCCGCCCTAGGATGACGAAGGTGTGGTGGCCTGCAGCCAATCGAATATGTTGGAATTTAGCGACTAGAGACCGGTCTGTGCATCGGAACTATCGGCTGCCGAAGATCGCCGAACCGACGCGGACGCTGGTGGCGCCGAAGGCGATCGCCGTCTCGTAGTCGCCAGACATGCCCATCGAGAGTTTGGCGACGTCGGCTTCCTTGCCGAGCTTTTCCAACAGCGCGAAGTGCGGGCCGGGGTTCTCATCGGCCGGCGGGATGCACATCAGGCCCTCGATGGCGAGGCCATGCTCGTCGCGGCAGCGGGCGACAAAGGCCACGGCGTCGCGGGGCTCGATGCCTGCCTTCTGCGGCTCGGAGCCGGTGTTGACCTGGACGTAGAGCTTCGGTGCGCGGCCCTGCCTGGCGATCTCCTTGGCCAGTTCGGCGGCGATCTTCTCGCGATCGATCGTCTCGATGACGTCGAACAGCGCCACAGCCTCCTTGGCCTTGTTGGATTGCAGCGGGCCGATCAGATGCAGTTCGATGTCGGGAAATGCGTCCTTCAGATCAGGCCATTTGCCTTGCGCCTCCTGCACGCGGTTCTCGCCGAAGACGCGCTGGCCGGCCTCGATGACCGGGCCGATGTCGGCAGCGTCGAAGGTCTTTGAGACCGCGACCAGCGTCACGACGCCGGCTTCGCGGCCGGCCTCGCGCTCGGCGGCGGCGATCTTCGCCTTGACCGTGAAAAATTGCTGAACGGCGTCACCCATATGCAAATCCTGCTGTTTTGACCGGCGTTTTTGTCAGACGCGATACCCATATGGTTGACGGGTTTGCCAAACCATGGTGAACACCCGGACCACATTCCCTGAACTGCCGAGCCATCGCCCGCAGTTCGCGCCTGCTTTTAAGTGAAAAACGTCCCATGGCAACCGAACGATACAATCCGCGCGCGTCAGAGCCCAAATGGCAGAAGGCCTGGGACGCCAAGAAGCTGTTCGAAGCGCACAATGACGATCCGCGCCCGAAATACTATGTGCTGGAGATGTTTCCCTATCCGTCGGGGCGCATCCATATAGGCCACACCCGCAACTACACGATGGGCGACGTGGTGGCGCGCTACAAGCGGGCCAAGGGCTTCAACGTACTGCACCCGATGGGCTGGGACGCCTTCGGCATGCCGGCCGAAAACGCGGCGATGCAAAACAAGGTCCACCCCAAGGAATGGACCTACCAGAACATCGCCACCATGCGCGAGCAGCTCAAGGTCATGGGCCTGTCGCTGGACTGGGCGCGCGAATTCGCCACCTGCGACGTCGACTACTACCACCGCCAGCAGATGCTGTTCCTCGATTTTGTCGAGAAGGGGCTGGTGACGCGCAAATCCTCCAAGGTCAACTGGGACCCGGAGGACATGACCGTGCTCGCCAACGAGCAGGTCATCGACGGGCGCGGCTGGCGCTCGGGCGCGCTGGTCGAACAGCGCGAACTGACGCAGTGGTTCTTCAAGATCACCGACTTCGCGCAGGATCTGCTGGATTCGCTCGACGGCCTCGACGAATGGCCGGAAAAGGTGAAGCTGATGCAGCAGAACTGGATCGGCCGCTCGGAAGGCCTGCTGATCCGCTGGCCTCTGGCCGACGCCTCTGATGGCGAGCATGAGCTGGAAGTCTATACGACAAGGCCCGACACCATCTTCGGCGCTTCCTTCATGGCTGTCGCCGCCGATCATCCGTTGGCCAAGAAGGCCGCTGCGCACAATCCGGCGCTGGCGAAGTTCATCGAGGATATCGGCCATATGGGCACCTCGGTGGCGGCGCTGGAGACAGCTGAGAAGAAGGGTTTTGACACCGGCATCCGCGTCGTCCATCCGTTTGACGACAACTGGACGCTGCCTGTCTATGTCGCCAATTTCGTGCTGATGGAATACGGCACCGGCGCCATTTTCGGCTGTCCGTCCGGCGACCAGCGCGACCTCGACTTCGCCAACAAATACGGCCTGCCGGTGATTCCGGTGGTGATGCCGGAAGGCGAGAATCCGGCGACGTTCCAGATCATCGATGAAGCCTATGTCGATGACGGCGTGATGATCAATTCGCGCTTTCTCGACGGCATGAAGCCGGATCAGGCTTTCGACGAGGTCGCCAAACTGCTGGAGCAGAAGACGATCGGCAACCGGCCGATGGCCGAGCGCAAGGTGAATTTCCGCCTGCGTGACTGGGGCATTTCGCGCCAGCGCTACTGGGGATGCCCGATCCCGATGATTCATTGCGAGGGTTGCGGCGTGGTGCCGGTGCCGAAGGCGGACCTGCCGGTGAAGCTGCCCGACGATGTCGATTTCGATCGCCCGGGCAATCCGCTCGACCGGCATCCGACATGGCGCCATGTGAAATGTCCGCAATGCGGCAGGGATGCGCGGCGCGAAACCGACACGATGGACACGTTCGTCGATTCGTCGTGGTACTTCGCCCGCTTCACCGCGCCGTGGGCGCATGAACCGACCGATCCCAAGGCGGCCAACGAATGGCTGCCGGTCGACCAGTATATTGGCGGGATCGAGCACGCGATCCTGCATCTGCTCTATTCGCGCTTCTTCACCCGCGCCATGCGCGAGGCCGGCCATGTCGATCTGGCCGAGCCGTTCAAGGGCCTGTTCACGCAAGGCATGGTGGTGCACGAAACCTATCGCGTCGGCTCGGCATCGAATGGCCGCTGGCTGGCGCCCACCGAAGTTCGGCTGGAGGATGTCGACGGCAAGCGCAGCGCCATCGACATCGCCACCGGCGAGGCCGTCACCATCGGTCCGCTGGAAAAGATGTCGAAATCGAAGAAGAACACGGTGAGCCCGGAAGACATCACCGATGGCTACGGCGCCGATACGGCGCGCTGGTTCATGCTGTCGGATTCTCCTCCCGAGCGCGATGTCGAGTGGACCGACGATGGCGCTGCCGGTGCGCATCGCTTCATCCAGCGCATCTGGCGCCTGGTGTCGACGGCGGCCGAAACACTGGCCGGCATCAAGCCCGTGGCGGCCAGCAGCGGTGAGGCCGCGGTGGTTTCCAAGGCCGCGCACAAGATCCTGAAGGCGGTCGGAGAGGATATCGAGAAGCTCGCCTTCAACCGCGCCATCGCCCGCATCTACGAACTGGCCAACGCGCTGACCACGCCGCTCAACGAGGTGGCCGAAGGCAAGGCCGATGCAGCGCTGAAAGGCGCCTGCCGGCAGGCGGTGGAGATTCTCGTGCATCTGATAGCGCCGGTCATGCCGCATCTGGCCGAGGAGTGCTGGGCAGCGCTTGGCGGCACCGATCTCGTTGCCGAACGGCTTTGGCCGGTCTTCGATCCGGCGCTGGTCGTCGACAACGAAGTCACCTATCCGGTACAGGTCAACGGCAAGAAGCGGGGGGATTTGACAATTGCCCGCGACGCGGACCAAGGTGCGGTCGAAAAAGCGGTATTGGCTCTCGACTTCGTGCAGAAAGCACTCGAAGGGAAGGCTCCGCGCAAGGTGATCATCGTGCCGCAGAGGATCGTCAATGTCGTTGCCTGATCGGGAAAAGACAGAGTTGAGCCATTTGCTGCGCCGCATAGCGCTTGCCGGCCTGATAGGTTCGCTCGCGCTTGTCTCGGCCTGCACGGTGCGGCCGCTCTATTCGAGCGCGCCACTGTCGGGTTCGCAGGCCAGTGCCAGTGCCGAACTGGCGTTGATCGGCATCAAGCCGGTCAATACGCGTTACGGCCAACAGGTGCGCAACAATCTGATTTTCGGGTTTGGACGAGGCGCCGGCGAGCCGGCCTCGCCGGCATATTCGCTCAATCTCGGCGTGACCGAAGCGGTCGAGTCCGCGGCACTCGTGCAGGTCGGAACGGATGAAGACGAACCGACCGCTGGTTCCGTGACGCTGACTGGCAGCTATACGCTGGCCGATGCGAAGACCGGCGTGGTGATCGCATCCGGCAAACGTTCGATCACCTCGTCCTTCGATAGGCCGCGTCAGGAATTCGCCGCATACCGGGCGCAGATCGACGCCGAGAATCGCGCTGCGCGAGAGTTGGCGGAAGCGCTGCAGCTGTCCATTGCCCAGGACCTTGTCCGGCACGGCAAGACCGGCTAGCGCACCTCATCCCTTCACGGAAACGGTCTGGCCCCAGGCATGATGGGGTGATCGCGGGACCATGACCAGATGCTCGAACAGAAATTGTCCGAAGACCCATCGATCTGCTGCGGCACAGCGAGTAGATCGCGCCACCAGCGCGGATGCGGCGAGACGACGATCGTGCCGTGTCGCTCGCAGACCACCACGAAGATTTTGGTGCCCAGGATGGTCGGCGATCCATCCGGGAAGCAACTGTTAACCACTCGCTCCCTATTGCTCGGCAGACATTTCAAAGTGAGTCTTGAGAATGGAAGCCAAGCGTTTTTCCCGGGTCAATTTATCGACGGCTGCATTGCCTGATGGCCCCGAGGGGAAGCGCTTGGAGAGCATCGGCGACAGGGGTGGTCAGCGAAGTTCTTCCGCGGCAGGCGACTTTGATCCTCCGGCTCGCAAGGCCGGACGGCCGGCAGCCCACCACACGCCGGCCGGCTATTCCGCACCGGTGGTCGATCTCGGCGGCAACAAGCGGCCCTATATGGAGCCTCGGGGTGGCTCGGAGGATACGCCTTCGAAAATCGGCGATATCGAGAGCCCTGCCTGGCAGGAATATTTCTTCCTTGCACCCAACGTGCGTTTTACACGCACGCCGGACTATGAGGCCAGGAAGCATCATCCGCAGCACGAGCGTGTTGTCGAACACGCCGCGACGCGCCCAGCAGAGCAAGCCGTTGCGCAATCGATGATCAACGGGGCGTCCTCCGCGCCTTCGCTACTGGCATTGCCGGCTTCGGTGAAAAGCCCTGCTTCCCAGCCGCTGGCCGGCCACGCCTCGCAAGGGTCATTACCGCCGGCTGCTGCTTTTGTTGCCCCGGAGCGCGCCAGGGAGAAGGCGCCAGCCGTTGCGCCGGTGCCGCCGAGGTCGGTCGCTACGGCACGGGCATCCGCGCGCGCGTCCGTTGCTCCGGGCGCCAAAACGACCACTTCCGAAAGGCTGCGCTGGCCATATCTTTCGGATCATGCGTTCTTCGAGGCTATGGCACCCTATCTGGTCGACGTTTCGTCGCCGGCCCGGCAGACCGGTCCAGCGTCGCCTGCACCGGTCGCCGTAGCGCCAGCGACCACTATGCCGATCGACATTCGCCCAGGGACCGATGCCACCGCATTGTTTCGTGTCATCGACTGCCTTCCGGGCCAGGCCTTGAAGCCGTTGCCGGATGTTTGGCCGGCCAATTCGAACTGGACCGTCGCCCAACCCGGCGTGCCAGCGAGCAATGCGCCGTCGCCGGTCCAGGCTGTCGCAATCCCAGCCGCCCAAAGCGACGCCGTTTCCGTGTCGGCCGCGCCAAGTGTGAACGTCCCTGCCAGGGCCGTTGGCGCCCGCTCCGCGCGCTTGCCTGGGGCTGGAAAGGTCGTGCTGTCAACCGCGGGCGATCCCTATGAGCTTCCCTCGGAAGAGCTGTTGCAGCAGCCACCGGAGGGACAAGGCTTCTACATGTCGCAGGAGCGGCTCGAGCAGAACGCCGATCTGCTGGAAAGCGTGCTCGAGGACTTCGGCGTGCGTGGCGAGATCATTCATGTTCGCCCAGGCCCGGTCGTCACGCTCTATGAGTTCGAGCCGGCGCCGGGCGTCAAATCTTCTCGCGTCATCGGGCTTGCCGACGATATCGCCCGCTCCATGTCGGCGATTTCGGCGCGGGTCGCCGTCGTGCCTGGCCGCAACGTCATCGGCATCGAGCTCCCGAACGAGATGCGCGAAACCGTCTATTTCCGGGAGCTGATCGGATCGGAAGGCTTTCGCAAGACCAGCTGCAAGCTGGCGCTTTGTCTCGGCAAGACGATCGGCGGCGAGCCGGTCATCGCCGAGCTGGCGAAGATGCCGCATTTGCTGGTGGCCGGAACCACCGGCTCCGGCAAGTCGGTCGCCATCAACACCATGATCCTGTTGTTGCTCTACCGGCTGAAGCCGGAAGAATGCCGGCTGATCATGGTCGATCCCAAAATGCTCGAACTCTCCGTCTATGACGGCATCCCGCATCTTCTGACGCCCGTCGTCACGGATCCCAAGAAAGCCGTCACGGCGCTCAAATGGGCCGTGCGCGAAATGGAGGACCGGTATCGCAAGATGGCGCGGCTCGGTGTGCGCAACATCGACGGCTACAACGAGCGCGCCGCCGCTGCCCGTGACAAGGGCGAGACGGTTGTCATGACGGTGCAGGCCGGCTTCGAAAAGGGCACCGGCGAACCGCTTTTCGAACAGCAGGAAATCGACCTTGCGCCGATGCCCTACATTGTCGTCATCGTCGACGAGATGGCCGACCTGATGATGGTCGCCGGCAAGGAGATCGAAGGCGCGATCCAGCGACTGGCGCAGATGGCGCGCGCTGCCGGCATTCACCTGATCATGGCAACGCAGCGCCCCTCGGTCGATGTCATCACGGGCACGATCAAGGCCAACTTCCCGACCCGGATTTCCTTCCAGGTTACATCGAAGATCGACAGCCGCACCATCCTGGGCGAGCAGGGCGCCGAGCAGTTGCTTGGCCAGGGCGACATGCTGCACATGATGGGTGGCGGGCGCATTTCGCGCGTGCATGGGCCGTTTGTTTCCGACGCGGAGGTCGAGCATGTGGTCGCGCATCTCAAGGCGCAGGGCCGCCCTGAATATCTGGAAACCGTGACGGCCGACGAGGACGAGGAAGAAATCGCAGACGACCAGGGTGCGGTCTTCGACAAGGGATCCGTCGCAGCCGAAGACAGCGATGCCATCTACGATGAGGCGGTCAAGGTGGTGGTGCGCGACAAGAAGTGTTCGACGTCCTACATCCAGCGCCGCCTCGGCATCGGCTACAACCGCGCCGCATCCCTGGTCGAACGCATGGAAAAGGAAGGATTGGTCGGCACCCCCAACCATGTCGGCAAGCGCGAGATCATCATGGGACGGCGCCAGCAGGCGACCACACCCGACGACGACAGCGCGGATTGACCGGCGGGCTCCTTTGGCGAGGTGGCTTCGCCTGAAGCGCATCAAAAAGGCCGGTTACCCGGCCTTTTTTAGTCGAAAGTGGTGGGGCTTCAGCCGATCGCCAGCTCAGCCGATCTGCTGGCCGGTCTTTGCCCAGTCGGCTAGGAACTGTTCCAGGCCCTTGTCGGTCAGCGGGTGCTTGACCAGTGCCTTTAGCGTCGCCGGCGGCGCGGTGACAACATCGGCGCCGATGAGCGCCGCCTGCTTGACATGGTTCACGGTGCGCACCGAAGCGACCAGGATCTCGGTCTGGAAATCGTAATTGTCGTAGATCTGCCTGATCTCCTGGATCAGCTCCATGCCGTCGATGCCGATGTCGTCGACGCGGCCGACGAAGGGCGAGATGAACGAGGCACCGGCCTTGGCCGCCAGCAGCGCCTGGTTGGCCGAAAAGCACAGCGTGACGTTGACCAGGCGGTTCATCTCGGTGCGGATCGTCTTGCAGGCCTTGAGCCCGTCCAGCGTCAGCGGCACCTTGATGCAGACATTGTCGGCGATCTTGGCCAGAACCTTGGCCTGCTGCATCATCTCGGAATATTCGGTGGCGGTGACTTCAGCCGAGACCGGACCCTTGACGATATCGCAAATCTCTTTGGTGACGTCGGCGATCTTGCCGCCGGATTTGAGGATCAGCGACGGATTGGTGGTGACGCCGTCGAGCAGCCCCAGGTCGTTCAGCTCACGGATATCCTTGACGTCGGCGGTGTCGACAAAAAATTTCATGGCGGGTCTCCTGAAGATTTTCATGTGCATGTCATGCACATTCGGGGTCGGCCTTTGATCTAGACCAAAGTCAGGGCAAGGTCACGCCTCATGATCGAAGATTCGCCCTTTGTCGCAGCCGCACCGGTGCTGGTGCCGATGCCCGCCGAACGCCCCTACACCTATGCCGTGCCGGCCGGCATGCGCGTGGTGCCGGGCTCGATCGTGCGCGTGCCGCTTGGGCCGCGCCAGGTCGCCGGCATCGTCTGGGATGGCGCGGTCGAGAAGGTCGACGCGAAAAAGCTGCGCCCCATCGAACAGGTTTTCGACTGCCCGCCGATCGACCGCGCGATGCGCCGCTTCGTCGACTGGGTGGCGCAATACACGCTGTCGCCGCCGGGCATGGTGGCGCGCATGCTGCTCAGGGCGCCGGAGGCTTTCGACCCCGAACCGTGGATCGAGGGATTGCAGCGCACGCTTCTCGCACCCGACCGGATGACGAGCGCCAGGCAGCGCGTGCTGGAGACGGCCGAAGGCGGCCTTGCCTGGACGCGCTCCGGCCTCGCTCACGCCGCCGGCGTGTCGTCGACGGTGATCGACGGCCTGAGGGCGCAAGGCGTGTTCGAGACCGTGATGATCCCGCCGCGCCCGGTGGTGGCCGCGCCCGATCCCGCCTACGCCACACCGGAACTGATGCCGGACCAGAGCGCCGCGGCGCAGATGCTGCGCGCCAATGTCGCAGCCGGCGTGTTCAACGTCGCGCTGCTCGACGGCGTCACCGGATCAGGTAAGACGGAGGTTTATTTCGAAGCGGTGGCGGCTGCGCTCGACCAGGGCAGGCAGGTGCTGATCCTGCTGCCGGAAATCGCGCTGACGCATGCCTTTCTCGAGCGCTTCCAGCAGCGCTTCGGCGCCAAGCCGGGTGAATGGCATTCCGACCTGCCGCCGCGGATGCGCGAGCGGGTTTGGCGGCAAGTGGCGGAAGGCGGCGTGCGGGTCGTCGCCGGTGCGCGTTCGGCGCTGTTCCTGCCGTTCAAGGAGCTTGGCCTGATCGTCGTCGACGAGGAGCACGACCCTGCCTACAAGCAGGAGGACCGCGTCTTCTACAATGCGCGCGATATGGCGGTGGTGCGCGCCCATATCGGCAGCTTTCCGGTCGTGCTGGCGTCGGCGACGCCATCGGTTGAAAGCCGGGTCAATGCCAGCCAAGGTAAATACAACAGAGCGGTGCTTTCCGCTCGCTTCGCCGAGGCGGCGCTTCCGCATCTGAAGGCGGTCGACATGCGGCGCGCGCCGCCGGCGCGTGGCGGTTTCCTGTCGCCGGTGCTGCTCGACCAGATGCGCCAGACGCTGGAGAGGCAGGAGCAGTCGCTGCTGTTCCTCAACCGGCGCGGCTATGCGCCGCTGACGCTGTGCCGGGTCTGCGGCCACCGCTTCGGCTGCCCGGTCTGCTCGGCCTGGCTGGTCGAGCATCGTTTTCGCGGCCAGTTGGTCTGCCATCATTGCGGGCACAATGAGCGCCGCCCCGAAGCCTGCCCGGAATGCGGCACGCTCGATCATCTGGTCGCCTGCGGGCCAGGTGTCGAGCGGATCGCCGAAGAGGTCGTTGCGCATTTTCCCGACGCGCGCACCATCGTTTTGTCGTCGGACCTGATGGGCGGCGTGCGGCGGCTGCGGCTGGAGCTGGAGGCGATCGCCGATGGCGGGGCCGACATCGTCATCGGCACGCAGCTCGTCGCCAAGGGCCACAACTTTCCCAACATGACACTGGTCGGCGTCGTCGACGCCGATCTCGGTCTTGCCAACGGCGATCCGCGCGCCGCCGAGCGCACATTCCAGTTGCTCAGCCAGGTCACCGGCCGCGCCGGCCGCACCGGCAAGAAGAGCCTCGGCCTGCTGCAGACTTTTCAGCCCGACCACCCGGTGATGCGGGCGATCGTCTCCGGTGACGCCGAGGCGTTTTACGAGCGCGAGATCGCCGAGCGCGAACGAGCCGCACTGCCGCCCTTCGGCCGGCTCGCCGGCGTCATCGTCAGTGCGGTGACACGGGCGGAAGCCGAGGGCCATGCACGCGGCCTGCGCCGCGCCGCGCCCGAGGCGACAGATTTGTTCGTGCTGGGACCGGCGGAGGCGCCGCTGTCCCTGCTCGGCGGCCGCCACCGCTTCCGCCTGCTGATCCAGGGCGAACGGCGCGCCGACATACAAGGTTTTATCAGGGCCATGCTGGCTAGCGGACCGAAGCAACGCGGTTCGGTTCGGGTGCAGGTCGACATCGACCCGCAGAGCTTTTTGTAAGGTCGCGCTTTCAGCGATAGGTTGCTGTAAGCCAGCGAGATGTGGAAACTCATATGAAAACCCTCGGCCTTCTGGGCGGCATGAGCTGGGAATCCACCGCCATCTACTATCGCCTGCTCAACGAGATCGTGCGCGAGCGGCTGGGTGGGCTGCATTCAGCGAAACTGCTTCTGTGGTCGTTCGACTTCGCCGAGATCGCCGAGCGGCAGCATCATGGCGACTGGGACGGCGCCGGCGTGCTTCTTGTCGAAGCAGCGCGCAAGCTCGAGGCCGGCGGCGCGGAAGGTCTGCTTTTGTGCACCAACACCATGCACAAACTGGCCGACCAGGTGCAGGCGTCGGTGTCGATCCCGCTGATCCACATCGCCGACGCCACCGCGGTGGCGGTCAAGCGCGCCGGCATGCAGCGTCCGGCGCTGCTGGCGACGCGCTTCACCATGGAGCAGGATTTCTACAAGGGCCGGCTCGCCGACAGATACGGCCTGCGGCCCGTGGTGCCCGATGCCGCCGGGCGCGACATGGTCCATCGCGTCATCTACGAGGAATTGTGCCAGGGCATCGTCACCGAAATCTCGAAGGCGGCCTACATCGCCGAGACCGAACGCCTGCGCCGCGAAGAGGCAGCCGACAGCGTCATCATGGGCTGCACCGAGATCACCATGCTTATCGGCCAGCAGGATTTCAACATCCCGGTCTTCGACACGACGCGCATCCATGCCGAGGCGGCAGTGGAATTCGTGCTTGGCTGATGCGCTTCTCCTAAAGTGCCTGATGCCATCTGGCGCAGCGTTTTTCCTCCGTTAGAATGCCCGGAATTTCAAAACAGGCACTTCGAGGGGACAAGATGGATTTTGCGCTTCCATGGCCGACGAGCCAGGGCGAATGGCTGGCCTGGTCGAGCGCCGTCTTCACCGTGCTGCTCGGTCTTTTGTTTTTTCTGGCACCTGGTCTCGCCTTCCGTGCCCTGCGCCTGCAGGTCAAGCCAGAGAAGGCTGCCGCGATCGCCGAGGGGCGCGGCAGGATGTCGGGCTTTTATCTCGGTGTCGGCCTGTGCTGTATCCTTCTGGCGCAGCCGCTGATCTACATGGCGCTCGGCTTTTCCTGGTTGTTCACCGCCTTCGGCCGGCTGCTGTCGATGATGTCGGATGGCGCCAACACGCCTTTCAATTGGGTTTCCATTGTGCTGGAATTGGTGCTGGCGGCGTTACCGCTCGCCTTTGCCTTCGGCTTTCTGCCTTGAATCGTTGGGTATTCCGCGATGGAAGACGGGTGACTTTCGCCGGATGCGACAATAGTGCCTGAAAACCATGCGGAACGACGCATTGCGGTCTTAAAATGCCTGTGCTAGACGGCAATCGACTTTCGGCCGGGGATAGCGGAAGCCGCGCCTCCGTGCTCGAAAAAATGCAGTAAGGTCAAAGATTTAGCCAGAGTTTTTGCTCGCGCCAACAATCTACGGCCTGTCAGACAAGAGAAAAGACGGTCCGTGGCTCAATCGTCATCGCCAATCTCAGGTGTCGCAGAACGCTATGCGGGTTCGCTGTTCGAACTCGCCCTGCAGGCAAATTCCGTGGCCAAGGTCGAAGCCGACCTCAACAGTTTCGAAGCGATGCTCGCGGGCAGCGCTGATCTCACCCGGCTGATCAACAGCCCGGTGTTCTCCAGCGAGGACCAGGCCAAGGCCATCGCGGCGATCGCCGACAAGGCCGGGATTGCCGGCCTCACTGGCAATTTCCTGCGCGTCGTCGCCCGCAACCGCCGGCTGTTCGCCATTCCCGGCATGATCAGGGCATTCCGCCAGATATCCGCCGAACATCGTGGCGAGACCGCTGCTGAAGTGACGTCGGCGCATGAGCTGACGGCTGCCCAGCAGACCGAACTCAAGGCGGCGCTGAAGAGCGTTGCCGGCAAGGACGTGGCCATCTCCGTCACCGTCGATCCGTCGCTGCTCGGCGGGCTGGTGGTCAAGATGGGTTCGCGCCAGATCGATACGTCGCTCAAAACCAAACTCAATTCGCTCAAGCTTGCACTGAAAGAGGTCGGCTGATGGACATCCGCGCCGCGGAAATTTCCGCAATTCTGAAAGACCAGATCAAGAATTTCGGCAAGGAGGCCGAGGTCTCCGAAGTCGGACAGGTGCTGTCCGTCGGTGACGGTATCGCCCGTGTCTATGGCCTCGACAATGTCCAGGCCGGCGAGATGGTCGAATTCCCCGGCGGCATCCGCGGCATGGCGCTCAACCTCGAAGCCGACAATGTCGGCGTCGTCATCTTCGGCGCCGACCGCGACATCAAGGAAGGCGACATCGTCAAGCGCACCGGCGCCATCGTCGACGTTCCCGTCGGCCCCGGCCTGCTCGGCCGCGTCGTCGACGCGCTCGGCAATCCGATCGACGGCAAGGGTCCGATCAAGGCAGTCGAACGCAAGCGCGTCGACGTCAAGGCGCCCGGCATCATCCCGCGCAAGTCGGTGAACGAGCCGATGTCGACCGGCCTCAAGGCCATCGATGCGCTGATCCCGGTTGGCCGCGGCCAGCGCGAGCTGGTCATCGGCGATCGCCAGACCGGCAAGACCGCCATCATCCTCGACACCATGCTCAACCAGAAGTCGGTGCACGACAACGGCCCCGAGAAGGAAAAGCTCTACTGCGTCTACGTCGCCGTCGGCCAGAAGCGCTCGACCGTCGCGCAGTTCGTCAAGGTGCTGGAAGAGCGCGGCGCGCTCGAATACTCGATCATCGTCGCCGCCACCGCTTCCGATCCGGCACCGATGCAGTTCCTGGCGCCGTTCGCCGGCGCCACCATGGGCGAATACTTCCGCGACAATGGCATGCACGCGCTGATCAGCTATGACGATCTGTCGAAGCAGGCCGTCGCCTATCGCCAGATGTCGCTGCTGCTGCGCCGCCCGCCGGGCCGCGAAGCCTATCCGGGCGACGTCTTCTACCTGCACTCGCGCCTGCTCGAGCGCGCCGCCAAGCTCAACGACGATCTGGGCGGTGGGTCGCTGACCGCCCTGCCGATCATCGAGACGCAGGCCAACGACGTGTCGGCCTACATCCCGACCAACGTGATCTCGATCACCGACGGCCAGATATTCCTCGAAACCAACCTGTTCTTCCAGGGCATCCGTCCTGCGGTGAACGTCGGCCTGTCGGTCAGCCGCGTCGGCTCGGCCGCGCAGATCAAGGCGATGAAGCAGGTTGCCGGCTCGATCAAGGGCGAGCTCGCGCAGTACCGCGAAATGGCGGCCTTCGCGCAGTTCGGCTCCGATCTCGACGCCGCCACGCAGCGCCTGCTCAACCGCGGATCGCGCCTGACCGAACTCCTGAAGCAGCCGCAGTTCTCGCCGCTGAAGACGGAAGAGCAGGTCGCGGTGATCTTCGCCGGCGTCAACGGCTATCTCGACAAGCTGCCGGTCAACCAGGTCGGCAAGTTCGAGCATGGCCTGCTCAGCCACATGCGTTCGGCCGGCAAGGACGTCCTCGATGCCATCCGCAAGGAAAAGGCGCTGTCGGACGATCTGCGCGCCAAGCTGAAGGCCGAGATCGACGCTTTCGCCAAGACCTTCGCCTGAGCGAATTGCAAGACGGGATCAGGTTTGAAGCATGCCTTCATTAAAAGACCTTCGTAACCGTATCGCCTCGGTCAAGGCGACGCAGAAGATCACCAAGGCGATGCAGATGGTCGCCGCGGCGAAGCTGCGCCGTGCGCAAGAGGCTGCGGAAGCGGCGCGCCCCTATTCGGAGCGCATGGGTTCCGTGCTGGCCAACATCACCCAGGCCATCGGCGGCGGCGGCGATGCCCCGGCGCTGATGACCGGCACCGGCAAGGACGACGTGCATCTGCTCGTCGTCTGCACCGCCGAGCGCGGCCTGTGCGGCGGCTTCAATTCGCAGATCGCCCGCCTTGCCCGCGACCATATCCGCAAGCTTTTGGCGGACGGCAAGCAGGTCAAGATCATCTGCGTCGGCAAGAAGGGTTTCGACATCCTGCGCCGCGACTATGCGTCGATGATCATCGACCGCGTCGATCTGCGCGAGGTCAAGACACTCGGCTTCGTCAATGCCGATGCGATCGCCAAGAAGGTCATCCACCTCTTCAACGAGGGCGGCTTCGACATCTGCACGCTGTTCTATTCGCAGTTCAAGTCGGTGATCAGCCAGATCCCGACCGCGCAGCAGATCATTCCGGCCGGCGTTGCTTCGGCTCCTGCCGAGGCGACGGATGGCGGCAACGCCGTCTACGAATATGAACCGGAGCCGGGCGAAATCCTCTCCGACCTCATTCCGCGCAACATCTCCGTGCAGGTTTTCCGGGCGCTGCTCGAAAATGTGGCCGGCGAAATGGGCGCCAAGATGAGCGCCATGGACAATGCGACGCGCAACGCCGGCGACATGATCAACAAGCTGTCGATCACCTATAACCGCCAGCGGCAGGCGCAGATCACCAAGGAACTGATCGAAATCATTTCGGGCGCCGAGGCGCTCTAGGCGCGGTTCGCGGGTCATCGACCCGCGATCGGACCGCGTGAGAAACAAAGGACGAAAAAGGGTAAAGACGATGGCGAAAGCAGCGACCCCCCAGAAGGCGACATCCAAGACGGCAGCCCCCAAGGCCGCAGCCGCGAAAACCGCAGCCCCCGTGAAGGCGGCAAAGGCTCCAGCAGCAGCCGCGAAGGCTGCCCCGGCCAAGGCAGCAGCGCCGGCGAAGGCGGCCGCTGCCAAGACATCGGCAGTGGCCAGCAAGGCAACCGGCGTTGCCGGCAAGGTCCGCCAGGTCATCGGCGCCGTTGTCGACGTGCAGTTCGGCGATCACCTGCCGGCGATCCTGAACGCGCTCGAGACGACCAATGTCGGTAACCGACTGGTGCTCGAAGTCGCCCAGCACCTGGGTGAAAACACCGTGCGCTGCATCGCCATGGACTCGACCGAAGGTCTGGTTCGCGGCCAGGAAGTGCGTGACACCGGCGCGCCGATCACCGTGCCGGTCGGCCCGGGCATGCTCGGCCGCATCATCAACGTCATCGGCGAGCCGGTCGACGAAGAAGGCCCGGTCGACGCGACCGAAATGCGCTCCATCCACCAGCCGGCTCCGACCTATGTCGAGCAGTCGACGGAAGCGCAGATCCTGATCACCGGCATTAAGGTGCTCGACCTGCTGGCGCCCTACGCCAAGGGCGGCAAGATCGGCCTGTTCGGCGGCGCCGGCGTCGGCAAGACCGTGCTGATCCAGGAACTGATCAACAACATCGCCAAGGCGCATGGCGGTTACTCGGTGTTCGCTGGCGTCGGCGAGCGCACCCGCGAAGGCAACGATCTCTATCACGAGTTCATCGAATCCGGCGTCAACAAGAAGGGCGGCGGCGAAGGCTCCAAGGCGGCACTCGTCTACGGCCAGATGAACGAGCCGCCGGGCGCGCGCGCCCGCGTCGGCCTGACCGGCCTGACGGTTGCGGAATATTTCCGCGACCAGGGCCAGGACGTGCTGTTCTTCGTCGACAACATCTTCCGCTTCACCCAGGCTGGCTCGGAAGTGTCGGCTCTGCTTGGCCGTATTCCTTCGGCCGTGGGCTATCAGCCGACGCTCGCCACCGACATGGGCGCGCTGCAGGAACGCATCACCACCACCACCAAGGGCTCGATCACGTCCGTGCAGGCCATCTACGTGCCCGCCGACGACTTGACCGATCCGGCGCCGGCGACCTCGTTCGCCCACCTTGACGCGACGACGACGCTCAACCGCGCCATCGCCGAAAAGGGCATCTATCCGGCCGTCGATCCGCTGGATTCGACCTCGCGCATGCTCGACCCGCTGGTCGTCGGCGACGAGCATTATGGCGTCGCGCGCCAGGTGCAGTCGATCCTCCAGCGCTACAAGTCGCTGCAGGACATCATCGCCATCCTGGGCATGGACGAGCTGTCGGAAGAGGACAAGCAAACCGTGGCCCGCGCCCGCAAGATCGAGCGCTTCCTGTCGCAGCCGTTCTTCGTCGCCGAAGTGTTCACCGGCGCGCCGGGCAAGCTGGTCGACCTCGCCGACACCATCAAGGGCTTCAAGGGCCTCTGCAACGGCGACTACGATCACCTTCCGGAAGCTGCCTTCTACATGGTCGGCGGCATCGAGGAAGCGGTCGAGAAGGCACAGCGCCTCGCGGCTGAAGCGGCTTAATTTAGGGAATAGGGAGTAGTCAGTAGTGAGTGGGGAATAGCAGCTGCGTAATGTGGACCGGTTAGGGCCACTTACTACTGCCTAGTTCCTATTCCCTACTCACTAAATTGATCATGGCTGAAGCTTTCAAGTTCGAACTGGTCTCGCCGGAGCGTCTGCTCGTTTCCGAGCAGGTCGAATCCGTCGTCATTCCCGGCGCCGAAGGCGAGATGACCGTCATGGCGCATCACGCTCCGGTCATGACCACGATCAAGCCGGGCGTCGTCACGGTGAAGACCGCGGCGGGCGGCGAAGAGCGCTATGTGGTGTTCGGCGGCTTCGCCGACATCGTTCCGGCCGGCTGCACGCTGCTGGCGGAATCGGCTGTCGCGGTGAAGGATGTCGACCGCGCCGATCTCGCGCGCCGCATCCAGGAAGCCAAGGAAGACGCCACTGATGCCAAGGACGACGAGGCTCGCAGCAAGGCGGAACAGTTCCTTAGCCAGCTCACCACGCTGGAAGGCGCCATCCTGCCGGCGTAAGGCCTGAGCGCAGACTCTGGAATTCATGCCATTGGTAGCGCGCAGGACGGGCGTTCTGTCGCGATCCTTCGCGCCTAGGGGCGCTGTCCCGCCGACATCATAACCGCGAGGCCGTAGCTCAGGCCTGCTCGCTCTGTATGCCGAGCGCGGCGAAGGCCAGAACCGGACCATCGCGCCGCAGGTGGACGAGATGGACAGCCACGAGTTCGATCAACGTCTGCCGCTCGGCATGGTCCCTGGCGAAGCCGGCCAGGTCGAACACCGCGGTCACGGTTTCGTTGGCCGGCAGCTGCTCGCTCAAAAGTGCCGTCAGCGCCGCGTCGAGCGGATCGGTGAAATGTCCCGCCGGCAAGGTTTTTCCTCGCGCGGCGCAAGCGGCGATCCAGGCAGCCACCACCAGGGTTAGATGGACCAATTCAGTACCGGCTTCGAGGCATTCGATGGCGGAGGCGACGATGCGCTGCGGCAGTTTCTGGCTGCCGTCATTGGCGATCTGCGCCGTGCGATGGGCAAGTGCAGTGTTGGCAAAACGCTCCGCGAGTTCCGCAGTATAGGCGCTCGTGTCCAATCCGGCATCCTCGGGCAGGGTCGGGATGGCTTCGGCCCACAATGCATCAACGAACTGCCGGATCGCCGGGTCGGCGAAGGCGCGGTCGACGGTGGCATGACCGCTGAGCAGGCCAAGATAGGCGATGGCCGAATGCGAGCCGTTGAGCAGCCTGAGCTTCATGTCCTCGAACGGGCCGACATCGCGAACCATGGTGACGCCGAATTGTTCCCACGCGGGCCGGCCAGTCGGGAACTTATCTTCGACCACCCACTGACAAAACGGCTCGGTCATCACGGGCCAGGCGTCCTCGACGCCGAGTTCTTCAGCGATCCGCGCCCGATCGGCGTCGGTGGTTGCGGGCACGATGCGATCGACCATGCTGGAGGGAAACGCGACCTGGTGTGCGATGTGGTCGGCGATTCCAGCGTCGCTCTTCACGCCGAGCCTGGCATCGCGCAATGCGGCGAATTCGGTCAGCAGCCGATGCAGCGTGGCGCCGTTGGCCGGCAGATTATCGCAACAGAGCACGGTAAAGGGCGGCGTGCCGGCGGCGCGTCGCAGGGCAAGCGCCTCGGTCAGAAAACCATGCGCTGTCTTCGGCATCCGGGGATTGGCCAGATCATGGGCGATATCGGGATGTGTGGCGTCCAATCCGCCGCCTGCCGCCCTCAGATACGCCTTTTCAGTGATCGTCAGCGTGACGATGCGGGTGCGCGGATCGGTCAGCGTGGCCAGCACCGCGCCCGGATCCTCCGGCGCCACCAGCATCGCGCCGATCGAGCCGATGACCTGAAGCTTTTCGGTTCCACTGCTTCTGATCGCCAGCGTGTAGAGCCCGTCCTGCGGCGTGAGAGCGTCGCGCGTGTCGGTGCTGCGCAGCGAAACGCCTGTTATGCCCCAATCCGCCTCGCCTGCCGCCAGGCAATCGTCGACATAGGCTGCCTGATGGGCGCGGTGGAAGGCGCCGACACCAAGGTGCACGATGCCCGGGACGACGCGGCTGCGATCATACGCAGGTGTCGCGATCGAAGCCGGCAGTGCGCGCACCGTCTTCGTGGAAAGGCGTTCGGTCGTCGTGGTGCGACTGGTCTGGTCGGATGACATGAGTGGCCTCGGCAGGGATCGGCAAAGCGGCGTAACATTCGATTTCCTGCCACACAATGGGGCGAAAAGTCATCATACAACAATTGTATTTTTGTATGTTGACATTATTTCTTGCCGCCCCTACCGATAGTGGCCTTGGGAGGATGACCGTGGCACTGACCCATGCGGATCTGCTGTTTCCCGCCGAGGCGCATTCGCGCTCGGTTGCCCGTGATCTCTATGCCGGGATCAAGGACCTGCCCCTTGTCAGCCCGCATGGCCACACCGATCCGCGCTGGTATGCGCTGAACGAGCCATTCCCGGATCCGGCGCAACTGCTCATCGTCCCGGATCACTACATCTTCCGCATGCTGTTCAGCCAGGGCGTCCGCCTCGAGGATCTCGGCGTCGCGACGCTGGACGGCGCGCCTGTCGAAACCGACGGCCGGACGATCTGGCGGCGCTTTGCCGAGCACTATTATCTGTTTCGGGGCACACCGACCCGGCTGTGGTTCGACCACGTACTTGCCGATCTGTTCGGCATCGACGAACCGCTGACCGCCGCGACCGCCGACCGCCACTACGACACCATCGCGACGCTGCTGCAGTGGGAGAATTTTCGCCCGCGCGCGCTGTTCGAGCGTTTCAACATCGAGGTCATCGCGACCACGGAAGGCGCGCTCGACGATCTCAAATGGCACCAGATGATCCGCGACAGCGACTGGCAGGGCCGTGTGGTCACCGCTTATCGGCCGGATGCTGTCGTCGATCCCGATTTCGAAGGGTTTTCAACCAATCTCGATCGGCTCGGCGAGATCACCGGCTGCGACACCGGCAATTGGGCCGGCTATCTCGATGCGCATCGCCAGCGGCGCGCCTTCTTCAAAAGCTTCGGCGCGACTTCGTCGGATCATGGCCATCCGACGGCCGAGACCGCCAATCTTTCGGATGCGGCGGCGCAAGAGCTGTTCAATCGGGTTCGCCGTGGTTCCGACGATGAGCGCGAGCGAAAACTGTTCCGCGCCCAGATGCTGACCGAGATGGCCAAGATGAGCCTCGACGATGGGCTGGTCCTGCAGATCCATCCCGGCTCCTGGCGCAACCATTCGCCCGCAATCTTCCAAAAATTCGGCCGCGACAAGGGCTTCGATATCCCGACCCGGACCGACTATGTGACGGCGCTGAAGCCGCTGCTCGACTGCGTCGGGCTGGAGCGCGACCTCACCGTCATCCTCTTCACGCTCGACGAGACCAGCTATGCGCGCGAGCTGGCGCCGCTGGCCGGTGTCTACCCGGCGCTGAAGCTCGGGCCGGCCTGGTGGTTCCACGACAGCCCGGAAGGCATGCGGCGCTTCCGCGAGATGACCACCGAGACGGCCGGCTTCTACAACACCGTCGGTTTCAACGACGACACCCGTGCCTTTCCCTCGATCCCGGCGCGTCACGATGTGGCGCGGCGAGTCGACTGCGCGTTCCTGGCGCGTCTCGTCGCCGAGCACAGGCTGCGCGAGGACGAGGCGCATGAGCTGGCGCGGGAACTGACCTATACGCTGGCGAAAAAGGCGTATCGGCTCTGAAGGGGCAACTCGCCCGCAATGCAAAGGGAGGAAACCATGTTGCATTTTTCAAGACTGACGGGAGCTGCGCTGCTCGCCGCCGCACTGATGGCCGGAACGGCAAGTGCCCAGACGGTTCTGCGCTCGTCCGACACCCACCCGGACGGCTATCCGACGGTCGAGGCAGTCAAATATTTCGGCGAGCTTGTAAAGGAGCGTACGGCCGGCCGCTATGCGGTCGAGCTCTATCATTCCGCGCAGCTAGGCGAAGAAAAGGACACGATCGAGCAGGTTCGCACCGGCGTGATCGACCTCAACCGCATCTCGATGGCGCCGTTCAACGGGCTCATTCCCGAAACCACTGTGCCCTCGCTGCCCTACATCTTCCGCTCGGAAGACCATATGCACAAGGTCATGGACGGGGCGGTCGGCGACCAGATCGCGGCGGCGTTCGAACAGGTCGGGCTGGTGCTGCTCGCCTTTTATGACAGTGGCGCGCGCTCCTTCTACAATTCGAAGAAACCGATCAACTCATTAGCCGATCTGGCCGGCATGAAGTTCCGCGTCATCCAGTCCGACATCTTCGTCGACATGGTGGCGGCACTCGGCGCCAACGCGACTCCGATGCCGTATGGCGAGGTGTATTCGGCGATCGAGACCGGGGTCATTGACGGCGCGGAAAACAATTTTCCGAGCTACGACACCGCCAAGCATGCGGAAGTCGCCAAGTTCTATTCGCTCGACGAGCACACTATGGTGCCGGAAGCCTTCGTCATGGCGAAGTCGAGCTGGGACAAGCTGACGCCGGAGGATCAGGCGATCTTCAAGGCGGCCGCCAAGGAGAGCGTCGCCAGGCAGCGCGAGCTGTGGACCGCCAAGGTCAAGGAATCGCGCGCCAAAGTCGAAGCGGCCGGTTCGCAGATCACGACGCCGGACAAGCAGCCCTTCATCGACGCCATGGGTCCGGTCTACGAGAAGCACGTCAAGGACGACAAGCTGAAGGCCATGGTCGAAGCCATCAAGGCCGTGCAGTGATCAAGCGGCGGCGCGGGCATTCCGCGCCGCCATCCCCCTTGCGGAGAGAACCGGTGACCTCCAGCCCAGCACACAGACCGCCCCTGTCCGGCGTCGCCCGCATGATGTCGCGCGTCAGCACAGCGGCGCTATGGGTCGCAGGCATCGGGCTGGTGCTGATGACCGCCTTCGTCGCCTGGCAGGTGTTCGGTCGTTATGTCCTGAACCGCTCGCCAAGCTGGACCGAGCAGGGCTCGGTGATGCTGATGAGCTGGTTCATTTTCCTCGGCGCTGCCGTCGGGGTGCGCGAGAACTATCACCTCGGCTTCGACGTCCTGCTCTACGTGCTGCCCAAAGGCGGCAAGCGTTGGCTGCGGATGATCTCGGACCTCGTCGCGCTCGCCTTCGGCATCGGTATGATCTGGTATGGCAGCCAACTGGTCGCATTGACCTGGGGCGCTACCTTGCCGTCGCTCGGCATATCGGGGGGCTGGGACTACGTCCCGCTGGTCGCGGGAGGCGTGCTCGTCGCGCTCTTCACGCTGGAGCGCATCGTGCTTCGTCTCTCCGGTGCGCCGATCGACGATGTGCTCGATGAACTGCCGCCGGCGGAAGTCGCAACCGAACTCGACACGGCGAACGTGAAGGTCTGACGGCATGGAACTCTGGATCCTCTTCGGCGTCTTCACCCTTCTGATGCTTATCGGCACGCCGATCGCTTTCTGCCTCGGCGTCGCAAGCTTTGCCACCGTCCTCTACATGGGCCTGCCGCCGCTCATCGTGTTCCAGCGCCTGAATTCCGGCATGAGCGTCTTTTCGCTGCTGGCCATTCCCTTCTTCATCTATGCCGGCGACTTGATGGTGCGCGGCGGCATCGCCAGCAAGATCGTTGCCTTCGCCGGCTCGCTCGTTGGCCATTTGCGCGGCGGCCTCGGGCAGGTCAACATTGCGACCGCTACACTGTTCGGCGGCATTTCGGGCTCCGCCGTGGCCGAGGCAGCGGCGGTCGGCGGCTTGATGATCCCGCAGATGAAGGCGCGTGGATATGGAGCGGATTACGCCGTCAACGTCACGTCGATGGCGGCGCTGATCGCGCTGCTCCTGCCGCCGTCGCACAACATGATCATCTACTCGATCTCGGCAGGTGGAAAGATCTCCATCGCCGACCTGTTCACGGCCGGCATCATTCCGGGCCTGCTGTTGGCCCTGTCGCTGATGATCACCGCCTATTTCGTGGCGCGCTCCCGCGGCTATCCGACCGAGCCGTTTCCGGGCTTCACCGCCGTCGCGCATCTCTTCGCTGTCGCGGTGCCCGGCCTGCTGCTGATCGCGATCATCTTCGGTGGCGTACGATCGGGCGTTTTCACGGCGACCGAGAGTTCCTGCGTCGCGGTCATCTATGCGTTGCTCGTTACTGTCTTCGTTTACCGGCAGATGACTTGGGAAGGTTTCGTTCATGCCACCCATGGTGCCGTGCGCACCACGGCCATGGTGCTGCTCATCATCGGCATGGCGGCGGCGTTCTCGTGGTTGATGGCCTTCCTGAAAGTGCCGGCAGCGCTCATAGCCTCCATGAACGCGATCTCGGACGATCCGCTGATCGTGCTTCTCCTGCTCAACGTCTTGATGCTGTTCCTCGGCACCTTCATGGACATGGGCCCGACGATTATCATCTGCACGCCGATCTTCCTGCCCGTGGCGCAAGCCTACGGCGTCGACCCGGTGCATTTTGGCGTTATCATGATCCTCAACTTCGGCATCGGGCTGAATACGCCGCCGGTGGGCGCTGTGCAGTTCGTGGCGTGCGCAGTGGGCAAGATATCCGTCTGGGAAGCGATGCGCTCGATCTGGCCGTTCTATGGGGCCGGGCTCGTGGTACTGGGGCTCGTCACTTACATTCCGGCCATTTCGCTCTGGCTACCGAGCGTCTTCAAATAGGGGCGACATGGCATCGGACACCGCAACCGACCTCAGGGTCGAGAGAAAACCCAAACTGTCGGAGACCGTGGTCGCGACGATCCGCAAGCAGTTGCAGGCGGGTGAGATCCTGCCCGGCCATAAATTACCGACCGAAGGCCAACTGACCGAAACCTTCGGCGTCAGCCGCACCGTCATCCGCGAGGCGCTGGCCAAGCTTGCCGCCGACGGGCTGGTCGAACCGCGCCAGGGCGCCGGCGTCTTCGTCACAGAGCACATCTCGACAATGTTCGGCGCGCTGGCCGCCGACATGGGCAGCAAGGATTCGATCGCACTCAACGTGCTCGAAGTGCGGCTGGCGATCGAGATCGAATCGGCCGGGCTCGCCGCCATCCGTCGCAACGCCGCGCAGGAGGCGGCGATCCAGGAAGCCTTCTTCGAATTCGAGCGGCTGCTGCTTGCCAGCGAGCCGACCGGTCCGGCCGACCTCGCCTTCCATCGCGCCATCGCCAGCGCAACCAGCAACCCCTTCTATGTCGAGATGCTCGACGTGCTCGGCCGGCGCGCCATCCCGTGCGACGTGACTTCGCCCTGGTCGACCGAACTGGCGCAATCCGACAGCTATCAGCGCGGGCTCCAGCGCGAGCATCTGGTGATCCTCAACGCCATTACCTCTGGCGATGCCGAGGCCGCGCGCGAGGCGATGCGCGCGCACCTCACCGCCAGCCAGCAGCGTTACCGCGAGCGGCTGCATGCACGTCAGGCTTTTTATTCCAGTTCGGTCAAGGCCGCCGCCGGCAAATGACCCGTTTCAAGTCAGGACCGACAATGAACCAGAGCCATACCGACTACACCTCGCGATTTGCCATTGACCCGGCTGCCGCCGCGGCAATGGGCACCGATGAGCTGCGTCACAACTTCCACATTGACGGCCTGTTCCAGCCTGGCCGCATCAGCCTGACCTACACTCATTACGACCGCATGATCGTCGGCGGCGCCGTGCCGACTGGCGCACCGCTTCAACTGGAAGCGATCAAGCCGACCGGCACCAAGAACTTCCTCGACCGTCGCGAGCTGATCGCCGTCAACATCGGCGGCACGGGCGTCATCACGGCCGGCGGCCAGTCCTTCGAATTGCAGGCGCGCGACATGCTCTATCTCGGCATGGGCACCACCGACGTGTCCTTCGCCTCGGTGGACAAGACCGCGCCGGCTAAATTCTATCTGCTCAGCGCGCCTGCGCATCAGGCCTGGCCCAGCCGGCTGATCCGCATCGGCGACGCCAAGCGCCTCGATCTCGGCAGCAAGGACACCTGCAACGAGCGTTCGATCTTCCAGTTCATCCATGCCGAGGGCGTGAAGACCTGCCAGCTGGTGGTCGGCATGACTCAGTTGGCTCCAGGATCGGTGTGGAACACCATGCCATGCCATGTGCATGACCGGCGCATGGAGGCCTATCTCTATTTCGACCTGGCCGAGACGGCGCGCGTCTTCCATTTCATGGGCGAGCCTGACGAGACGCGCCATATCGTCATGGGCAATGAGGAGGCGGTGCTGTCGCCGGGATGGTCGATCCACTCCGGTGCCGGCACTTCCAATTATGCTTTCATCTGGGCGATGGCCGGCGACAATGTCGACTATACCGATGTCGACCCGGTGGCGTTGGGGGATCTGCGGTGAGCGACCCCTTCAGCCTTACCGGAAAACGTATCCTGGTCACCGGCGCCAACACTGGCATCGGCCAAGGCATCGCCGTGTGCGTCGCACGCGCCGGGGGCGCGGTGGTCGGCGTCGGCCGCTCGTCGATGGACGATACGGCAGACAAGATTGCGGCGGTGGGCGGGCAATTCGAAGCGGTGAGCGCCGACCTTGCCGACACTTCGGCCGCCGGCCTGTTGCTCGACCGGATCTGGGACGAAAGCGGTCCGCTCGACGCGCTGGTCAACAATGCCGGCATCATCCGCCGCGCCGATGCCGTCGATCTCAGAGAGGCCGATTGGGACGACGTCATGGACGTCAACCTGAAGACGGTTTTCTTGCTCTGCCAAAGCTTTGCAAGGCGTGCCTTGGCCGCTGAGCGGAAAGGCAAGATCGTCAACATCGCCTCGGTGCTGGGCTTTCAGGGCGGCATCCGTGTCGCGTCTTACACGGCCTCGAAGCATGGCGTGCTCGGCATCACCCGGCTGCTCGCCTGCGAATGGGCGCAAAAAGGCATCAACGTCAACGCCATCGCGCCGGGCTATATCGAGACCAACAACACGCAGGCGCTGCGCGCCGATCCCGACCGCAGCGCCGCCATCCTGGCGCGGATCCCGGCCGGTCGCTGGGGGGAAGCGGGCGACATTGGCGACGCCGCCGTGTTCCTGCTGGCGCCGGCGTCGAACTACATGCATGGAGCGGTGGTGCCTGTGGATGGCGGCTGGCTTGCGCGATGAGGAGACGACGATGACCACAAAGATTTTCGCGCATGCCGGCGAGGGCGCCTGGACGCCGACCCCGGACGGCAACAGGCGACGCGTTCTCCTGCATACCGACGAGTTGATGCTGGTCGAATTCGGCTTCGACAAGGGTGGCGTCGGCGCCCTGCATTCGCACCCACACGTCCAGGCTAGCTATGTCGCCGAGGGCCGCTTCGAGGTGACCATCGACGGTAGGACCGAAACCATCGAGACCGGCGGCAGCTTCATTGTGCCGTCCGGTCTGGTGCACGGCGTCAAGGCGCTGGAAGCAGGGCGGCTGGTCGACAGCTTCACGCCGCACCGGGCCGATTTCCTCGGCTAGCCAGGGAAGACCCGCACCTCAAAAGAGGCGCGGGTTGTTGCCTGGGCGCTTGTGGCGCCGCGGTACTCAAGACATGACCGCAGGATGCGAACCTGCCGCATGATGGTGAACATAGGCTTAACGCGCCGGGTGTTCGGTCAGGTGATATGCCGGAGCAGGCTGAAGAGCCGCTCGAACGTCTTGCCGTAGGGCGGGCGCAACAAGGCTCCCGCGCTCAGCCGGGACTGCAGGAAAACCGGCTTCTCCTTGCTGAAGGTGCGAAAGCCCCATTCGCCGTGATAGGCGCCCACGCCGCTGGCGCCGACGCCGCCGAAAGGCTGGTTCTCCTGCACCAGATGCAGCATGCAGTCGTTGATGGTGACGCCGCCGGCGACGGTCTCATGCAGGATGCGTTGACGGTTGCCGCTGTCGCGCCCGAACCAGTAGAGCGCCAGCGGCCGGTCCGCCCCATTCACATGCGCGATTGCCTCGTCGATCCCGGTATATTCTACGATGGGCAGCACCGGCCCAAAAATCTCTTCGCGCATCAGCCGCAGGTGCGCGCCGGCATTGCGGACCAGGGTCGGCAGCAATTTCCGGCTGGTACCGCCAAGCTCCTCACTGGCCGGGTTGATTTCGGTGACATCGGCGCCGGCGTCACGCGCTTCAGTGATCATGTCGCGCAGGCGCTGGTGGTGCCGATCGCTGATGATGGCGGTATAATCGGGGTTGTCGCGCAGGGTCGGGTAGAGCTTCGCGATCGCCGTTGCGAGCTTCGCGGCGACCGCGTCTGCTCGCCCCTTCGGGACCAGAAGATAATCCGGCGCGATGCAGGTCTGCCCGGCATTCAACAGCTTGCCGTAGGCAATGCTGGATACCGCCGCGTCGAGGTCGCATGACGGATCGAAGATTGCCGGCGACTTGCCGCCGAGTTCGAGCGTGACCGGGGTCAGGTTGGCTGCCGCGGCTATCGCGACCTGGCGTCCGACCGCGGTCGAGCCGGTGAACAGCAAATGATCGAAAGGCATCGACACGAAGGCCTTTCCCATCTCCGCGTCGCCGCTGATGACGCTGAGCTCATCGGGTGCGAAATGCTCGGCAACGAGTTTGGCCAGCAGCGTTGAAAATGTCGGCGTCAGTTCGGAAGGTTTTATGAGTACGCGGTTGCCGGCGGCAAGGGCCGCGGTGACCGGCGCGACAGCGAGCTGGAAAGGATAATTCCAGGGCGACACGATGCCGACGACACCCAGTGGCTGCGGAAGGAGGCGATTTCTGCCCGGCAGGAACGGCATAGTGGTGGCGACGCGGCGTTCGCGCATCCAGCCCCTGAGGTGCGACAGCGCGTGGCGGATACCGGCGCGCACGACGAACAGTTCCGCAAGACGCGTCTCATGCGCGGAACGGCCGCCAAAGTCGGTGTCGATGGCGGTGCAGATGTCGGCTTCATGCCGCTCGGTCAACGCCAACAGGCGTTTCAGGCGATCCTTGCGGATGCCAAAGTTGGGGAAAGGCTGCGCCTCGAAGGCAGCACGCTGCAACCGAAACCGCTCGCCGAGAGCATCCTGAATGGCCTGCAGCATCGCGCCCTCCCTGACTTGTCGGGCCGAGCTTACATCGTGGTGCGTGGCGGAATCCAGCGGGGGTGCAGGTCTCGCAAGGGAAGGTGCTGCGGCGAGCCTTGGATCAATCGGTCAGCTTCCGCGTTCGCGCCGCAGGCTTTCCTTGTGCCGGCTTGTTCTGGTTGTGGTCCGGTGTCAGCTGCGCTAAGGCAAGGTGCCCATGCGGAGAGTCGTTTTGACCGGTTTCCACATCCTCTCCAATCCACGAAATTGCAGCCCGGTGTCTGCCTGATGCAGGCATCGGCGATGAGCATCTTGGCCGTGGCCCGCAGGCGGCGCGTTTCGTCCCGGGTGGCCCTGATGCAAGATCGGGTTGCCGCATTGCGCCAGCGGAATTGCGGATGAAGGGCGCGCGCAGGCTTGAGGCTGCGTTTGGAGCGGCCGCGCGAAGGGTTATGCGGGAGTTTCTGCGATTCGTGCCGCTGTCTCTGAAACAGCGCATGCAAAGACGCACATACGCACGCGCAACGCCCGCCAACAGAATTTTCATTTCGGGCTGCGCGCGCAGCGGGACGACGCTGACACAGCGGCTGATGAGGTGTTTCGGGGATATTTTCGTCCATCCGCCCGAAGCGCGATACACAATGCTGGACATGCTGGATCGGCCGGAATCGAACCTCGTCGTCAAGCGCGATGCGCGCGGTTTTGCGCATCTGGCGAAGCTACCTCCCTCCATCGGCTTGATCTATTGTGTGCGCCATCCATTCGACACGCTGACAAGTTCGCATCCGCAAACACGCCACGAGCGTCGGTTCCGCGTCACGCCGCATCGCTGGCTGGCCGAATACGACGCGCTGACCCGGCTGAAGAAGGCACAACCGCACCGGCAGATACTCTTTGTCCGCTACGAAGACATGATCGGCGCGCCCGATGCGCAGCAGGACAGAATCGCGCAGTCGTTCGGACTGACACCGCGCATTCGTTTCAGCGAGGATCCGGACAATCCGATCCGGGTGGCTTCGTTGAGAAAATGGGAACGGAATGAAGAATTCAGGACCTATCTCGACGGTCTGCCCCCGGCATTTCTCGTCGGCGTCCGGCGTTTCTGCGCCGAGTTCGGCTATGACATGCCAATAAGCACGCCGACCGTGGACGCGCGGTGATGCAGGCACCGGCGGCCGTCGCGACAGAAGAGCGAGATCCCAAGCGGCGCGTGCTGAAAGACGTGTTCGGCTTCGATGATTTTCGCCCCGGCCAGGCCGATGTCATGGACGCGCTGCTGGCTGGGCGTCATGTGCTGGCCGTCATGCCGACAGGTGCGGGCAAATCGCTCTGCTACCAAGTGCCGGCACTGGTCCTGGGTGGGCTCACCATTGTCGTTTCGCCGCTGGTGGCGCTGATGCAGGATCAGGTCGCCGCCTTGCGGCTTGCCGGCGTGGCGGCCGACACGATCAATTCCTCGATCGACCGCGATGCCAATATCGCCGCATGGCGTCGCGTCGCCTCGGGCCAGACGCGCCTGCTCTATCTCGCGCCGGAGCGGCTGATGACCGAGCGCATGCTCGAGGCGCTGGCCAGGCTCGATATCAGCCTGATCGCCGTCGACGAGGCGCATTGCATCTCGCAATGGGGGCCGGCGTTCCGGCGCGAATACGAGGACCTGTCGCGTCTGCGCGGCATCTTTCCCAACGTGCCGATCATGGCGCTGACGGCAACGGCGGACGAAGGCACGCGCACCGACATCGAATCTCGGCTATTTGCCGAGCGCGTCGAGACCCTGGTGCTGGGCTTCGACCGGCCGAACATCAAGCTTGCCATCGAGGCCAAGCAGGACAGCAAGCGGCAATTGCTGCGCTTCGTCGAGCGCCATCCCGGCCGCAGCGGCATCGTCTACTGCCTGTCGCGCAAGAAGACGGAGGAGATGGCGGCCTTCCTCGAGAAGAACGGCGTCACCGCGCTCGCCTATCATGCCGGCATGAGCAAGGAGGCGCGAGACGCCAACCAGAACAGCTTCATGACCCTTTCAGGCGTCGTCATGGTGGCGACCATCGCTTTCGGCATGGGCATTGACAAGCCTGATGTCGCCTATGTCTTCCACACCGACATGCCGGGCAGCCTGGAGGCCTACTACCAGGAGATCGGCCGCGCCGGCCGCGATGGGCGGGACGCCGAGGCGCATATGCTGTTCGGCCTTGGCGATATCCGCATGCGCCGGATGTTCATCGACGACGAGGATGCGCCGCCCGAGCACAAGAGGCGCTCGCATGGCCGGCTCGACACGCTGATCGGCTATTGCGAGACGGCGCAGTGCCGCCGCCAGGTGCTGCTCGGCTATTTCGGCGAAGAAGCGCAGCCTTGCGGCAATTGCGACACCTGCCTCGACCAGGCGCCGCGCGCCGATGGCGGAGCGGAGGCGCGGATCATCCTGGCAGCCATCGCCCAGAGTGGCGAACGCTTCGGTGCCGGCCATGTCATCGACATTCTGCTCGGCCATGAAACCGAGAAGGTGCTGGCCAGGAACCACCAGAGGCTCGCCAGCTTCGGCAGCGGACTGGCGCACAAGAAGGACTTTTGGCTGTCGCTAATCCGGCAGCTCGTCGCCGGCGGGTTTCTGATGCCGGATCCGGCCGGCCATGGCGGCCTCGCCATCGCCGAAAAAGGCCATGCGCTTGGCCGTGGCGAGGTGCCGTTCCATTATCGCGTCGAGGTGCGCAGCCGCGCCTTGCGCGGCAAGACGCGCTCCGGGCAGGATTTCGGGCAATCGGATGTGGACACCGGGCTGCTGGCCGCGCTGAAGACCTTGCGACTGCGGCTCGCCAAGGAGCGCCAGGTGCCGGCCTATGTGGTGTTTTCCGATCGCACCCTGATCGACATGGCAGAGCGCCGCCCAAACGACCTCGACGCCTTCGCTGAAGTGAATGGGGTTGGGGCGGCAAAGCTGAAGGAGTTCGGCCAGGTTTTTCTGAGTACGATTGCCGAGCACCAATCCGATGGCTCGGCCTGAGGTCAGATCAGCGACTGGTCACGCGTCCTGAAGCATAGCGATCTTCGGAGAGGGCATCCGTTCCGAGACCTCCTGTTCCGTCGCCGCCCATTCCTCCACCGCCCATGCCCCCGCCGAGACCGATCAGTTCAATGTTCTCTGGCCGGCCCGCCGACAGATCAGGCCCAGACTGAGGCGTTCATCGACTTCATGGCTGAGCATCTTCAACCGCAATAGGTGCCGCTGTCCGCCTATCCACCGCAGCGTCGACCCGCGGGGCGTCAGTCGCGCGATATGGACAGTCCCGTGAAAAGCGGAGCGTAGGCGGCGAGCCTGCGGGATACGAACTCCGTGAAGAGCCGCACGCGCTTCGTCTTGCGTGTCTCCCCCTGTGTGAGAAGCCAGAGCGTTCCGTACATGTGCAGGTCGGTGCCCGGCACCCTCACCAGCAGGGGGTCGGCATCTCCGACGAAGCACGGCAGTGTCGTGATCCCGAGACCTTGCCGTACGGCAACGATCTGCGCCTCGGCGTCCGTGGTCCTGAATGGAACCCCCGCGGTGCGAACCTCACCCGCGCCGGCCCACTCTGGAATTCCATGAACGCTTATGACGATCCACCGGATGGGATCAGGCGCGCCCGCACGCCACGCGGCCAGGCGATCGCGGGACATGTAGACGCCGCCGAACACCTCCGGTCCCTTCAGGCCGTGAAGATTGAGCGGCAGGGTTTTGCGGTCGTAGACGACGCGGATCGCGACGTCGGCCTCTCGGTTGGTCAGATTTGCCAGCTCGCCGGACGACAGGATTTCCATCTCGATGTCCGGGTGCAGACGCGCGAAATCGGCGAAGTCCGGCATGAGCAGGTGTGTCGCGAGGGGAGGTGCCAGCGTCACCCGCAGAAGCCCGCGCACACCCTGGTCGCGCCCGAAGACGCGCGTCTCCAGCTGGTGCGACGACGCTTCCATCTGGTTCGCGAGATCGAGGACCTCCTCGCCCACAGCCGTCAGGCGGTAGCCCGAAGGCAGCTTTTCGAACATGTGCGCTCCGAGGCGTTCCTCGAGCTGGGCGACGCGTCGCAGCACGGTCGAGTGATTCACCCCGAGCTGCGCGCCGGCAGCCCGCACCGAGCCTCCGCGCGCGACGGCAAGAAAGTAGCGAATGTCATCCCAGTCGATCATGGTGCAATCCGGCACCGCGCGGTGCGCCTTCCCAAGCCCGTATCTAACGCATGCTACAGCAGTACGGGCGGGACATCATAGCTTATGTCGACAGGGGCGGCGCAATTCCGAATGGCGGACACGGATCGTCACGGCTGGCGTCAGTTCCTGAAAGCGGATCGATTTTGCACCACCGATGTGCGCGCTTCCGCACTCACCGCGTGACTCTGACGGGCCCATCTAGAGGTTCTCGGGGCGTACCCGAACGACCAAAGACAGAGCCTGGAAGGATTGAGTTATGGGAAAACTAGACGGTAAGGTTGCGGTTATTACGGGTGGCGCCACCGGCATCGGCCTCGCCGCTGCAAAGCGCTTCATCGAGGAGGGCGCTTTCGTCTTCATTTTCGGCCGTCGGCAGGATGTGCTCGACGCTGCTGTGGCCAACCTCGGGGCCAATGCCCGCGCGGTGAAAGGCTCGGTTTCCGACGAGGCCGACCTCGACCGGCTCTACGCGGCGGTGAAGGCCGAGCGCGGAACCCTCGACATCGTCTTCGCCAATGCCGGGGCGGGAGGCCTGCTTCCGCTCGGCGAGATCACCGCCGAGCACATTGACGAAACCTTCGACACCAATGTGAAGGGTACGATATTCACGGTCCAGAAGGCGCTGCCACTGATGGGCGAGGGCGGTTCGATCATCCTGACCGGATCGAGCGCCGGCACCACGGGCGCCCCCGCATTCAGCGTCTACAGCGCGAGTAAGGCGGCCGTGCGCAATCTTGCGCGGAGCTGGGCGGAGGACCTGAAGGGCACCGGCATCCGGGTAAACGTGCTGTCGCCCGGGCCGACAGCGACCGAACTCGCGAAGGCAGCGATAGGGGAGGAGGGCTTGAAGGCCTTCGCCTCGATGAACCCGCTCCAGCGCATGGCCGATCCGGCGGAGATTGGAGCGGCGGCTGCGTTTCTCGCGTCGCCCGACAGCAGCTTCATGACCGCCAGCGAGGTCGCCGTCGACGGGGGCCTGGCGCAAATCTGACGCTACGCCCCGCCGTTCATTCCATTCGATATTCCGGGCCCGCAGGGCGTGGTAAACTGAAGGAGAATATACATGAGCTATGCAATTATTGGCTTCGGCAAGATCGGCCACGCTCTTGCCAAGGCGTTTGCCCGCAACGGCATCGAAGTGTCCGTGGCAACCACGCGCGACCCGGAAAGCTTTGCAGCCGATGCGGCCGCGATCGGACCCACGATTATCCCCAAAACGCTGGCGGAAGCGATCAAGGCGGACATCATCTTTCTGGCGGTTCGTTTCGAGTCGCACCCAGATGTCGCGAAGGCGCTGTCAAGCTGGGAAGGCAAGACGATCATCGACGCGACGAACGTGTTTCCAGCCCCTGAAGAGCTGGACGGTCTGCCGTCCTCCGCCTTCGTCGCAAAGGCGTTCACCGGTGCCAAGCTCGTCAAAGGGTTCAATCACCTGATTGCAGCCACTTTGGCTGCCGATCCGATCGTCGAGGGCGGGCACCGGGTCGTCTTTCTGTCGAGCGACGACGAGGACGCGATCGCTCCCGTGGCGGCCTTAGCCAAACAACTCGGGTTCGCACCGGTCAAGCTGGGGAAGCTCAACGAGGGTGGCGCACTGGTGCACGCACGCGGCCGCACTTGGGGCCAGCTGATCTTCCAGGACCTGTTCAAGAAGGAGCAGTAACGGATTTATCGTGCACCGACAGAGTGGCCGGTGTTCGACGCCGGCCACATCGTCAGCAACGAGCCGAGCCGCAAAGTGACATGCTTGAAAGCGGCTTACATTTGCCTGGGATCCTTCGGCCGACATGTGCCGGCCACCCATGAATCGTAATTGCAATAGCTGACGTCCCAGCCGGCATCGCGTCTTTTGGAAGTTACCTCACGACCGCCCGGGCGGATGGGTCCGAAGCCACCCCAACTGCCATCCGAGCCTTTGCAATTTCCCATGACGCGATAATTGCAGTTGTTTACGACGAAGTTGCCGTCCATCGACACGCATGCCGATGCGACAGTGGAAAGACTGAAGAAGGCCGTGCCGACGACTGTGACGGCGAGAGAGGCTTTGCGCATAGTGGTCTCCTAACTGGCTGGGCGAACCAACCATTACGAGATCTTGGGCCGGCCACTTCCCCCATTTGGGCCAAACCGGCTGGCAAATTCACAGCGACATGGCTGCGCTTGCGGACAGAAAACCATGTGCGGAGAGCCGAATGGGCCTGCCCATCGCCGAAGCTTTACGCCTCCGCAAAGGCCAGAGTGTCCCGGCTCGGGCGGCTTTGTCCTGTTGGCTGCGCGATATGCGCGCGATATGCGGCAGGCGGCTAGCAGCCCAGGAGATGTCAGGTTCTTGGGCTAAATGGCGGAGAGGGAGGGATTCGAACCCCCGATGGGCTTGCACCCATGCCGCATTTCGAGTGCGGTGCATTCGACCACTCTGCCACCTCTCCGCGGTCATGGTCGGCCGTTGCCGGCGCGGCGCACTAGATAACGGCTGAACGGGCAGGTTACAAGGCCAATCCGTCAGTTATTTGGCTTGCTTGGCAAGCGGCGGATTCACGGCTGGTGGGGTACAGCGAGACCCGAGGCAGATTGCCGACCAGTCACCCATCCTCAGCCCAGGCGGGGCAACGCCGTGGGCATGTCGGCACAGCCGGTCCGTGCCCGCCAATGACAATCTCGGAAACGGCGCGGCTGGTTTGCCTTGACTCGCCCCCAACCTTCGGTTAGGGACAGCGCGCAATCGGCGTGGAGGGTTCTTCCGCGCCGCTTGTTTTTTGAACCCGCAGACTGACAAAAAGACGGCTGAACTGCCAGAGGCGGTTCATCAAGGCCGACCGAACAGCGAAAGGCAAAAAATGTTCGCAGTCATTAAAACGGGTGGCAAGCAGTATCGCGTTGCCGCCAACGATCTCCTGAAGATCGAAAAAGTTGAAGCCAATGTCGGCGATATGGTCGAAATCGGCCACGTTCTGGCGCATGGCGAAGGCGAGAATGTCACGTTTGGCGCGCCGTTCGTCGACGGCGCGGTGGTCACCGCCGAAGTCGTCGAACAGGGCAAGAACCGCACCGTCATCGCCTTCAAGAAGCGCCGCCGGCAGAATTCGCGCCGCAAGATCGGCCATCGCCAGCTTTTGACCACCGTGCGGATCTCCGAGATCCTGCTGGGTGGCGCCAAGCCGACCAAGACGGCAGCGGCCAAGGCGCCGAAGAAGGTGAAGGCCGAGGCCGCCACCGAGGTGCAGGCGGAAGCCGCGCCGAAGAAGGAGCCCAAGGCCAAGGCAGCCGAGACAAAGGCAGCCGAGACCGCCGCAGCGCCACTGTTCAAGGCACCGAAGGGTGAGCCGGACGATCTGACCGTGATCAAGGGCATCGGCCCGGTCGCAGCCAAGGATCTTAACGAGCAGGGCATCATCACCTTCGCCCAGCTTGCCAAGCTGACCGAGAAGGATGTCGCCAAGATCGACGAGCACATGCCCTTCAGCGCCGACCAGATCAAGGACTGGCGCGAGCAGGCCAAGGAATTGGCTGCGAAGTAATTTTCTGGCGATTGGGTCGCCGGATCGGACTTGAAACGGAACGCGAACGCGTTCATAAGGCCTTTTAGGCGCCTTGCGGCGCAACGGAGTTAGTTAGATGGCACACAAGAAAGCTGGCGGCTCGTCGCGCAACGGTCGCGACTCGCATTCCAAGCGTCTGGGCGTGAAGAAGTTCGGCGGCGAAGCCGTCATCCCGGGCAACATCATCATTCGTCAACGCGGCACCACGTGGCATCCCGGCGTCAATGTCGGCATGGGCACGGATCATACGCTTTTTGCGCTCGAGACCGGCGCCGTGACGTTCAACAAAAAAGCCAACGGCCGAACCTACGTATCGGTCAACCCGATTGCCAAAGCCGCGGAGTAGCCGGTTCCGCACTAGAACACCGGCGCCCATCTCGGGAACCGGTGTCTGGCAAAGCCAGGAAAAGGATCAGGGGAGATGGGTTTCCATCTCCCCTTTTTCTTGTGCCTGGAGGACTTTCAAATGGTTGCCGAAGCGGAAGACTCAGAAGACGGAAGTTACGCGATAGACTGCCCGGTGCTGGTCACCGAGCGGCTGGTGATGCGGGCGCCCCATGAAGGCGATGTCGCGCAACTGGTCGAACTTGCCGACAACCGTCATGTCGCCGAAATGCTGGCACGCATGCCGCACCCCTATGGCGAGGCCGAGGCGCGCTCCTTCCTCGCCATGACCAGGTCGCGCCGGGCCGGCATCGCCTATGCCCTGACGCTGGCCGGAACCGACACGTTCGTCGGCTGTGCCGGTCTCAACACCACCGAACGCGGGCTGGAACTCGGCTACTGGATCGGCGAGCCTTACTGGAAGAAGGGCTATGCGACGGAAGCAGCCCATGCGCTGGTCGATCTCGCCTTCCAGAGGACGTCGATCCAGGTGCTGCAGGCCTCGACGCGGGTCATCAATCCGGCCTCGCGCCGCGTCATCCACAAATGCGGGTTCCAATATGCCGGCCAGGGCATGCTGAATTCGATCGTCGCCGGCCAGGTTCCCGTCGAGCGCTACCGGCTCGATCGCAAGACCTGGACCAGCCTGCGGAACTGGGTACATTTTTGATGTGTGACGACGGTCAAGCCAATGGTCGACAGCAGCGATATTGAAACGGTCGCGATCGCGCCGATGACGCCCGGGGATATCGAAAGCTTTCATCGCGCGCTCGATGTCGTAGCGCGTGAGCGAAAGTACCTGTCCTTCCTAGAGGCGCCACCGCTGGATCAAGTCAGAAGTTTCGCAATGGACCGTATCGGGAGAGGCGATCCGGGGTTCGTGGCCGTTGTTCGTGGCGAGGTCGTCGGCTGGTGCGACATCTCACGTCACGATCGGCTCATCCATGCGCATCGCGGCTCCCTCGGAATGGGGATCATTCCTTCCTATCGGGGGCGTGGCCTCGGACTGCGGCTCATCAATGCGACCTTGGCACAGGCGCGCAAGACCGGCTTTATCCGCGTCGAGCTTTCCGTGCATTCCGACAATGCTCGCGCCATCTCTCTTTACGACAAGGTCGGGTTTGTCAGGGAGGGCGTGCAGCGCGACGCCGTCCATATCGACGGGGAATACCGCGATACGATCATGATGGCGATCGTCGAACGTGAAAACACTGCCGGATGAAAGGCCATCAGCCCAGTTCGACCCACACCGGCAGGTGGTCCGAACCGTCAGCTTTCCGGTCGACCCACAGGCGCTTCAGGGATTTGGCAAGCGAAGCGCTTGTGAAGATATAGTCGATGCGCTTGTGGCGGCTGGGGTCGGTGGGTTGTTTCGGGTCGACCCAGCTGATGAGATCGTCGCCGGTGGCGTTCAGGCGCAAGGCGGCATCGACGGCGAAGTCGGCGGTCAGCGGCATGCCGAATTCATGGTCCGGCCGGCCGGCGAGTTCGACATATTCGGGTGAACCGGCCAGCATGTTGAAATCGCCCATGCCGACAAAGGCTTCGGGATGCGGCAGTTCCGGCAGGCCGATCTCGGCGACGCCGGACAGCGCGCCGCCTTCGAGCGCGTAGTTCAGCATGCGTTGGCGCAAGAACTGGATCTGGCTGGCGCGTTCGACGGGGCTGCGGTGATCGAGATGGATGGAATAGAAGCGGATGAAACCAAGCGGCGTCTCGATCAGCGCTTCCAGCGCGCCACGCTGGAAGTTCATCATCTCGAAGCTGCGGCTGCGCGGCAAAAGCAGGTTGCGCGACAGATGAATAGGCGTTTTCGACAGCACCATGTTGCCGAGCTGGAAGGTTTTCGTGATGGCGCGGCCATTGTCGATGTGCGAACCGATATTGGCCTCGAAATTGCTGCCATAGACGGCGAAGTAGTCGGGCAGCGCCTCGCCGATCTCGGCGACCATGTCGCGGCCGCTATTCCTGGGATTGTTGCGGGTCACCTCCTGCAAAGCGATCACGTCGGCGCCGCGCACGGCATCAGCGATGCGCCCGACATCGTATTGCCCGTCGAGGCCGATGCCGTACTGGATGTTGTAAGTTACAAGCTTCATTCCGGCATCTCTCCGGCCGATCCCACGCGGCCATTGTCACAAAACGGCCTCGCCCTTCGCCGCGCCTTGGTTTAGAGCAAGGGCCAAGGTTTAGAGCAATGCCGCAAGGCCACTAGTAGAAACTGTACAATCCCATGAAATTTCTCGATCAAGCCAAGGTCTACATCCGCTCCGGTGACGGTGGCGCCGGTTCGGTGTCGTTCCGGCGCGAAAAGTTCATCGAGTTCGGCGGGCCGGATGGCGGTGATGGCGGTCGTGGCGGCGATGTCTGGCTGGAGGCGGTCAACGGGCTGAACACGCTGATCGATTACCGCTACCAGCAGCATTTCAAGGCCAAGACCGGCGTCCACGGCATGGGCCGCAACATGACCGGTGCCAAGGGCGCCGATGTCACGCTGAAGGTGCCGGCGGGAACGCAGGTGTTCGAAGAGGACAACGAGACGCTGATCTGCGATCTGACCGTGGTCGGCCAGCGCTTTCTGCTGGCCAAGGGCGGAAATGGCGGTTTCGGCAACCAACATTTCAAGACCTCGACCAACCAGGCGCCGCGCCGCGCCAATCCCGGCCTGCCGGGGCAGGAGCTCAACATCTGGCTGCGGCTGAAGCTGATCGCCGATGCCGGGCTGGTCGGGCTGCCCAATGCCGGCAAGTCGACATTCCTGGCGGCGGTCACCGCGGCCAAGCCGAAGATCGCCGACTATCCGTTCACGACGCTGCATCCCGGCCTCGGCGTCGCCCGGATCGACGCGCGCGAGTTCGTCATCGCCGACATTCCGGGTCTCATCGAAGGCGCGCATGAGGGCGTCGGCATTGGCGATCGCTTTCTTGGCCATGTCGAGCGCACGCGCGTGCTGCTGCATCTGGTTTCGGCGCAGGAGGAAAATCCGGGCAAAGCCTACAAGACCGTGCGCGCGGAACTTGAGGCCTATGGCAACGGCCTGACCGACAAGGTCGAGATCGTGGCACTTTCCCAGGTCGACACGCTCGACGCCGATGCGCGCAAGAAGAAAGTCGCCTCGCTGAAGCGCGCCGCCGGCCGAGCACCGATGCTGTTGTCGGCGGTCACCGGCGAAGGCGTCGAGGCGGTGCTGCGGGCGCTGATGTCGGTGGTGGGCGAGGCGCGTGCGCGGACGGCTACCCCGGTCGAGACGCGCTGGGACAAGTAGGCCATGCAGTCGCTGAAAAAATATCGGCGCATCACCGTCAAGATCGGCTCGGCGCTGCTCGTCGACCGAACGTCAGGCCTGAAGCGCGACTGGCTGGCCTCGCTTGCCGACGATATTGCGGTGCTTGCGCAGGGCGGCGCTGAAATCCTCGTCGTCTCCTCCGGCGCCATCGCGCTTGGCCGCACCATCCTTGGCCTCGGCAAGCGAGCCCTGAAACTGGAGGAGAGCCAGGCGGCGGCAGCCGTGGGACAGATCGCATTGGCCGGCGCCTGGTCGGACGCGCTCGGCAAGGGCAGCCTGAAATCGGGCCAGATCCTGCTGACGCTCGGCGACACCGAGGAGCGCCGCCGTTATCTCAATGCGCGGGCGACGATCTCGACACTCTTGAAGATGAAGGCAGTGCCGGTCATCAACGAGAACGACACGGTGGCGACTTCCGAAATCCGCTACGGCGACAATGACCGGCTGGCGGCTCGCGTCGCCACCATGATGGGCGCCGACCTCCTGGTGCTGCTCTCAGACATCGACGGGCTCTATACGGCGCCGCCGGCGCGTGACCCCCATGCCAAATTCATTCCGGTGGTCGACCGGATCACGCCCGATATCGAGGCGATGGCGGGTGCGGCCGCTTCCGAACTGTCGCGCGGCGGCATGCGCACGAAGCTCGATGCCGGCAAGATCGCCACCGCCGCCGGCACCGCGATGATCATCACGTCGGGCACGCGGCTGTCGCCGCTGATGGCGATCGAACGCGGCGAACGCGCCACCTTCTTCCGGCCGAGTTCCAATCCGGTCAAGGGTTACAAGACCTGGATCGCCGGCCAACTCGAACCGGCCGGCCGGCTGACAGTCGATGCCGGCGCCATCGGCGCGCTGCTGTCGGGCAAGTCGCTGCTGCCGGCGGGCGTCAAGCTGGTCAGCGGCAATTTCTCGCGCGGCGACACGGTGGCGATCCTGTCGCCCGAGGGCCGCGAGATCGCGCGCGGGCTGGTTGCCTACGATGCCGCCGATGCCGTAAGGATCGCTGGCCTGAAGACGGCCGAGATCGAAACCGTGCTCGGCTACGAGGCGCGTTCGGCGATGATCCACCGCGACGACCTTGTGGTGAGTCATTCTGGTGCCCAAGTAGGGGCTAGCGACCAAGTACTGGCCGGTGGCGCCATAAGCGGAGGATGAGCATGCTGAAGCAGCATGAAAAATCCGGAGAAGACACAGTGGCGCTGATGGCCGATATCGGCCGCCGCGCCCGCGCTGCCGCCCGACCGTTGGCCATTGCCACCACCGCCGCCAAGAATGCTGCACTTGCCGCCATGGCCGAGGCGATCGTCGCCAGGCAGCAAGACATTCTCGACGCCAACGCCATCGATGTCTCGAACGGCCAGGAATCCGGGCTTTCCGCCTCCTTCATGGACCGGCTGAAGCTCGATCCGGCGCGCATTCGCGCCATGGCCGACGGCATCAGGGAGATCGCCGAATTGCGCGACCCGGTTGGCGACGTGATCGCACAATGGGATCGGCCGAACGGTCTGCATATCGAGCGCGTGCGCACGCCGCTCGGCGTCGTCGGCGTCATCTATGAGAGCCGCCCGAACGTCACCGCCGATGCCGGCGCGCTGTGCCTCAAGGCCGGCAATCCGGTAATCCTGCGCGGCGGCTCGGATTCGCTCAATTCCTCGGCCGCCATCCACGCCTGCCTGGTCGAAGGGCTGAAGGAAGCCGGCCTGCCGGAGGACGCCATCCAACTGGTGCCGATCACCGACCGCGCCGCCGTCGGCGAGATGCTGAAAGGCTTGGGCGGTATGCTCGACGTCATCATTCCGCGCGGTGGCAAAAGCCTCGTCGGGCGGGTGCAGGCCGAGGCACGGGTGCCGGTCTTCGCGCATCTCGAAGGCATCTGCCATCTCTACATCGACCGTTCGGCCGAGCTCCAAATGGCGGTGCGGATCGCCGTCAACGCCAAGATGCGGCGCACCGGCGTCTGCGGTGCCGCAGAGACGCTGCTGGTCGACCGCGCGGTCGCCTCCACGCATCTGGTGCCGATCCTCAACGCACTGCGCGCGGCCGGCTGCGAGATCCATGCCGATGCCGAGGTGCTGAAAGTGTTTTTCGACGCCAGGCCGGCGACCGATGCCGACTGGGTGACTGAATATCTCGATGCCATCATCGCGGTGAAGCTGGTCGACGGTATCAAGGGTGCGATCGATCACATCGAGACGTTTTCCTCGCATCACACCGAGGCGATCGTCGCCGAGGATGCGCAAGCGGTCGAAAAATTCTTCAACGAGATCGATTCGGCGATCCTGCTGCACAACGCATCGACGCAGTTCGCCGACGGCGGCGAGTTCGGCATGGGCGCCGAGATCGGCATCGCCACCGGCAAGATGCATGCGCGCGGACCGGTGGGCGTCGAGCAACTGACGTCGTTCAAATACCGCGTGCGCGGGTCTGGACAGGTGAGGCCTTGACGTATTTCGCCCAAAGGGCCTGAAGCTTGCGCCCAGCCACCCCCCTCTGTCCTGCCGGACATCTCCCCCGCAAGGGGGGAGATTGGCTGGCATTTCGGGTTTCGCCGATCTCCAACGCGGCAAGATTTACGCCTTCGCCGAAACTGCTGATCTCCCCCCTTGCGGGGGAGATGGCCGGCAGGGCAGAGGGGGGTGCCTAGCGCGATGCTATCCCCTTCCCACCCCCCCGTTCCCTCCCATTATCTCAAAATGCCGCATGCCGAGAAAGGCCTCGCCGTCGGCCTGTTCGGCGGCTCGTTCAATCCGCCGCATGCCGGCCACGCGCTGGTCGCCGAGATTGCACTGCGGCGCCTGGCGCTCGACCAGCTGTGGTGGATGGTGACGCCGGGCAATCCGCTGAAGAACACCAGGGAGTTGGCGCCGCTGGGCGAGCGGCTGCAGCTGTCCGAGCAGATCGCCAAGAACCCGAAGATCAAGGTCACCGCCTTCGAGGCGGCGCATCACGTCCGCTACACCGCCGACACGCTGGCGCTGGTCAAGGCGCGCAATCCCGGTGTCGACTTCGTCTGGATCATGGGTGCGGATAGTTTGCGCGATTTTCACCGCTGGCAGCGCTGGCGCGAGATCGTCATGACCTTCCCGATCGCCGTCATCGACCGCCCTGGCGCGACGCTGTCGTTCCTGTCCTCGGTCGTCGCCAAGACCTTCGACTATGCCCGCATCGACGAGGGCGATGCGCCGCGGCTTGCCCGCATGAAGGCACCGGCCTGGACCTTCATCCACGGCCCGCGCTCGTCGCTGTCATCGAGCGCGATCCGCAAGCTGGCGAAGGGGTGAGCCCGACCGCCCGGCCATGTCGCTTTTATCGCTCCCTTTGCCCGTTTCATGGGCAATCCTGAGCAGGCATGTCGATTCCCAGGAAAACCCGCAGCGAAGCCGAGCAGGGCGCCGAGCCCACGCCGCTGATCGCGATTGCCAGCGTCATCGTGTCGATGGCACTGATTGCCGTCGGCAACGGGCTGATGTTTGCCTATATCCCGGTTCGGCTCGGCGCCGAGGGTTTCGATCCGACCTGGGCCGGGCTGATCATCACCGGACTTTCGGCCGGCGGGCTGGCGGGCTGCATCCTGACCGGACCGCTGGTGCGAAGGGTCGGCCATGCCCGTGCCTTCATGGTGTTGTCGGCGCTGATCGCGCTGGCCAACGCCGCGGTCGGCGCCGGGGTCCATCCGCTGCTGTGGATAGCCGCCCGCGCGCTCTACGGCTTTGCCATCTGCGGCCTGTTCATCGTCGCGCAGAGCTGGCTCAACGATGCCGTTGCCAACGCCATCCGCGGCCGGGTGATGGCTTTCTTCTACGTTGCCTATGTCGCCGGGCTCGGCGTCGGCTACGCGACGCTGGCGCTGGTCGATATCAGGACAGCGGATGCGCCGCTGATCGGCATCGTCTTCACCGCGCTATCGATCCTCCCTGTCGGGATGACCAAACTTGCCCAGCCGCCGGCACCGCAGGCGGCCTCGGTGGCGCTGCGCCGTGCCTGGCGGGTTTCACCGGTCGGCGTCGCCGGCATGCTTGCGGTCGGCGGCCTGTCGATGTCGATTGCGGGCTTCGCGCCGATCCACGCCACGGCCAAGGGCTACAGCCAGGCCGATGTGGCGCTGCTGCTTTCGGCGATGCCTCTCGGCACGCTGATCCTGCAGATCCCGCTTGGCTGGATTTCCGACCGAACCGACCGCCGCTATGTGCTGATCGCCGCATCCGCGCTCGCCATGGTTGCCGGCCTGTTTGCGCTCGGGTTCGATGGCGGCGCGTTGGCCGCGTTGGTTGTGATCTATATCGTGTGGGACGGCGCCTCGGAATCGATCTATTCGCTGGCCAGCGCACATGCCGCCGACCGCGCCGGCAAGGACGACATGGTGGCGCTGTCCAGTTCGCTTTTGTTTGCCTGGTCGCTGTCGGGTTTCGTCGTGCCCGGCATCGTGACGGCGCTTTCAGCCGTCTTCGGAACGCAGGCTTTCATCTATGTGGCTGTTCTCATCGCCGCAGCCTTCTGCCTGTTCGTGCTTTTGCGCGTGTTCACGACGCGTGCGGTCCCGGTCGGTGAAACCGGCAGCTTCGCACCGATGACGGCGCAGGCGCCGTTGCCGGTCGAACTTGCCTTCGCACCGGACGATGAGGGCCGGCACTGAGCCAACCGACTATTGTCGACGGGCTTCCGGTTGGGGCGCTTCCGGCGGCGGCAGCGGGATCGATATGCCTTCGCTATCGAACTCCTGTTTGGCGCGCTTGGTGAGATCGGTCTGGGTGGCGAAGAAGTCCGCCGACGATGTCCAATAGCGCAGGGCAATCGAAACAGTGCTGTCGCCCAATGTCGAGACGAAAGCGATCGGTGCCGGCTCACGTTTCACTCGCCGTTCGGCCGCGGCAATGGCAAGCAAGGCTTTCTGCGCCCTGTCGATGTCGTTCCAGGAGCCGATGCTGAGTATGATGTCGCTGCGGCGTACGCCGTTGCGCGAAAAGTTGCGCACCGGCTGGTTCCACAGCGTCGAGTTCGGCGCCAATATGTAGACCCCGTCGGCCGTCCTGAGCTTGGTCGCGAACAGGCCGATCTCCTCGATCGTACCGGCGATCGAACCGACCTCGACGGATTCGCCGATGCGGAACGGCCGCAGCGCCAGAAGCATGATGCCGGCGGCGATGTTTTGCAGCGTGCCCTGCAACGCCAGGCCGATGGCGAGGCCAATGGCACCGATCGCGGCAATGATCGAGGCCGTCTGCACGCCGAACTGGCCGAGCACCATGATGGTGACGAGGATCAGGATGGCGTAGCGGACGATCTTCGAGAAGAAATGCCGCAACGTCGCGTCGAAACCATGGATATGGCCGAGACCAGCGAAGATCGAACGTTCGGCAAGACCGGCGACGATGTAGCCGACAATCAAGAGGATGACGGCACCGATGGCCGAGAAGGAGTACGAAACAATCAGCGTGCTCAGTTGGGCGAGGCCAGCCTGGACGCTGAGAAAAGCGTTTTGCGGGTCGATCGGCATGGGGGAAATCCGGTTGGTCGGTGAGCCGATAACCCATGCGGGCGGTGAGGGTTCCGATCTTTTCCGGCGTGCGGCGGAACCACAAGAGCGACAATACGTTCGTGCGAGGCAGGGTCCCGTCTTGAAACTGTCAGGGAACTCTGCCTATCTAAGTGGTGTCACCTGCTTCAAGGGGTGATTTGGTTGTTCTTGCTGCGAAAGGAAATACACTGAGAACAGCACTGCGGAAGAAGGCCGATATCATGCCTTCGCCGGCCAGGATCAGCGTAGACGACGCCGTGTCCCGCGCCATCAAGACAGTCCTTGCCAGTCTGGAAGACTCCAAGGCCGAAAACATTGTCTCCATCGACATCCAGGGGAAATCGAGCCTCGGCGACTACATGGTCGTCGCTTCGGGCCGATCGCACCGTCATGTCGCGGCTGTCGCCGATCATCTTCTCAAAGCGATCAAGGATGCCGGTCTCGGCACCGCGCGCGTCGAGGGGCTATCCGGCGCCGACTGGGTCCTGATCGATTCTGGCGACATCATCGTCCATGTCTTCCGCCCCGAAGTCCGCGAATTCTACAATCTCGAAAAGATGTGGCAGGCGCCGGACCTCGAGGAAGAAACGCTCCACTAAGTCGTTCGCGCGGCTTACAAGGCGAGGATGAAGATATCAGTTCATGCCGTGGGCCGGATGAAAGCCGGCCCCGAAAAGCTGCTGGCCGACCGCTATTTCGAGCGTTTCGCCAAGAGCGGCCCGGTAGTGGGGCTTGAATTTGGCGGCATTGCCGAGATTGCCGAGGGGCGCGGCCAGACCGCCAACGAGCGGCGGCGTGAGGAAGGCCAGAAACTGCAGACGCAGTTGCAGCCCGGAACCGCTTTGATCCTCCTTGACGAACGCGGCAAAAGCTTTTCCTCGGAAGATTTCGCCGGGCGCCTCGGCCTGTTGCGTGACGGTGGCCGCAAGGCGTTGGTCATCGCCATCGGCGGCGCCGACGGCCACGATCAGTCGCTGCGCGACCAGGCCGAACTAGTGATGTCGTTCGGATTGCTGACATGGCCGCATCAACTGGTGCGCGTGATGCTGGGAGAGCAGCTTTATCGTGTGGCCACCATCCTTTCGGGACATCCCTACCATCGCTCGTAAACCGGTGAATTGGTGCGACACACCCGGATTTCCGCCCCAATGCCGAGGCAAGATTGCATCGAGTGGGCGGTTTCGAACATGGTTGATTGTTCGTTAACGAAGCCACGCATAGAGTCGGGCTTCAATGTCTGAAGACAGCAAATCAAGAACGGGCTCCTGGCGCGCGCGCTGCGGCATCGCGGCGGCGGTACTTGTGCTGTCGCTGCATGCGGGGCGGGCGGAAAACACGCTCGACACGGCTCCCGATCCGGATCAGAGCCGGGCCGAATATGAACGGGTCTCGAAGGAGATCACGCTGTCGTCGGAACGATTGGCCAAACTCTCCGCCGATATCGCGACGATCAAGAAGGATCACGCCTCGATCACCGCCGCATTGATCCAGTCGGCGATGACCGAGCAGAAGCTCGGCCAGGACATCGAGGACATCGGCGCTCGGCTGGAAGGACTGAAGGGCCAGGAACAGAAGATCCGCGCCTCGCTGATGGCGCGGCGCGACGTTCTGGCCGAAGTGCTGGGCGCGTTGCAGCGCATGGGCCTCAACCCGCCGCCGGCGATCCTGGTCAAGCCCGAGGACGCGCTGTCGTCGGTGCGCAGCGCCATCCTGCTCGGCGCGGTGGTACCCGAACTGCGCCAGCAGACCGATAGCCTGCTTGCCGATCTCAAGGAACAAACCAGGATTACGGCGTCGATCGAGGCCGAACGGGCGCGGCTGACGGCGGCGGTCGGCGACCAGACGGCGGAAAAGAAGCGGCTCGGCATGCTGCTGGAGGCCAAGCAGAAGCTCGAAGCCGACACGCAAACGCAAATGGCCGCGGAAAAGCAGCGATCCGAAGCGCTGGCGGCCAAGGCCGGCAGCCTGAAAGAGTTGATCGCCTCGCTCGAAGCGCAGGCCGACAAGAGCCGCAAGGCCGCCGATGCGGCCAAGGCCGCCGAGCAGAAGACGGCGGATGGCGACAACGCATCTGCGCCGGCGGAATTGGCGTCGCTGCCGGTGCCGGAAGGCAACCAACTTGCCGCCGCGGCACCCTTTTCAGCCTTGCAAGGACAGATCGCGCTGCCGGTGACCGGCCGCATCAAACGGCGATACGGCGCCGATGACGGTAACGGCGCGGTGATGCTTGGCGACATGGTTGCGACACAATCGGGAGCCATCGTCACCGCGCCGGCGGATGGAAATGTGCTTTATGCGGGGCCGTTTCGGTCTTATGGTCAACTCTTGATCCTGAACGCAGGCGACGGCTATCATGTCGTTTTGGCGGGGATGAGCAGAATCAGCGTCGCGACCGGTCAAGCAGTGCTTGCAGGAGAGCCGATCGGTGCGATGGGAGAGGCCCGGGTGGCGAGCACCTCGGTTTCGAAGAATGGAAATGCCACGCCGGAACTCTATGTCGAGTTCCGCAAGGATGGAAAACCCGTCGATCCGGCCCCATGGTGGGCGGACCGTTTTTCTGGAAGGACGTGAATAATGCGGAAACTGTCGCTTCTGTTTGCCGGTGCGCTGATGGGCGCGTCCGCCATGAGCCTGGTCTATGGCGCACCCGGCTCGGCGGCGAACGCTGCAGGGTCGGAGACCTACAAGCAACTGGCGATCTTCGGCGATATCTTCGAGCGGGTGCGGGCACAGTATGTGACACCGCCCGACGACAAGTCGCTGGTCGAGAATGCCATCAACGGCATGCTGGCTTCGCTTGACCCGCACTCCTCCTACATGAATGCCGAGCAGGCGCAGGATATGCGCGTCCAGACCAAGGGCGAGTTCGGTGGCCTCGGCATCGAAGTCACCATGGAGAACGACCTGGTCAAGGTGATCACGCCGATCGACGACACACCGGCCGCCAAGGCAGGCGTGCTGGCCGGCGACTACATCGCCAAGATCGACGGCGAAGAGGTTCGCGGCCTGACCCTCAACGATGCGGTCGACAAGATGCGCGGCCTGGTCAACACGCCGATCAAGCTGACCATCCTGCGCCAGGGCGCCGACAAGCCGATCGAACTGACGGTCGTGCGCGACATCATCAAGGTCAAGGCGGTCAAGTTCCGGGTCGAGAACGACATCGGCTACATGAAGATCACCTCCTTCACCGAAAAGACCTATGACGACCTCGAGAACGCCATCGACACCATCAAGAAGCAGATTCCCGACGACAAGCTGAAGGGCTACGTTCTGGATCTCCGCCTCAATCCGGGTGGCCTGCTCGACCAGGCGGTGAGCGTGTCCGATGCCTTCCTCAACCGCGGCGAGATCGTTTCGACGCGTGGCCGCGACCCCAAGGACGTCACCCGCTTCGACGCCAAGCCCAAGCAGGTCGACGACATCAACGGCAAGCCGATGATTGTCCTGGTCAATGGCGGTTCGGCCAGTGCATCGGAAATCGTCGCCGGCGCGCTGCAGGATCTGCGCCGCGTCACGGTGGTCGGCACGCAGTCCTTCGGCAAGGGTTCGGTGCAGACCATCATTCCGCTCGGCGAGAATGGTGCGCTCAGGCTGACGACGGCGCTCTATTACACGCCGTCCGGCAAGTCGATCCAGGGCAAGGGCATCACGCCCGACATCAAGGTCGACCAGCCGCTGCCGCCGGAACTGCAGGGCAGGGACCTGACGCGCGGCGAATCCGACCTCAAGGGCCATATCAAGGGCGCCGATGAGAGCACGACCGGTTCGGGCTCGGCAGCTTATGTGCCGCCGGATCCGAAAGACGATCTGCAGCTCATCTATGCCGAGCAGCTGCTGCGCGGCCAGAAGACCGATCCGGCCTTCCCGCCCAATCCGCAAAAGGCGGTTCTCAACCAGTAAGGATCTGGAGCGGCCACGCGCCGCTCCATCTTTCTGTTTGAGCCTGATGGAAGCAATGCGATGCTGCCGGGACCGAAAGGTTCCGGCAGTTTGATTCGGGGGGCGAGGCAAAGCTCCCAAGACATGGCGCGGGGTGCGCCGGGATTGATGAATTCGCGCATGTCCTTTCGAAGCGGCTTCGCCTTCGGAGCCATGCGCCCGGGGATTAGGCTTGGCTGACATCGGCAAGGACATCGAACGCCCGCTCGGACAGGCAGTCCGGCCGCCGCGCGCCGCCGGCAAGCTCAGCGGCGGTGCGATCATGGCGACCGTGGCCGTGCTGGCGGTGGCAGGCGTCTCCGGCGCGATCGCGCTCAGGGAAAAGCCGTTTCGAAAGCCGCAAGAGGTTGCAGTTTCAACGCCGAAAGTGACCGCGGCGGCCGAACCTGCCCCTGCGCCGCCTGCATTGGCCCCGGCGGCACCGAAGCCGGAGGCGCCGGTCAAATCAGGCGGGCCGCAGATCATCCATGTGCAGACGGAGGAGGGCGATGGGCCGCCCAAGGCAGCGATCGTCATTCGCGATCCGTCGACCATCGGCCAGAACCTGAAGATCGCGCATATTCCCGACAAGGCGCTGATCGAGACCAGCGAGACTGGGCCGTTGCCGGTGCGCGCCACCGATGGCAGACGGCCGTTCGACGTCTATGCGCGGCCCTGGTCGGGCGGGCGCGGCGCACGGGTGGCGATCGTCATCGGCGGGCTTTCGGTTTCGCAGACCGGCACCCAGGCGGCCATCGCCAAGCTGCCGGCGGAAGTGACGCTGGCCTTCGCGCCGCAAGGCAACAGCATCGGCCGGTGGATGCAGGCAGCCAGGCAGAGCGGCCACGAGATCGTCATGCAGGTGCCGCTCGAACCGTTCGATTATCCGAAGGTAAATCCGGGCCGCAACACGCTGACGGTGGCGGCGAGCGCGGATGAGAACCTGAAAAGCCTGCACTGGGCACTGTCGCGGACGACCAACTATACCGGCGTCATGAACTATATGGGCGCCCGTTTTTCCGCCGACGCGGCGGCGATGGAGCCGTTCATCGCCGAGCTCGGCAAACGCGGCCTTGCCTATATCGATGACGGCTCGTCGGCTCGCAGCCTGGCGCCGGACCTGGCGCTGAAGGACGGCGTGCCCTTCGTCGCCGGCGACATGGCGATCGATGCCGTGCAGGATCGCGGCGAAATCCTGAAGAAGCTCGACAGTCTGGAGGCGACCGCGCGGGCCAAAGGCACCGCCGTCGGCATCGGTTCGGCCTTCGACCTGACGGTCGATACGGTGTCGTCCTGGGTGGTCGAGGCCAAGAAGCGCGGCATCGAGATCGTGCCGATTTCAGCGGTGGCCATTGACCCGCAAAAAGGCTAACAGCCGTCTTGATAATTCTACTCCGGCGGGCATCTGTCGACGTTTTCTGCGCTTCCGGTGCTCACGTACTTTAAGTACGCTCCGCTCCGGTTCTCGAAAACGCTCGCCACCTGCCTCACCGGAGCGAATTCTCAAAACGGCTGGACCCCATCACGCATGGCTAAAAAGATTGATCGCGAAACGCTGCCTTATCGTCCCTGTGTCGGGCTGATGATCCTCAATGCCGAGGGCCTTGTCTGGGTCGGGCACCGGATTGCCGAACCGGACAGCGAATTTGCCGGCACGACGCAGCTCTGGCAGATGCCGCAAGGCGGTATCGACAAGGGCGAGGAGCCGCTGCAGGCGGCCGAGCGCGAACTCTATGAGGAGACCGGCATGCGAGGCGTCTCGCTGCTGGCCGAGGCGCCGGACTGGATCAACTATGATTTGCCGGACCATCTCGTCGGCATCGCCTTCAAGGGCCGGTATCGCGGCCAGACGCAGAAATGGTTCGCCTTTCGCTTCCACGGCGACACCAGCGAGATCCAGATCAACCCGCCGCCGGGCGGCCACACCGCAGAGTTCGACGAATGGGCATGGCGGCCTATGCAGGATTTGCCCGACCTGATCGTGCCGTTCAAGCGCCATGTCTATGAGGATGTGGTGGCGGCGTTCCGGCATCTGGTGCAATAGCCGCTATACAACAACCGCGGTTGCCGCGCCGGCCCGGCGGTCCTATTGATGTATCCACTACCACGCGAAGGGTCGCCATGAACGACGCCCCCCAAAAGCCGCCGCCAGAAGAGGTCACCGCCACAAGCGAAGTGGCGGCTGGGGCCATCCTCACCATCGATCTCGGTGCAATCCGTGAAAACTACCGGCGGCTGAAAGCGCGGTTGGGCGATGTTGCCTGCGCTGGTGTGCTCAAGGCGGACGGCTACGGCGTTGGCGCCGGCCAGGTCGCGGCGGCGCTGCTGCGCGAAGGCTGCGATGTCTTCTTCGTTGCGCTCCTGGGCGAAGGCGTCGCCCTGCGCCGCTCGCTTGGTCCGGGCCCTGCCATTTTCGTGTTGAACGGCATTCCGCCCGGTGCCGAGCGGGACGCTGTGGCGGCAGACATTTGCGCCGTCATCAACAGCCCGGAACAATTGGTGGCCTGGCGTGTGGCGGCTCGCCGCGCCGGCCGAAAACTGCCGGCCGCGATCCAGGTCGACAGCGGCATGTCGCGGCTCGGCATGGCGCCCCGGGATGTGGAGCGCGTTGCCGCCGATCCGCAGGCCTTCGACGGCATCGACATCCGGTTCGTGATGAGTCATCTGGCCTGCGCCGACGAGCCGGAGCACCCGGCCAATGAGCGGCAGCGGCTGGCATTCGAGCAGCTGCGCAAGATGCTGCCGGCGGCACCGGCCTCGCTGACCAATTCCTCCGGCATCTTTCTTGGGGAACGCTTTCGCTACGATCTCGCCCGCCCCGGTGCCGCGCTCTATGGCATCAATCCGACGCCGGCAAAGCCCAATCCGATGCTGCCGGTGGTGCGGCTGCAGGCAAAGGTGGCACAGACGCGCAGCGTCGAAAAGGGCGCGGGCGTCGGCTATGGCCATACCTATCAAGCGCAAGGCCCGCTCAGGCTGGCGACGATTTCGTTCGGCTACGCGGATGGCTGGCAGCGCCGCGCCGCGTCCGCCGCCTGGTTCGAGGGCGTGCGCCTGCCTTTCCTCGGGCGAGTGTCGATGGACTCGATCATTCTCGACATTTCCGCCCTGCCGGCCGGCAGGCTGCGCGAGGGTGATCTCGTCGAACTGCTCGGTCCCTCGCAAAGTGTCGACGACGCTGCCGGCCATGCCGGCACCATCGGCTACGAGATTCTGACCAGCCTCGGCTCGCGCTTCCATCGGCGCTATGTCGGCGGTTGAGCGGTTTGGCCACGCTTGACAAGCGGACGCCTGTCGGCAAGGCTCCTTGCATGAGCAACCCAGCTTATATCAGAACCTTGTTCAGGGTCTGCCCGATCGCGGGATCGTAGCCCCGGCGCGGCCGCCTTTTGGCGTCCGTCCGAACCGGGGCATTTCTACCTGATCATCATTCCCGAGCCAGACAGCTTCGCGGCTGCCGGCTTTTCATCAAGCCACCGTTTGTGCGGCGGCAGGCGCGCGTCTGTTCGATGCGCCAAGTCATCGAGGTTTGCCATGCAACATGCAACAGGATTGCGTCCACCGAGCCGGCCTCTGGTCAGCGATGCCGACCACCACAGGCTGACCGGCCTGGCGCGGGCGTCGCTCGACCGCGTGCCCGAGACGGCCGAAGAACTGCTTTCGGAAATGGACCGCGCCATCGTCACGGCAGCGGCTTCCATGCCGGCCAACGTGGTGCGGATGGGTTCGACGGTGACAATCCGCAACGATGGCGGGGAGCGCATCACACTGGTCTATCCCGGCGATGCCGACATCAGTGAAAACAGGATCTCGGTGCTGACGCCGTTGGGGACGGCGCTCATCGGCGCCACCATCGGGCAGACAGTGCGCTGGAGCAGTCGTGGCGGCCGGGAACTGTCGGCGACCATCGAAGTGGTCGATGCGCCGGCCTGCGGGCGGGAAGGGTCCTGATCATGGAGACGGCGATGACAGGCGCGAATTTCCGGCTGACGACAAAGGACTTCGCCGTCCTCGAGATCATGTTGGAGCGTCGGCGGGCTTTCGCGGATCCGATTGTTCCAATGCTTGAAGACAAGCTTTCCAAAGCCGAGGTCGTCGCGATCGATTCGGTCGGATCCGATATCGTGACGCTGAACAGCAGGCTGGTGTTTCGTGTCGATGCCGGCCCTGCCCAGACCCGGACCCTGGTGCAGAACGAGGTGCGCGGTCCGGTCGGCTCCAGCCTGTCGATCATGACAAGGCGGGGGCTTTGCATGCTCGGCATGGCCGAGGGCCGGACTGCATGGATCGAACAGGCCGACGGCAGGCGGGAGTCGGTCCTGGTCGCAACCGTGCTCTACCAGCCGGAGGCCGCGCGGCGTGCCGTCAGGGAGAGATCCCAAGTCGAGGCGCGACGGCCGCATGGGCTCACCCTCGTCTACAGCGCCGCAGCCGATTGGCGGCCCCTTGGCGAAAGGGCCGGAATGCGGCAGACAGGGGATGACGACCCCGGTCCCACGGCGGCGTGAACAGGCAACACTGCACGATCCCGAAAGTCGGCATCGATTTTCGCCGGGGATCGTGCGCAAATCGGAAATGCGGCCGCGTCCAGGCGTCCCTAGGACGTGCGGCGCGGCAAGGAGTGAACGATGAAGATCATGGTGCTGGGCGGCGGCGTCATCGGAGTGACCACGGCGTACTTCCTTGCCGAGGCCGGCCACGAGGTGACGGTTCTCGACCGCCAGAAAGGCCCGGCGCTGGAAACCAGCTTCGCCAATGCCGGCGAGATTTCGCCCGGCTACGCCTCGCCCTGGGCCGGACCCGGCATTCCGCTGAAGGCGATCAAATGGCTGCTGATGAAGCATGGCCCGCTGGTGGTGCGGCCGGCCTTCGATCCGCATATGTGGACATGGCTGATCAAGATGCTGCGCAACTGCACCGCCGAGCGCTATGCGATCAACAAGGCGCGCATGGTTCCGCTCGCCGAATACAGCCGCGACACGCTGAAGGCGCTGCGCGAAGCGACCGGCATCGCCTATGACGAGCGTACCCAGGGCACGCTGCAGCTGTTCCGTACGCAAAAGCAGCTCGACGGCACCGGCGGCGATGTCGAGGTGCTGAAGAAGTACGGCGTGCCCTACGAGATCCTCGAGCAGGACGGTTGCATCGCGGCTGAGCCTGGCCTTGCCGGGGTGCGCGAAAAGTTCGTCGGCGGCCTCAGGCTGCCGCACGACGAGACCGGCGACTGCAAGATGTTCACCGACAGGCTGGCCGAACTCTGTGTGGCCCGCGGCGTCAAGTTCGAATACGACGTGACGATCTGGCGCGTCATCCGCAGCCGCAACCGCATCGCCAATCTCAGCACCAGCAAAGGCTGGAAGACCGCCGACGCCTATGTGATGGCGCTGGGCAGTTATTCGGCAGGTTTCATGCGCCGGGTGAAGCGGCCGATCCCGGTCTATCCGGTCAAGGGCTATTCGATCACCGTGCCGATCAAGGACGCCGCCGCGGCACCGGTGTCGACGGTGATGGACGAGACCTACAAGGTGGCGATCACCCGGCTCGGCGACCGCATCCGGGTTGGCGGTACGGCCGAGATTTCCGGCTTCGACCTCAGGCTGCACGAATCGCGGCGGCGCACGCTGGAACACTCGGTCGGCGATCTCTTTCCGGGCGCCGGCGCGATGCGGGACGCGACGTTCTGGTGCGGGCTGCGGCCGATGACGCCGGACGGTCCGCCGCTGATCGGCCGCACCGAGCTCTCCAATCTCTATCTCAACACCGGCCACGGCACGCTCGGCTGGACCATGGCTTGCGGCTCGGGCAAGGTTCTGGCCGACATCATCTCCAGCCGGGTGCCGGACATCGATGTCCGCGACCTCGCTCAGGAGCGTTATCTGCGATAAGAGGTCAGAACGCCTGTCGGACCCAGTCCTCGTCGAACAGCAGCCGGTAGGCCCACGGTATCGTCACATTGGTGGCGACCGGGTTCGAGTGGGCGACATAGTCGTCATAGATCGGCTTCATCCTGGTGTAGAAGGCCGGATCGAGCACCATCATGCCGTTCTCCGAGTCGTGAAAGAAGCTGCGGTTGTTGAGATTGACCGACGAGATGGCGACCAGCCTTTCGTCGATCATCATGATCTTGGAATGCAGCACCACGTCAGGCGACTTGAACTCGCGGATGTTGATGCGGTCGCCATATTTCTCGACGAACAGCTTGTTGAGCGCGGTGAGAAACTTGCCGCCGATATCGCCCTTGAGATCGATGCGGCCGACAATGTCGATCCTGACGCCGCGGGCGAGCGCCCGGTCAACAGCCTGGGCAAGCTTGGGCGTCAGGTTGAGGTAGGGGTTGACGATCTGGATATGGTGCCGGGCGGCGTCGACCAGCTCGACGAAATAGTCCTCCAGCGCATGACCATCCTCGTAAGGCACCGAAATGAAGTGTCGTGCCGTGCCTGACGGGCGGGCGCCGTCGGACCGGACCGGAATGGAGAAGGGGCGCGCCAGATTGGTGTCGGCGTCGCGCAGCCACATTGTCGAAAGATGCGCAGCCAGCGTTTCGACCGTGGCCGGATCGGCGAACTCGATGTCGAAGTCGCTCCAGTTCGAATAGTAGTTCAGCGAAAACCCGTCGGTCTTGTCGTATTGCTCAAGGTCTGGATAGCGCGACAGATCGATCGGCTGGTGGAACAGGAAGCCGTCATGGATGTTGCGGCCACCGATGATGGCGCGTGAGCGCCCGGGATCGTCGGCAAGCGTTGCCAGCATCTTGACGTGATGGACCTTGTGCAGTTGTGAGGTCTGCTCGTCGATCGGCGCGCCATGGTCCGCCCGCCAGCGATATTCTTGCAATTCGACATTGGGGAATTCGGCGGCCAGCCGGTGCAGCAGGGCGTCGTCCTTGTCGCGCTCCAGAACGTCGGTGACGATGATGCGGACCTTGGTGCCTAGTGCTGCATGATGGCGGATCAACCGCTCGATGATGCGACCGGAGAAGTCGGCCTTGAACTCCAGCGACGACAGATAGATCAGCTTCAGCCTTGGCGCCCTGGAGAAATCGAGCGGCAGTTCCGGATCGCCCTTGTCGATGGCGCTGTCGGACAGTGGTGCTCCCATCAGCGCCTCGACCTTGGCGTTGAAGCCGTCGCGCGATTTGCGCAGCAGGCGCGGCTTTCCGATCGGCAAGGCACAGGTCTGCGAGAGCCAGCGGCTGGCATAGAAGGCCCGGCTGAGAGGATCGAGGCCGGTTGGGTCTGGCGTAGGGCAACGCTCGTAGCGGCTGTCGAAGGCGGCGAGAGCCGGATCGGCGGTCTCTTCGCGCTGGATGGTGAGCGGCGCGCCGGCCGGGGCAAGGCTGGAGCGGATCCTTGCCGTGCAGCGGTTCAGGCTCTCGCTTGGAAACAGGCTGACCGTGTCGTCCTCGCCGGCCAGGCGAAAGCGGAATGCCGTGCCCGTGGCGATGGTGCGTGAATCGGCGCCGGCACGGATTGCCAGCGTGCCGTCGCAGGCGCCCTCGATGACGGCGGGTTGCTTGCCGGCCTGGCGCAGCACGATCTCGACGCTGCGTGCCTGCAGGCCGGAGAAATCGAAGACCCTGGGTGCCGAAGGCCGCGCCGCCGCATCGATGTAGAGCGTTTGCCGCGACACCCGCCAGCGTCCTTCGAAATGACCCTCGCCGCTGCTGGCGCCGGCTTGCGGCAGATGCATTTCTGCGACCGGCCCGGCCAGTTGTTGCAGCGTCCGGTAGGTCGCCTGGAAATCGCTGTTGCGGATCTCATGGCGGTCATGGCCGAAAGGGCCGGTGCCGTTGGCGCGGTCCATGGCGCCAAGCTGTTGGTGGGCGAGCAGCGCCAGGAACCGCTTTTCGTAGTCGCTGGTGCCGGCGTCACCGAAAAACTGCGCGGCGGCGATCCGCGGCCCAGCTGTCTCGGCGGAGAGCGCGGGTCGCGCACAAGCGCTCTGACCTTGCAGGAGATCGCAGGCATTGCGACCAGTACCGGCACAACCGGCAAGGACAGCCAGCCCGAACAGAACGATGGTGATGGATGCGCGACCCTTCACCCGGTCGCTCCGGCCTTCAGGGCGCTCAATTGCGCCGGATCGCGCGGTGGCATGAAGCCCTGCGGGAAGACCTTGCAGACGGGAATGGTGAAGGTGGCGATCAGCAGTTCGGCCTCGCCGCGCATTTTGCGTGGCGTTGTCTTGTCGTCGCGGATCGCTTTCGCCGAGGCGACCAGGGCGCCATCGCAGTCGCAATGGTTGTGGCGGGCGATGTAGCAGGCGTCATGCGCCTGGCAGGCCGCATCGAGGCGGTCGGCCGGCCGGGCCGATAGATCGCCGGTGCGGGTGCCAGGGCCGCAATAACTGCCGAAGACGAAAGGCGAAGGCCGCGCCATGGCGTAGCGGATCGGCTTGGGCAGTTCGGCTTCCGGGACCTTCGTCCACGGATTGGCGCAAGCGGAAACGAAAAGCAGCGGCAGGATGGCAAGAACGGCTCGCATGTCTATTCGCGCCAGCTTTCTGAAAGATGTCCCTGCGCGCGGCGTCCGCCCACAGCCGGCGACCGCACGCCTGATGCCACACTGGCCGGTTTTGTGGCAAGGAAAAGGCGGCACGGCTAAAGCGCATCGCGTTTGATCGGATTCATGCGATGCGCTTTAGCGTCTTTGTTTTATGCATGTCGTTCTCTCAAAACCGAGATCACTTTTGGGCGACATGCATCAGACAAACAGGTTTCGCTCCCGCTCCACTGCCTTGGTGATGAAGCTGGCAACGATCTGGACGCGGCGCAGCGGCCTGACCGATTCGTGATAGACCAGCCAGTAGGCACGGCGGATGGGCGCGACAGCATCGACGGACACAAGTTCCGGCATCGAGCGGGCGACGAATGTGTGCAGGATGCCGATGCCGGCGCCCGAGCGCACCGCTTCGGCCTGGCCGAGCGCCGAGGAGATGGCGAAGCTGGTGCGCCAGTCGGCGCTGAATTCGGCCGCGTAGTCGAGCGAGGGACTGACGATGAGGTCCGGCACATAGCCGATCAATGTGTGCTGGCCAAGCTCGGCGGCGGTTTGGGGCAAACCATGCACGTCAGCATAGGCGCGGGAGGCAAACAGGCCGAGCGAGTAGTCGACCAGCTTTCCCGCCACCAGCCGACCCTCCGTCGGCCGCTCGACGGTGATGGCGATGTCGGCCTCGCGCCGCGACAGAGAGAAGGAGCGCGGCACCGGCACCAACTGGATCGTCAGCTCGCGGTGCAGGGCGGTCAGCGCGCCAAGGCGCTTGGCCAGGAAGGCGACACCAAACCCGTCCGGCGCGCCGATGCGCACCGTGCCGGAGACATCGTCGCCTTCGCCGGCAACGGTCGAACGTGCGGCGATCATGTCGCCTTCCATGCGCTCGGCAATGTCGAGAAAGCGCTCGCCGGCAGGCGTCAGCTCGCTGCCGGTGGTCAACCGGCGAAACAGCTTTGCCCGCAGCGCATCCTCGAGTGCGGCGATGCGGCGCGAGACAGTGGCGTGGTTGAGCTCCAGCCGTTTGGCCGCGCCAAGGATCTGGCCGGCGCGCGCCACGGCGAGGAAGATGCGGACGTCATCCCAGTTCATGGGGATGGTCCGATCTAATGACGAGCGTCGCGTTCCCGCCCACCCCCCTCTGTCCTGCCGGACATCTCCCCCGCAAGGGGGGAGATTGGCAGCTCCGCTGACAGAGCCTCTTTTGCGGAGCTGAAGATTTGCGAAAGCGACCGCTGCATCCGATCTCCCCCCTTGCGGGGGAGATGTCCGGCAGGACAGAGGGGGGTGTGACGAAGCTCAACCTTGAGAAATCCTGTAAAGACGGGCGCACCCTATCATTTGCGGCAATTGATGCACAGGTGCCTCTCGTTATCTACTTTTCGCACAACGGTTGCGTTCTCCGTCGCGTTGCCATCCGCCGGCCAAAGGCGGACAATACAGCATCACGAACAAGGGAGAGAAATCATGATCGATTATGGTCATTTCATCGGCGGCAAGCATGTCGCCGGGACCAGCGGCCGCAAGCAGGATGTCATGCAGCCGATGGACGGCTCCGTGCGCGGCACGGTGGCGCTGGCCTCGCAGGCGGAACTGCGCGCGGCGGTCGAGAATGCCAAGGCAGCGCAGCCGAAATGGGCCGCGACCAACCCGCAGCGCCGCGTGCGCGTGCTGATGAAGTTTCTCGAACTGGTCGCCCGCGACTATGACGAACTGGCCGACATCCTGGCGCGTGAGCATGGCAAGACGATCGCCGACGCCAAGGGCGACATCCAGCGCGGCCTCGAAGTGGTCGAAGTCTGCATCGGCGCGCCGCATATGATGAAGGGCGAATTCACCGACGGCGCCGGCCCCGGCATCGACGTCTATTCGATGCGCCAGCCGCTCGGCGTCGTCGCCGGCATCACGCCGTTCAACTTCCCGGCAATGATCCCGCTGTGGAAGATCGCGCCGGCCATCGCCTGCGGCAACGCCTTCATCCTGAAGCCTTCGGAGCGCGATCCCGGCGTGCCGATGCGCATTGCCGAACTGTTCCTCGAAGCCGGCCTGCCGGCAGGCATCCTCAACGTCGTCAACGGCGACAAGGACGTGGTCGACGCCATCCTCGACGATCCCGACATCAAGGCCATCGGCTTTGTCGGCTCGACGCCGATCGCCCATTACATCTATTCGCGCGGCACGGCCGCCGGCAAGCGCGTGCAGTGCTTCGGCGGCGCCAAGAACCACATGATCATCATGCCCGATGCCGACATGGACCAGACCGTCGATGCGTTGATCGGCGCCGGCTACGGCTCGGCCGGCGAGCGGTGCATGGCGATCTCGGTCGCCGTCCCGGTCGGCAACGATACCGCCAACCGGCTGATGGAAAAACTGATCCCGCGCGTTGAAAGCCTGAAGGTCGGTCCTTCGACGGACTCTTCCGCCGATTTCGGCCCGCTGGTGACGGCGCAGGCATTGGAACGCGTTAAGGGCTATGTTGACACCGGCGTCAAGGAAGGCGCCAAGCTGGTCGTCGACGGCCGCGGCTTCTCGATGCAGGGTTATGAAGACGGCTACTATATGGGTGGCTGCCTGTTCGACAACGTGACCGCCGATATGCGCATCTACAAGGAAGAGATCTTTGGGCCGGTGCTCTCTGTTGTGCGCGCGCCGACCTATGAGAGCGCGATCAAGCTCGCCAACGATCACGAGATGGGCAATGGCGTCGCCATCTTCACCCGTGACGGCGATGCCGCGCGCGACTTTGCAAGCCGTGTCCAGGTCGGCATGGTCGGCATCAACGTGCCGATCCCGGTGCCGATCGCCTACTACACCTTCGGCGGCTGGAAGGCATCTTCCTTCGGCGATCTCAACCAGCACGGCCCGGACGCGTTCCGCTTCTACACCAAGACCAAGACGGTGACCTCGCGCTGGCCGTCCGGCATCAAGGATGGTGCCGAATTCGTCATCCCGACGATGAACTGACCGGACAACAAATTGGTTTGGATTCAACGCTCGGGCGCTCGCGCCCGGGCGTTTTTTTGCAATCGGTGGCGACCCTATCCGTTGAACGCTAATGTGATGGAACCAAGTAGCATCTGCCGTCTTGGTTTGCAGTCCTGCCGCAAGGAGGTACGGCAGATCAAGCAACGGCGCTGGCGACAGCTTCGGGGACATCGTCTGGCGCAAGGAGGTGTCAGATGACCCGTCTTGTGGCAACGCTATTTTTCGCGGCGGTTTCCGCGTTTCCGGCCGCCCCGGCGATGGCAGAGCAATGCGCGGCCCGTGCGGATATGATCAAAGCGCTCGGGGAAAAATTCCACGAAAGCGAAGCGGCGCGGGGCCTGGTCAACCCGAGCCTGATTCTTGAGATATTCGTCTCCGACCAGGGCACCTGGACAATTCTTGCCACCGACACGCATGGTTAGAGCTGCGTCATCACGGCAGGCGAAGGCTGGGACGGTCCGTTGATGGCGGCGGCTGCCTTGCCCGGGACTTAACCCGAGCTTCGAGGAAGCGCCAACGACGAGAGCGCACCGGATATAAAAGGACGTTCAGCGCGTGGCGGCCGTCTCGGCGTGGCCGCGCAACAGCGCCATCAGGCGTTTGGCGTCCTTGGCCGCGGCCTCTTCGTCGCCCGCAAGGATCGAGCGGATCAGCGCTACATGGTGCTCGGCGGATTCGGCAAGACCGGTTTCGGCCTTGTAGCGGAACCAGAAGCGGCGGCTGTGGGTCTGCAAGGGGGCGGCCAAACGGGCGGCGAAGGGATTGTCGGCAGCCAGCGCCAGCGCTTCGTCGAGTGCCTTGTCGGCCTGGATGAAGGCAAGCACATTGCCCGAGATCACCGCTTTCTGCATGGCGAGCGCTGCTTCGTGAAACAAGTCGGCGGCTTCGCGGGTGACGAAGCGGGCGGCCGAGCGGGCGAGCACCACCTCGACGCCGCGACGTGCATCGAGGACGCGCAGCCAGTCGCCGGCATGGAGCGGGGCGATGGCGATCCCGGCGCGCGGCCTGATGTCAAGCAGCCCTTCCCAGGCCAACCGCTGGATCGCCTCGCGCACTGGTGTCCTGCCAAGCCCGAGCCTGTCGATCAGAGCGCCCTCGGTGACGAAGCTTGCCGGGGCCAGTTCGAGCGTGACGATCATGTGCTCGAGCACATGGTAGGCCCTGGTCGCGGCTGGCTCCGCCGAGGTGTTTGCTGCCATGGATATCAAATGCGCTCTCCTGATATATCTTGAATATATCATAACGGAATCCGCATTGACAGCGGGTTTGTTAATAGATATACCACTGATATATCAGATGGAGAGATGATCATGTGGACCGGAGTTTTTCCTGCCGTCACGACCAAATTCACCGCGGATGATCGTCTCGATCATGCCGAGATGGAGCGGTGCTTCAGCCTGCAGATGGAGGCCGGCTGCGACGGCATCATCGTCTGCGGATCGCTCGGCGAGGGGCCGATGCTGTCGCCCGACGAGAAGATCGAGGTGCTGAAGACCGCACAGAAGGTCGCCGGCAAGAAGCCGGTGCTGCTGACCGTCAACGAGGCCGGCACACGCGAGGCGGCCAGCATCGCCAAGCGCGCGAGCCGGGAAGGCGCCAATGGCCTCATGGTCGTGCCGAGCCCGATCTACCACACCAATGCGGAAGAGACCGTCGGGGCGCTGCGCGCGGTCGCGCAGGCGGGCGACCTGCCGGTCATGATCTACTCCAACCGGCTTGCCTACCGCGTCGACGTCACCGTCGACCAGATGGAGGAGCTGGCGTCGGACAAGCGCTTTGTCGCGATCAAGGAATCCTCCGACGACATCCGTCGTTCGACCGAGATCATCAATCGCCTGGGCACTCGCTACGACCTGTTCACCGGCGTCGACAATCTGGCCTTCGAGGCGCTGTCGGTCGGCGCCATCGGCTGGGTCGCGGGACTGGTCACAGCCTTCCCGCGCGAGACCGTCGCCATATTCCAGCTGATGAAGCAGGGCCGCCGCGAGGAGGCGCTCGCCATCTACCGCTGGTTCCGGCCGCTGCTCGATCTCGATGTCTCGACTTACCTGGTCCAAAACATCAAGCTTGCCGAAGTGTTCGCGATCAACACAAATGACCGCGTTCGCATGCCGCGCCAGCCGCTGTCTGGAGAGCGCCGCAAGGCTGTCGAGAAGATCGTCAAGGATGCGCTCGCCGTGCGGCCGACACTGCCGCAGTTCTGAGCTGGTATGAAGCGAGCGGGGCGGAGACTGGGACATGCATGCAGGGGTGACGTACAAAGATGAATAGCGATGTTCCAATCGACATCGCCATCATCGGTGGCGGCATCATCGGCATCTGTGCCGCTGCGTCTCTCGCCGAGGCCGGACGCAGGGCCACCGTCTTCGACCGCACCGGCATTTGCGAGGAGACGAGCTCCGGCAATGCCGCCGCCTTCGCCTTCTCCGACGTGCTGCCGCTGGCCCACAAGGGCATGATCCGGCAGCTGCCGAAATGGCTGGCCGATCCGCTTGGCCCGCTCAGCATTCCGCCCGCCCATCTGCCGAGGCTTCTGCCCTGGCTAATCCGCTTCTGGCGCGCCGGGGCGCCCGGGAAATACGAGGCGAGCCTTGCCGCTCAGGCGGGCATGATGAAGCTCGCCGAAGCGGAGTGGATGGGCCTGCTCGATCGCTCCGGCACGCGGTCGATGCTGCGCGAAGATGGCTCGCTCGAGCTCTATGAAAGCGAAGCCGAATTTCAGGCCGGGCTGCCCGGCTGGGCGGCGCGTGAGCGTTTCGGCATCGGTTTCCGCCATGTCGAGGGCGAGGAACTGGCCGCCTTGCAGCCGGGGCTGTCGCCGCGCTTCATCAAAGGCACGTTCGTGCCGGGATGGAAGACGGTCGCCGACCCGAAACTGCTGGGCAAGGCGGTGTGGGCCTATGCGCAGGCCAAGGGCGCCCGCTTTGAGCTGGCCCGAATCAGCCAAGTCGCGGTGGATCAGGATGGTGCGACGCTGACGTTGGCAGACGGCACCACAAGGCAGGCGCGACACCTCGTCGTCGCCGCCGGCGCATGGTCGCATCTGCTGGCGCGGCAGCTCGGCGATCGCATTCCGCTGGAGACCGAGCGCGGCTACAACACCACGTTGCCGACGAGTGCCTTCGACGTGAAGCGGATGCTGATCTTCTCCGGCCATGGTTTCGTCGTCACGCCGCTCGAAACGGGCCTGCGTGTCGGTGGCGCCGTTGAACTCGGCGGCATCGAGCGGCCGCCCAATTATGCCAGGTCGAAAGCGCTGCTGCGGAAGGCACAGAAATTCTTGCCGGGGCTCGATCCCTCGGGTGGGCGCGAATGGATGGGGTTCCGCCCCTCGCTGCCGGATTCAGTGCCAGTCATCGGCGGCGCGCCGGGAAAGCGGTCGGTGGTCTATGCCTTCGGCCATGGCCATCTCGGCCTGACCCAGGCGGCGGCCACCGGACGGTTGATCAGGGATCTTGTCCTGGGGCAGACTCCACCGATCGATCTGGCCCCCTTCAGTCCGCAACGATTTTGATATTTTCGGGTTTTGATTTTCGAGGAGCGTCATGGCCAAGAAATCCTTCTTCTGCATAGACGGCCACACCTGCGGCAATCCGGTGCGGCTGGTCGCTGGCGGCGGCCCGCTGCTGCAGGGCGCGACGATGATGGAGCGGCGTGCGCATTTTCTGGCCGAGTATGACTGGATACGCACCGGGCTGATGTTCGAGCCGCGCGGCCACGACGTGATGTCCGGTTCGATTCTCTATCCGCCGACGCGCGAGGATTGCGACATCGCCATCCTGTTCATTGAAACCTCCGGCTGCCTGCCGATGTGCGGTCATGGCACCATCGGTACGGTGACGATGGCCATCGAGCACGGACTGATCAAGCCGAAGACGCCGGGCGTGCTTCGGCTCGACACGCCGGCCGGCCTTGTCATCGCCGAATACAAACAGGTCGGCGACTATGTCGAGGAGGTGCGCATCACCAATGTGCCGTCCTTCCTCCATGCCGAGGGGCTGACGGTCGAATGCCCTGGGCTCGGCGAAATCACCGTCGATGTCGCCTATGGCGGCAACTTCTACGCCATCGTCGAACCACAGAAGAACTATCGCGACATGGCCGATTATTCGGCGGGCGACTTCATCGCCTGGAGCCCGGTGGTGCGCCAGCGGCTCAACGAGAAATATTCCTTCGTCCATCCCGAGAGCCCTGGCATCAACCGGCTGTCGCACATGCTGTGGACCGGTGCGCCGACGGTGGATGGCGCGGATGCCCGCAATGCCGTGTTCTACGGCGACAAGGCGATCGACCGCTCGCCCTGCGGCACCGGCACCTCGGCGCGCATGGCGCAGCTTCATGCCAAGGGCAAACTCAAGGCCGGCGACAGCTTCGTCCATGAATCGATCATCGGTTCGCTGTTCAAGGGCAAGGTCGAAAAGGATGTCAGCGTGGCCGGCAAGCCGGCCATCATTCCCTCGATCGGCGGCTGGGCGCGGATGACCGGACTGAACACCATCTTCATCGACGACCGCGACCCTTTCGCGCACGGATTTGTTGTCAAGTGATGGGACTCCTGACCTTGCGGAAAGCAACGGCCTGAAAAATGGATCGTGCCAAAAACGCAAGGATTCCTTTCATCACCTAATTTTGACGGCGATTTCTTCGAAACGGAGCGCATGATGCGGTCGAATCGTCAAAGACATTGCGTTATGCCAATGGTAGGGTCCGCGATAGTCCAGGGGCTGGATGATGGAAAACGGGCAATCGGACAGCGTGCTTCGAAAACACGCATGACGATTGAAAAATGACGTTGCAATCCGGGCTCGAAACTTTACGACTAGGGGAAATACGAAAAGGAATGCGTCTGCATGGGCGACATTCCAGGGGAGCCATGTACACATGCAGTATTTTGTCCAGCAGCTTATCAACGGGCTGACGCTGGGATCGATCTATGGGCTGATCGCGATCGGCTACACGATGGTCTACGGCATCATCGGCATGATCAATTTCGCCCATGGCGACATCTTCATGGTGGGTGCCTTCACGGCACTGATCGTCTTCCTCGCCCTTGGCGCGCTGTTCTATTCGGTGCCGGTTGTGCTGGCGCTGCTGATCATGATGATCGTGGCGATGCTGCTCACCAGCCTCTATAACTGGACGATCGAAAAGGTCGCCTACCGGCCGTTGCGCGGTTCGTTCCGACTGGCCCCGCTGATCACTGCCATCGGCATGTCGATCGCGCTGTCGAACTTCGTCCAGGTGACGCAGGGTCCACGCAACAAGCCGATCCCGCCGATGGTCAGCCAGGTTTACAACATCAACGGCATCAGCGTGTCGCTGAAGCAGATCATCATCGTCGTCGTCACGGCGCTGCTGCTGGCGCTGTTCTGGTATCTGGTCAACAAGACCTCGCTCGGGCGAGCGCAACGGGCCTGTGAGCAGGACCGCAAGATGGCGGCGCTGCTCGGCATCGATGTCGACCGTACCATCTCGATCACCTTCATCATGGGTGCGGCCCTTGCCGCGGTCGCCGGCACGTTGTTCCTGATGTATTACGGCGTCATTGCCTTCTCGGATGGCTTCACGCCAGGCGTGAAGGCCTTCACGGCGGCGGTGCTGGGCGGCATCGGTTCGCTGCCTGGGGCGGTGGTCGGCGGGCTGATGATCGGCTTCATCGAGAGCATGTGGTCGGCCTATTTCTCGATCGACTACAAGGACGTCGCGGCGTTCTCGATCCTGGCCATCGTGCTGATCTTCCTGCCTTCCGGCATATTGGGCCGGCCAGAAGTCGAAAAGGTCTGAGACTATGGCCGTCACCGTATCTCCGGAGCGCGACACCGTCGCCACCCCCATGCAGCGCGCGTTGCGCGAGGCACTTTATGCCGCTGCCATATCGTTCGGCCTGTTCGTGCTGTTCATCGGCCTGAAGACCGGCCAGAACATTTCCAATGAACTGGTCCTGACGACACGCTGGGGCCTGCTTGCCGCCGTGGTGATCGCCACGGCTGTCGGGCGCTTCCTCTATGTCGCTTATGGCCAGCCCTTCCTCGCCAACCAGAAGATCACCGACGTCGCCACCGGCCTGCTGCCGGCCAGCGTGGCGTCACGCTTCTTCCAGTTGCCGGCCTTCATCGTGGCCTTGGTCGCGGCGGTGGTGTTGTTTGCGGTCAACAGCTCTCTCGTCGGATGGGTGGGAGCGGAGCCGGCGGGCTATCTGCAGTTCCTGCGCGCCCTGGCAGTCATCTATGTGCTGGCCTGCGTGATCTATTATTTCCGGGGCTTCATCCATGCCAACTTCACCAAACTCGGCATTGCCGCGCTGATCCTCTATCCGATCCTGGTAGTGGCGATCCTGTCGCTGATGTCCTGGTCGTTCGTCGGCGGTCTGCAAGGTTCGCTGAAATGGGTCGACAATTTCGGCATCCAGATCCTGATCTATGTGATGCTGGCCTGGGGCCTGAACATCGTCGTCGGCCTCGCCGGCCTGCTCGACCTCGGTTATGTCGCTTTCTACGCGGTCGGCGCCTATGCCTATGCGCTGCTCGGCACGCAATACGGCCTGTCGTTCTGGATCCTTTTGCCGGCCGCCGGCGCCATGGCCGCCTTCTGGGGCGTGCTGCTCGGTTTTCCGGTGCTGCGCCTGCGTGGCGACTATCTGGCGATCGTCACCTTGGCTTTCGGTGAGATCATCCGCCTGGTCCTGATCAACTGGCGTGAGGTCACCAACGGTTCGGCCGGTATTTCCGGCATTCCGAAGGTCACCTTCTTCGGCCTGATGACCTTCAACGTGTCGGACCCCAATTACATCGCCAAGGTGCTGCATCTCGCGACATCGAGCGCCTACTACAAGATCTTCCTCTATTACCTGATCCTGGCGCTGGCGCTGCTGACAGCCTTCGTTACCATCCGGCTGCGGCGCATGCCGGTCGGCCGTGCCTGGGAAGCGTTGCGGGAGGACGAGATCGCCTGCCGTTCGCTCGGCATCAACACCACCACTACGAAGCTTACAGCCTTTGCCACGGGTGCGATGTTCGGCGGCTTCGCCGGCGCGTTCTTCGCCGCACGGCAGGGCTTCGTCAGCCCGGAATCCTTCGTCTTCCTGGAATCGGCCATCATCCTGGCCATCGTCGTTCTCGGTGGCATGGGCTCGCTGGTCGGCATCGCGGTCGCCGCAATGGTGATGATCGGCGGTACCGAGGCGTTGCGCGAACTCGACTTCCTCAAGCAGGTCTTCGGACCGGACTTCACACCGGAACTCTACCGCATGCTTCTGTTCGGCATGGCCATGGTCATCGTCATGCTGTGGAAGCCGCGCGGCTTCGTCGGCAGTCGTGAACCAACCGCCTTCCTCAAGGAGCGAAAGGCTGTCTCAAGCTCCTTCACCAAGGAAGGACACGGCTGATGAATGCGAACCCTGTTCAGAAGGCCAATTCCGGCGTGAACGACGCTATCCTGCAGGTCGATCATCTGTCGATGAAGTTCGGCGGCCTGGTGGCCATCGGCGATCTGTCCTTCGCCGCCAAGCGCGGCGAGATCACCGCGCTGATCGGCCCCAACGGCGCCGGCAAGACCACGGTGTTCAACTGCATCACCGGCTTCTACAAGCCCTCGGAAGGCATGATCACGCTCAACCGGAACGATGGTTCGACCTTCCTGCTCGAGCGGCTGCCCAACCATGAGATCCCGGCGCGCGCCAAGGTGGCGCGCACCTTCCAGAACATCCGCCTGTTCTCCGGCATGACCCTGCTGGAGAACCTGCTGGTCGCCCAGCACAACAAACTGATGAAGGCATCGGGCTACACGGTGCTTGGCCTGTTCGGCTTCAGCGGCTATCGCAAGGCCTCGGCCGAATCGGTGGAGCTCGCCAAGCATTGGCTGGAAAAGGCCGATCTTGTCGACCGTGCCGACGACCCGGCCGGCGACCTGCCCTATGGCGCGCAGCGCCGTCTCGAAATCGCTCGCGCCATGTGCACGGGACCCGAGCTTCTGTGCCTCGATGAACCGGCGGCCGGCCTCAATCCGAAGGAATCGGCGGCGCTCAACGAGCTGCTGATCGACATCAAGAACACATCTGGCACCTCGATCCTGTTGATCGAGCACGACATGTCGGTGGTCATGCAAATCTCCGACCATGTCGTGGTGCTGGAGTATGGCCGCAAGATTTCCGACGGCAGCCCGCAGTCCGTGCGCACAGATCCGCGCGTCATCGCCGCCTATCTCGGCGTCGACGACGAAGAAGTCGAAGCCGTCCTTACCGAAGTCGGCGACGAAGATGTCATTGAACAGCTGGATACAGGGCCGGATACCGCGCATGGTCCGGGAACATCGTCGTCCTATCTCGCCGGGCCGGTGACCGACACGGTCGGCCACAGTTCGGGCGAGCGGGTTACGGTGGCCAAGGGAGCGTCAAAGGCCGGTCAGGTCGACGCCAGGTCGCTCGCCGCGGCAAACAAGGCAGCCTCGCTGGCAGCCGTACCGGCGGCGAAGGCAAAGCCTGCTCCGAAAGCGGCTTCAAAGGCGGCAACCGGCACGGCGGCGAAGTCGACCGCGTCGGCCAAGCCGGCAGTCAAGGCCACGGCGAAGGCTGGAGAGATCTCCAATCGGCTGGCGGCGCCTCGCGGCGGCAAGGCCGATAATTTGACCCGCATCAAGGGCATCGGTACGGTCAACGAGAAGAAGCTCAACGATCACGGCATCTTCCACTTCGACCAGATCGGCGCCTGGAAAAAGGCCGACGTCGAGGCCGCCGAAGCCTATCTCGCCTTTGACGGACGTATCGCGCGCGAGGAATGGGTCAAACAGGCCAGGTTGCTCGGCCAAGGCAAGGACACGGAATTCTCGCGCCGCGTCGATGCGGGCAAGGTGGCGACAAGCCATGCTTCCGCAAAGACTGCAAAGGCAGCCTCCGGAAAGACCGCGAGCAAGACCGCTGCCAAGCCCGTGGCGGGCAAGCGCGGAGGGGGCAAGTGATGGCCGCGACAACGCTGCTCGATATCAAGGGCGTGCAGACTTACTACGGCAACATCCGAGCCTTGAACGGCGTCGATGTCACTGTGAAGGAAGGTGAGATCGTGGCGCTGATCGGTGCCAATGGCGCCGGCAAGTCGACGCTGATGATGACCATTTTCGGCGCGCCGCGGGCTCGCGCCGGCACCATCACCTTTGCCGGCACCGACATAACCCAGATGCCGACGCACGAGATCGCGCGCATGCGCATTGCCCAGTCGCCCGAGGGCCGGCGGATCTTTCCGCGCATGACGGTGATGGAAAACCTGCAGATGGGCGCCAGCCTCGACAACCTCAAGCATTATGACGAGGACGTCGAGAAGGTGTTCACGCTGTTCCCGCGTTTGAAAGAGCGCATCACCCAGCGCGGCGGCACGCTGTCGGGCGGTGAGCAGCAGATGCTGTCGATCGGACGCGCGCTGATGGCACGACCGAAGCTGCTTTTGCTCGACGAGCCGTCGCTGGGTCTCGCGCCGCTGATCGTCAAGCAGATCTTCGACGCCATCCGCGAACTGAACCGCACCCAGGGGCTGACCGTGTTCCTGGTCGAGCAGAACGCCTTCGGCGCGCTCAAGCTCGCCACGCGCGGCTACGTCATGGTCAACGGCAATGTGACGATGAGCGGCACCGGCAAGGAGCTGCTCGCCAATCCGGAAGTGCGCGCCGCCTATCTCGAAGGCGGACACCACTGAGTTCGGAGCGGAATGCGTGCATTCGCCATTCCGCTCCAGATTGTTTGTTTGTCGCATGATCTTGTCCGGAAAGTCCGCAACTTTTCGGGATCATGCTAAGGAGACTTCACCATGCAGGGCATTCTTTACGAGGAACCCTCGATCTGGCAGTTCTTCTTCGTCACCTGTCTGCTCGGCGGCTGGGCGGCGTGGATGACCGGCAAGGCCAGTGCTCAGACGTGGCGCAGCTTCATCCAGCTGTTCGCCTATATGCTGGGCCTCGGCATCGCGATCCGCTTCATCCATCACGCGCTGTTCGGCGGCACCATGTTCTCGCTACACTATTATGTCGTCGACACCATCGTGCTGATGATCCTCGGCTTCGTCGGCTATCAATACACGCGCACCAACCAGATGGTGACACAGTATAATTGGCTCTACGAAAGAGCTTCACTCTTGAGCTGGAAACCGAAAGGCTGACGTTCATCATTAACGCCGTCTCGAAATTGAATCGGCGTGACAAGTGCCTGAAAATCGGCAAACTATGCTTTCTGCGATAAGGGTGGGCATCGCATGAAAGCTTCATCCACGCCCACTCCGTAAATGGGAGCGTTTAAATGAAAAAGTCACTTTTGTCCGCCGTCGCCCTGACCGCGCTGGTCGCGTTCGGCGGCAACGCGTGGGCTGACGTCATGTTCGGCGTCGCCGGTCCGATCACCGGTCCGAACGCCGCCTTCGGCGCACAGCTTCAGAAGGGTGCGGAAGCGGCCGTCGCCGACATCAATGCCAAGGGCGGCATCAACGGCGAGCAGATCAAGCTCGAAGTCGGCGACGACGTCTCCGATCCGAAGCAGGGCATCTCGGTTGCGAACAAGTTCGTCGGCGACGGCGTCAAGTTCGTGGTCGGCCACTTCAACTCGGGCGTTTCGATTCCGGCTTCGGAAGTCTATGCGGAAAACGGCATTGTCGAAGTGACGCCGGCCGCGACCAACCCGCAGTTCACCGAGCGCGGCCTGTGGAATGTGTTCCGCACCTGCGGACGCGATGACCAGCAGGGTAGCATTGCCGGTGCTTATCTCGCCGCGAACTTCAAGGACGCCAAGATCGCCGTCATCCACGACAAGACCACCTATGGCCAGGGTCTTGCCGACGAAACCAAGAAGGCAATGAATGCCAAGGGCCTGACGGAAGTCATGTATGAAGGCATCAATGTCGGCGACAAGGACTTCTCGGCGCTGATCGCCAAGATGAAGGAAGCCGGCGTTTCGATCATCTACTGGGGCGGCCTGCACACCGAAGCAGGCCTGATCATCCGCCAGGCGGCCGACCAGGGCCTCAAGGCGACACTGATTTCCGGCGACGGCATCGTGTCGAACGAACTGGCTTCGATCGCGGGCGACGCTGTTGCAGGCACGCTCAACACGTTCGGTCCGGATCCGCGCCTGATCCCCGCCAACAAGGAACTCGTCGAGAAGTTCCGCGCGCAGGGTTTCGAACCGGAAGCCTATACGCTCTACTCCTACGCCGCAGTACAGGCTATCGCCGAGGCAGCGACCGCTGCCAAGTCGAACGACCCGCAGGCAGTTGCCAAGGCGCTGCATGAAAACGGCCCGTTCAAGACCGTGCTCGGCGATCTGTCCTATGACGCCAAGGGCGACCCGACGCTGCCCGGCTACGTGATGTACGAATGGAAGAAGGGCGACGACGGCAAGTACACCTACATCCAGAAGATGTAAGACTCGTCAGTCTCCAGACCGTTTGCGGATGCCCGGCGCCTCGCGCCGGGCATTTTCTTTTGCCATTCAGGGGGCGACCGATGGAGCCGGGTCCCTTAGCCGGGAATGATCGTGCGTCACGGCAGAGCCGGCGCTTTTTCTGGCTGTTTGGATGAATGCGATGGCCTCTGGCGCAATGATTCCATTTCAATCGGTTTAAATGCGCGTCAAATTTGTTTGCACTGCAGCATTTTCACGCTAATCATTGCGCCGATTTCTCTTCCTTCCGTTGCTGGAGCCCAGTCCTTGGCCATCACGAAGATCCTCGTCGCCAACCGGTCCGAAATCGCCATTCGCGTCTTTCGCGCGGCCAACGAACTTGGCCTCAAAACCGTGGCGATCTGGGCCGAAGAAGACAAATACTCCCTGCATCGCTTCAAGGCCGACGAGAGCTACCAGGTCGGGCGCGGACCGCATCTGACCCGGGACATGGGGCCGATCGAAAGCTATCTGTCGATCGAGGAGGTGATCCGCGTCGCCAGGCTGTCGGGTGCCGATGCTATCCATCCCGGCTACGGATTGTTGTCGGAAAGTCCCGAATTCGCCGACGCCTGTGCCGAAGCCGGCATTACCTTCATCGGGCCGAAGCCGGACACAATGCGGCGGCTTGGCAACAAGGTCGCGGCGCGCAATCTCGCCATCGAGGTCGGGGTGCCGGTGATCCCCGCCACCGATCCGTTGCCGGATGACATGGAGGCGGTCAAGAAACTGGCCAAGGGAATCGGCTATCCCGTGATGCTGAAGGCATCATGGGGTGGCGGCGGCCGCGGCATGCGCGCCATCCGCGCCGAAGCCGACCTTGCCCGTGAAGTCACCGAAGGCAAGCGTGAGGCGAAAGCCGCCTTCGGCAAGGACGAGGTCTATCTCGAAAAGCTGATCGAACGCGCGCGCCATGTCGAGGTGCAGGTGCTGGGCGACACCCATGGCAATGCGGTGCACCTGTTCGAGCGCGACTGTTCGATCCAGCGCCGCAACCAGAAGGTCGTCGAGCGGGCGCCGGCGCCCTATCTCGAAATGTCGCAGCGCGAGGAGCTTTGCGGCCATGCGCTGAAGATCGCCCGCGAGACCAGTTATATCGGCGCCGGCACGGTCGAGTTCCTGCAGGATGCCGACACCGGCAAATTCTATTTCATCGAGGTCAACCCGCGCATCCAGGTCGAGCACACCGTCACCGAGCAGGTGACCGGCATCGATATCGTCAAGGCGCAGATCCATATCCTCGACGGCTTTGCCATCGGCACACCGGAATCAGGCGTGCCGGCGCAGAAGGACATAAGGCTGAACGGCCACGCGCTGCAGTGCCGCATCACCACGGAAGACCCCGAGCACAATTTCATCCCCGATTACGGACGCATTACCGCCTATCGCGGCGCAACAGGCTTCGGCATCCGCCTCGATGGCGGCACCGCCTATTCGGGCGCTGTCATCACCCGCTTCTACGATCCGCTGCTGGAGAAGGTGACGGCGTGGGCGCCGACGCCGGCCGAGACGATCGCCCGCATGAACCGGGCGCTGCGCGAGTTCCGCATCCGCGGCGTCGCCACCAATCTGACCTTCCTCGAAGCGATCATCAACCACCCGAGCTTCGCCGACAATTCCTACACGACCAAGTTCATCGACACGACGCCGGAACTGTTCCAGCAGGTCAAGCGCCAGGACCGCGCCACCAAGCTCATCAACTATCTCGCCGACGTCAGCGTCAACGGCCATCCCGAGACGCGCGGCCGGCCGCAGCCGAAGGCCGATGCGGCCGCACCCGTGGTGCCTTACCTCAACGGCAATGTGCCCGGCGGCAGCAAGCAGAAGCTGGATGTGCTCGGGCCGGAGAAGTTCGCCGCCTGGATGCGCGATCAGAGGCAAGTGCTGGTCACGGACACGACGATGCGCGATGGCCACCAGTCGTTGCTCGCCACGCGTGTGCGAACGCATGACATTGCCGGCATCGCCGGTACCTATGCGCGTGCCTTGCCGCAGCTTCTATCGCTGGAATGCTGGGGCGGCGCCACCTTCGATGTCGCCATGCGCTTCCTCACCGAGGATCCGTGGGAGCGGCTGTCGCTGGTGCGCGAGGCGGCGCCCAATCTGCTGTTGCAGATGCTACTGCGCGGCGCCAATGGCGTCGGCTACACCAACTATCCCGACAATGTCGTGCAGCATTTCGTCAAGCAGGCAGCAAGCGGTGGCATCGACCTGTTCCGGGTCTTCGATTGCCTGAACTGGGTCGACAATATGCGCGTCGCCATGGATGCGGTCGGCGCCGAGGGTAAGCTGATCGAAGCGGCGATCTGCTACACCGGCGACATCCTCGATCCGGCGCGGGCGAAATACGACCTCAAATACTATGTCGGCCTGGCCAAGGAATTGCAGGCGGCCGGCGCCCACATCATTGCCGTCAAGGACATGGCCGGACTGCTGAAGCCGGCGGCGGCACGCGTGCTGTTCAAGGCGCTGCGCGAGGCGACCGACCTGCCGATCCATTTCCACACCCACGACACGTCGGGCCTGTCGGCGGCGACGGTGCTGGCGGCGGTGGAAAGCGGCGTCGACGCCATAGACGCGGCGATGGATGCTTTCTCCGGCAACACCTCGCAGCCATGCCTTGGCTCGCTCGTCGAGGCGCTGAAGGGCACAGAACGCGACCCCGGTCTCGACCCGCAATGGATCAGGAAAATCTCGTTCTACTGGGAAGCGGTGCGCAACCAGTACGCCGCCTTTGAAAGCGACCTCAAGGGGCCAGCTTCGGAAGTCTATCTGCACGAGATGCCGGGCGGGCAGTTCACCAATTTGAAGGAACAGGCGCGCTCGCTCGGACTGGAGACGCGCTGGCACGAGGTGGCGCAGACCTATCACGACGTCAATCTGATGTTCGGCGACATCGTCAAGGTGACGCCGTCCTCCAAGGTCGTCGGCGACATGGCATTGATGATGGTCAGCCAGGATCTCACCGTTGCCGATGTCGAAAACCCGGACAAGGATATCGCATTCCCGGATTCGGTCGTCTCGATGCTGCGCGGCGACCTTGGCCAGTCGCCAGGCGGGTGGCCGGCGGCGCTGCAGGGGAAGGCGCTGAAGGGCGACAAGCCGATCACGGTGCGGCCCGGCTCACTGCTCAAGCCAGCCGACCTAAAGGCCAACCGCAAGGAAATCGAGGAGAAGCTCGAGCGCAAGCTATCGGAGTTCGAATTCGCCTCGTGGCTGATGTATCCAAAGGTGTTTACGGATTTCGCCGGAGCGCAGGAAACCTATGGGCCGGTCAGCGTCCTGCCGACGCCGACCTATTTCTACGGCATGAAGCCGGAAGACGAGATCTTCGTCGACATCGAGAAGGGCAAGACGCTGGTGGTCCGATGCCTTGCCATCGGCGATGTCGACGAAAAGGGCATGGTCACCGTGTTCTTCGAGCTCAACGGCCAGCCGCGTCGTGTCAAGGTGCCCGACCGGGCGCATGGCGCGTCCGCCGCCAAAGCCCGCCGCAAGGCCGAACCCGGCAACGAGGCGCATGTCGGCGCACCGATGCCGGGCGTCGTCTCGGCGCTTTCGGTGGCTGCCGGCCAGGCTGTGAAGGCCGGTGACGTGCTGCTTTCCATCGAAGCGATGAAGATGGAGACGGCGCTGCATGCCGAGCGCGACGGCACCGTTGCCGAGGTGCTGGTCAAGGCGGGCGACCAGATCGATGCCAAGGATCTGCTGATCGCTTTCAATTAGAGTTCGCAAAACGGACCGGTTGTCGGCTTCTGGCGGCAGCCCGCGTGGCTTGGTCGATAACGGCTTGACCCGCCGCCGCCGGTCGGGCATCGAACCGGCTCAAATTTTGCCGCAGTCGTCCGCGAGTCGCGGAGCCGATGCTTTTGGAGAAAAATATGGCCGACGATATCACCGATACCAGCCAGACTGTTGCCGCCGGCCAGCTGCGTGCCTTCATCGAGCGCATAGAGCGGCTCGAGGAAGAGAAGAAAACCATTTCTGACGATATCAAGGAAGTGTTCGCCGAGGCCAAGGGCACTGGGTTCGACACCAAGGCGATGCGCACGATCATCCGGCTGCGCAAGAAGGACCAGGCCGAGCGGCAGGAAGAGGAAACCATCCTCGATCTGTATAAGGCCGCACTCGGCATGGTGTAAGATCAGCCGGCCCCGGCACCGACACGGTTGCCGGAGATACGGTTTAAGCCATGAGCGAATTCGACTTCGGCGCCCGCCGCGCCTCTGAATTCCGCCAGCGCGGCTTCTGGACGCTGTTCGCTGAGCGGCATCCGGAAGAAAGGGCTCTGATGGCGCGGCGCGGACCCTGGTTCTGGCAGCGCGGGCTGCCCGACTTCGCCTTGGTCCTTTCCATGTATGTCGCGCCGGCGCAGAACCAGGTCGGCGTCTTCTTCGGTCGCAACGAGAAGTTCGGCGCCACGCAAGCCTGGTCGCGGCTGAAGCCGTTTCAGCGTGAAATCGAAGACAGGCTGAAGCTCAGGCCGGAACAGAGTTGCGAGGGCCTCGGCATCAATTCGATGTGGCGGGTGAACTGCTATGCCGAGGACAACTGGCCAGCCATGGCCGACTGGCTGGTGACCGAATGTTCGCGCTTCGAGCGTGCGGTAACCGAAGTCCTGGGGCAGGGATAGATATCCGGTGTTGCCAGAAGGTATCGGCTCCTTTTTCCGCTCACGCTGGCAAGGCCAGGTGCCGCTCGACCGGCTGTTCTGGCGCGACCTTGTCCTCGTCGGCACCGCGGTCAGCATCGTCGCATCGGTGCTGGCGCTCGTCTTGCTCGGATTGAAGTTGCCGCTCGGGCTTGTGCTGGCAGTGCATTTCGCGTCGGTGCCCTACAGCCTGTTCCTGACCTTGGCGGTGTGGCGGACCACCGAAAAGATTCCCGGGGCCAAGGCCTGGATGATGACGCTGGGCGCCACGCTGTGGCTGGTGGCGATGATCGTGGTCTGATCGTCTGCCCAGAGGGGGGCGACGGATATTTAAACGAAAAGGGCGACAGATGCCGCCCTTTCATAGTGTCGAACCCGGATGGCTCAGGCCGAGGGCTCGAATTTCAGCGCCACGCCGTTGATGCAATAGCGCAGGCCGGTCGGCGGCGGGCCGTCCTCGAAGACATGGCCGAGATGGCTGCCGCAGCGGGCGCAATGGCATTCGGTGCGAACCATGCCGTAGCTGCGGTCGACGGTGTTTTCGACCGAGCCCGGCACCGGGTCGTTGAAGCTCGGCCAGCCGGTGCCGCTCTCGAACTTCAGCTTGGATTCGAACAAAGGCTGGTCGCAGCCGGCGCAGGAAAAGGTGCCGGCGCGCTTCTCGTAGAGCAAAGCGCAGCTTCCCGGCCGCTCGGTGCCGTGACCGCGCATGACGGCATACTGCTCGGGCGTCAGCCGGGCGCGCCATTCGGCGTCGGTGCGAGTTACAGGGTAGGTGTGGGTGTCCATGTGATCTCCTCAGCCTTGCCGGCTCGCTCCTACAGCGCCGCGCGTCCATCGGACGCGCAAGGGACGCTGTAGCACTTTGGTTTTGCGCATGATCCTTTCCGAACCGGAGGCTCGGGGTCATGCGCGGATTGCAACCTCATATTCGCACCAAGATAGGCATTTGTTACGGCATTTTCCCGCATTTTCGATCGTGACCTTCATGCGATCGCCGCCAGATAGCGATCGACCGAAGCAGCCAACGCCGCTTTTGCGCCTCCGATGACATTCTGGTTCCACCACGCGCCGTAGATATGCTCGAATGCGAATGGCTCCAGCGCCGCCGCGATGCGGCGCACGGCCGCTGCATTGAGCGGAATGTAGTTCGGATAACTGTACATGAAGCTGACATGGCGGCGCGTCGGCGTCACCTGCAGGATATCGCCGGCCAGCAAGACGTCGCCGCCATCGCGTTTCCAGTGCAGCACCTGACCGCCGGCAAAGTGGCCACCGCAGCGGATGAGCGTCAGCGAAGGGTTTATGGCCAGCGTCTCGCCTTCCCAGCTGACGATCGCCTTGTGCGGCCGCATGATCCACTGGCGGTCATCGGCGTGGAGATAGATCGGCACGCCGCCAAACGCCTCGCTCCAACAGACCATCACCGAATAATAATGGCAGTGCGAGATGGCGATCGCCGCCAGGCCGCCGCGGCGGTTGATCTCGGCCACCGCCTCGTCGCTGACCATCGAAACGCAGTCCCACAGCACGTTGCCGTGTGGCGTCTGTGCCAGCAGCGCCCGCTGGCCGATGGCGAAGCGCGGCTCGATGCCGAAGGCGAGAACGCCGGCATCATCCTTCATCACAAGCCGATGCCCTTCAGCAAGTTCCTCCGGCGTGATCCACGCCTGCCCTTCCCAGCGCACATATTGGCGCTCGTCCTCGCAGATCGGGCAATGTTTTGGAGGCGTCTCTGTCGCCGCGAACTGGACGCCGCATTGCAGGCAGAGAAAGCAGGTCATCGGATCTCCTGTCAGTCTTTCAGTGTTTTCTTGAAAGCTGCCTGGTCGCGCCCTCAAGCCCGGCCAAAGTCAGCGGGAACATGCGGCCGCCGAAGATGTCGCGGATCATCGCAGTCGAATGGGTGTAGCCCCAGTTCTTGGGGTCTTCGGGGTTCAGCCATACCGCGTTCGGCCATTGCTGCAGCAGACGGCCGAGCCAGACACTGCCTGCCTCCGGATTCCAGTGCTCGACCGAACCGCCGGGATGAGCGATCTCGTAAGGGCTCATCGAGGCGTCACCGACGACGATCACCTTGTAGTCCGGGCCATATTTGTGGAGGAGGTCGAAGGTCGGAATCACCTCGGCATGCCTGCGGCGATTATCCTTCCACACACCCTCATAGAGGCAGTTGTGGAAATAGAAATATTCGAGCTGGCGGAATTCGGCGCGGGCGGCCGAGAACAGCTCCTCGACGCTCTTGATGTGGTCGTCCATCGAGCCGCCGACATCGAAGAACATCAAAAGCTTCACCGCGTTGCGCCGTTCGGGCCGCGTCTGCACGTCGAGATAGCCATGTTCGGCGGTGGCGTGGATGGTGCCGGGCAGGTCGAATTCCTCCTCGGCGCCTTCGCGCACCCAGCGACGCAAGCGCTTCAGCGCGATCTTGATGTTGCGGGTGCCGAGTTCGACGGCATCATCGAAATTCCTGAACTCACGTCTGTCCCACACCTTCACCGCGCGGCGGTTGCGGCTTTCATGCTGGCCGATACGCACACCTTCGGGATTGTAGCCATAGGCACCGAAGGGCGAGGTGCCGCCGGTGCCGATCCATTTCGAGCCGCCCTGATGGCGGCCTTTTTGCTCTTCAAGCCGCTGTTTCAAGGTCTCCATCAGTTTCTCGAAACCGCCCAGCGCCTCGACCAGCTTTTTCTCTTCGTCGGTCAGGTGCTTTTCGGCGAGGCGGCGCAACCATTCCTCGGGAATGTCAGCGACATCGACGGCATCCGGCCCGCCCAGTGTTTCGATGCCCTTGAAGACATGCGCGAACACTTGGTCGAAGCGGTCGATGTGGCGCTCGTCCTTCACCAGCGCCGCACGGGCGAGGTAATAAAAGCCTTCGACGTCGTAGTCGACCAACCCGGCTTCCAGTCCCTCCATCAGCGACAGATATTCCCTGAGCGAAACGGGAACACGCGCGGCCTTCAGTTCGAGGAAGAAGGGGATGAACATTGTCTATCTACAGCAGATCATACTCAATGAAGCCCGTGCGCCGCGCCACATGGTCGTAGAGCTTGCGCGCGGTGGTGTTGGTCTCGTGTGTCATCCAGTAGACGTTCTTGACGCCGACTTTTTCGGCTTCCTGTTTCACTGCCTCGATCAGCGCAGCACCAATGCCCTTGCCGCGCACGTCAGGGTCGGCGAACAGATCCTGCAGATAGCAGTTGTTTTTTTCCGACCAGCCTGAGCGGTGGTAGAGATAGTGGGTGAGGCCAACCGCCTTGCTGTCCAGCGTGGCGATGAAGCCTTTCGGCTCGAACTCACCTTCGGTGAACAGCCGCTTCCAGGTGATGGCGTAGACCTCTTCCGGCAGCTTCGTCTCATAGAAGGTGAGGTAGTCGGTCCACAGCCGCCGCCAATCGGCGCGGTCGGACTGCGCGAGCGGGCGGACGATAATCTCAGCCATGTCATCTCCTCTGAAGGTTTGGCCGAGGCTGCCTGCCTGTTCGGCTGCTGGCAACGGTCCACAGAAGCGAAAGCGCTGCTGCTACCTATTGCTGCCTTCGTGCCATGAACGCCAGCCGCTCGAACAAATGCACGTCCTGCTCGTTCTTCAGCAATGCGCCATGCAACTTGGGCAGGGCGTTCTTCGGATCGGCGCGCAGATCTTCCGGCGCGATGTCGTCGGCGACCAGCAGCCTTATCCAGTCGAGCGCCTCGGAGGTCGACGGCTTCTTCTTCAAGCCGGGCACGTCGCGGATTTCGTAGAACTGGGTCAGCGCCGCGCGCACCAGGTTCTGCTTGATGCCGGGATAGTGGACATCGACGATTCTATGCAGCGTGTCGACGTCGGGAAAGCGGATGTAGTGGAAGAAGCAGCGGCGCAGGAACGCGTCCGGCAACTCCTTCTCGTTGTTGGAGGTGATGATGACGATCGGCCTGACGGCGGCGCGGATGGTTTCGCCGGTCTCGTAGACGAAGAACTCCATCCGATCGAGTTCCTGCAGGAGGTCGTTGGGGAATTCGATGTCGGCCTTGTCGATCTCGTCGATCAAAAGCACGACCTTCCTGCCGGCGGCGAACGCCTCCCAGAGCTTGCCGCGCTTGATGTAGTTCCTGATGTCGTTGAAGCGCTCGTCGCCAAGCTGGCTGTCGCGCAGGCGCGAGACGGCGTCATATTCGTAAAGGCCCTGCTGCGCCCTGGTGGTCGACTTGACGTGCCATTCGATGAGGTCGAGGCCAAGTGCTGACGCCACCTGGCGGGCCAGCTCCGTCTTGCCGGTGCCTGGCTCGCCCTTGACCAGCAAGGGCCGCTCCAGCGCGATCGCCGCGTTGACGGCCACCATCAGATCCTTGTCGGCGACATAGGCCGCCGTGCCTTCGAAACGCATTCTTGCTCCTCGGTTGATCATGGCAACCGTAAGGACGCGGCTCACCCTGTGCAAGGGTGCGCCGGCCGCGACGAATGGGCTTGAACCCTGATGGAAACATATGCCCGTCTCACTGGCGCTTAGCCGGCCGGCAGCCTATATTGGGCGGGACGGTCTGTGCTTCCCGGCAGGAGAACATTTTCCCCGGGGCCTTAACGATCCTTAGGGAGCTGTCCCTGGGAAGACCCGTGGGTTTTCTCACACGGCGCCCACCTACTTTGTAGGTTCCCGGGATCGCTCTCTCCACCGGTTGTGTGGATCGTCACTTATTGCCACGCGTCCCGCATTTCGGTGGATGATTGCGGTGGAAAACGTCGCTCCCAAAACTCCATCCAGATCTGACCTTTTCTACCCTGGCTGCATGACCTCTCTCAAAGACCTGAAAAAGCAACTTCGCCGTGAGGCCCTCGGACGCCGCGATGCGCTCGATGAGTTCTGGCGGGTGGAGGTCGCGCTTGAAATGGCAGAGACGGCACGCGATCATCTCCATGTCGAGCCAGGCCAGATCGTTTCCGGCTTCTGGCCGATGCGTTCTGAAGTCGACGTTCGGCCGTTGATGTTTGCCTTGCGTGAAAAGGGCGCGCGGCTTTGCCTGCCGGCCATTCTCGACAAGACCACCATTGTCTTTCGCGAACTGGTGCGCGGCGCGCCGATGGTCGAGATGGGTTTCGGCACGGTCGGCCCTCACGAGGAAGCCGAGGTGCTCGACCCCTCTGTGATGCTGGTGCCGCTCGCCGCTTTCGATGCGCGCGGCCATCGCATCGGCTATGGTGCCGGCTATTACGACCGCGCCATCGCCAAGCTGATCGACAAGGGACAGCCGCCGCGGCTGGTCGGCATCGCCTTCGACTGCCAGGAGGTGGCAATGGTGCCGGATGAGGAACATGACGTCGTCATTCCGGAAATACTGACCGAGAGCGGGTTGCGCCGCTTCGCGCCAAAATTGTAGATAAGTACAAGGGACGCATGATCTTCACTGGCGTCATGCAGCTTTCGCTGACCTTCGGTGCGGGATCATATGAGACTTCTCTTCCTCGGTGACATGGTTGGAAAGACAGGACGGACGGCGGTGTGGGAACAACTGCCCGGCCTGATCTCCGACTTCAAACTCGATTTCGTCATCGTCAATGGCGAGAACGCCGCGGGCGGCTTCGGCATCACCGAAGATATTTTTCGCGAGACGATCGCCGCCGGTGCCGATGTCGTCACCACCGGCAACCATGTCTGGGACCAGCGCGACGCGCTCGCCTTCGCGCCGCGTGAAGAGCGCTTCCTGCGTCCCTCCAACTTTCCCAAGGGCACGCCCGGGCGCGGCTCCGGTGTCTATATCGCCAGGAGCGGCGCGCGCGTGCTGGTCGCCAACATCATGGGCCGGGTGTTCATGCATCCCGAGCTCGACGATCCGTTCCAGGCCGGCGAACGCGAGCTTGCCGCCTGTCCGCTCGGCGAGCAGGCGGATGCCGTGATTATCGACTTCCACGCCGAGGCGACCTCGGAAAAGATGTGCTTCGCGCATTTCGTCGACGGCCGCGCCAGCCTCGTCGTCGGCACCCACACCCACCAGCCGACCGGCGATCACCAGGTCCTCAACGGCGGCACCGGTTATATGTCCGACGCCGGCATGTGCGGGGACTACGATTCCTCGCTCGGCATGGACAAGGAGGAGCCGCTCAACCGGTTCCTGTCGAAGGTGCCGAAAGGCCGCTTCGAGGCGGCGACCGGACCGGCGACCTTGTGCGGCGTTGGCGTCGATATTTCCGACCGCACAGGGCTGACCGAGCGGATCGCGCCGTTTCGTCGCGGGCCACGGCTGGAAGAAACCGCACCGTCCTTCTGGTCCTGACATTGATATAGGCACGCTTAGTACCTAACTGCCGGCGACACTGCTCTAGATCGTTAAAAGAGGGGACGACCTCCATGCAGCTCATCGAATTCCTGGCGCCGCATTTCCAATTCGTGTCCGACCCGACCGCCTGGGTCGCGCTGCTGACGCTGATTGTGCTCGAGGTCGTGCTCGGCATCGACAACCTGATCTTCATCTCGATCCTGACCAACAAGCTGCCGGAAGCACAACGGGCCCGTGCCCGCCGGCTCGGCATCTCGGCGGCGCTGATCATGCGGCTGGTGCTGCTGGCCACCATTTCGATCATCGTCCAGCTGACCACGCCGGTGTTCACGGCCTTCGGCCACGGTTTTTCCTGGCGCGACCTGATCCTGATCGCCGGCGGCCTGTTCCTGGTCTGGAAGGCGACCAAGGAGATCCATCACACGGTCGATCCCGACGACCACAAGGATACGATGATGGGCGAGACGCTGCAGATCAGCCTTGCCGGCGCGATCTTCCAGATATTGCTGCTCGACCTGGTCTTCTCGATCGATTCAATCATAACCGCCGTCGGCATGACCGACGAGATCGCCATCATGTACATCGCCGTGATCGTGGCGGTGAGCGTGATGATGCTGGCGGCCGGGCCGCTGGCCAACTTCATCGCCAAGAACCCGAGCATTGTCATGCTGGCGCTGGGCTTCCTTCTAATGATCGGCATGACGCTTATCGCAGACGGCATGGGTTACCATGTGCCCAAGGGCTACATCTATGCGGCGATGGGCTTTTCGGCATTGGTCGAGGGGCTCAACATGCTGGCGCGGCGACGTAAGAAGTCGGGCGGCGGGCATTAGGCAGACCCTGAATACCTAATGTCCTGGCACGCCCTTCGGGTGACGGTCGCCGATCAGGCCGAGCGTCAGGCCCTGTTCCAGCCACGCCTTGGCGCCGGCCAGTACCAGCGTGAAGCCGCCGGTTGAGCCGACGGCCTCTTTCACCTGCTCGTCGCCATTGCCGGCAAAGCCGAAATTGCGAACCTCGAGAAAAGTCGTCTCGTCGGGCATTTCGGTGAAGGTCCAGACCACCGTGGTCGGCGGATCGCTCCATTGCATGACGATCTTTTCGTTCGCGACGATCTCGCTGACGTCGACCGTCGTCGACACGCCGTACATGCGCCATTCCCAGCGGATCTGCTTGCCGCTGTCCAGCCGGCCGCTGCCATGAGTGAACCAGAATTTCGTTGTAATGGCGGGGTCGACGATGGCCTCGAACACCTCGGCGACAGGCCGCCGGATCAGCATGCCGGCTTCGGCGGTCGGTTTTTCTGGATGTCCATCGGATGCTCCTTTCGTGGCTTGGCGCTCACCAGGCGTCCGGTTCGCGCAGCATGTGGATGATATTGGCGGGGTTGGTGATCCAGCCGCCGCGGAAGCCCTCGCCCAGGGGCTCGATGGCATCGCAACGCACAACACCGGCCTTGGCTAAATGATCCGCAGCCATGGGGAAATCCTTGGTGAACAGCTCCAGCCATACCTCGGCCTGGCTCATCATCGGCGCCTTATCGATCCACAGACGGTTGGGGCCAAGCTCGAAGCCGATGGCCGGCGCCTTGTCCGTGAAAGGCTTCAGGCCGACGACGTCGCGGTAGAAGGCGATCGTCGCCTGATACTGGTGCGGCGGCACCTTCATGGCGATGTTGATGCCGCCGGTGATCTTCGCGGTCATAGCTGGCTCCCTTGTCGTGTTCAGCTGTTGTTGGTCGGCTTTGCCCAGGCTGGTTATGCGAGATTGACCTGCCAGGAGACCCCGAACCTGTCGTTCAGCCATGCGAAGCGGCGGCTGAAGCCGTAATTGTCGGGCGGCATCAGAAACCCGCCGTCCTTTGCCAGTGTCTCGACAATTCGGTTCAGTTCGTCCTCAGAGGAACAGTCCACATAGAGCGAGACCGACGGCGTGAACGTGAAGGCGTGGTGCCCGGGGCTGTTGAAGACCATGACTTCCAGGCCAGCGATCGACACGCGCGCCAGCTTGACCGTTCCGTCCGGGCCATCTTCGCCGGGGCCGTAATTTGTGACGTCAAGGACGCCGCTGTCAGGAATGGTCTCGCAATAGAGCGTCATTGCCTCTTCGGCCTTGCCCTCGAACATCAGGAATGGCGTTACTTTCTTCATCGTTGACCTCCGTCTTGCTCCCTGGCGGTGAGATATGGGGGCCGCTCAGATATTGGTCTCGTTGGCGGGTTCGCCCTTCATCTCGCTGCGGTAGTAGCCGTCGCGCAAATTGATGCCGTATTCGACATAGGCCTTCATGCAGGCCAGCATCTGCGACCAGCCCTCGCAATTGAGGTAGGACTTCTTCAGGCCGACCGCGCCTTCTTGCCAACCGCTCTCGGCGATGGTGACGAAGGTGCCGCCGTCGTCGAGCGGCTCGAAATTCATCTCGATGCGGGTCTTGTAGGCGGGTTTGCCGTCGGCGTCGGTGGCATCCCAGCGCAGCACGATGCGGCTGTCCTTGACCACTTCGTCGACCTCGACCGGCACCTTGCCCCACCAGACGACGCCGGCGCCAGCTTCCAGCGGGGCGCTGGCGCCGCCGATCGTGGTGAAGTAGCCGCTCAGTTTCTTCGGATTGACGACTGCGTCGAAGACGTCGGCGACCGGCTTGCCGATGCGTCCGGAAACACTGAATCCAAGTGACATATCCACAACTCCTTCCCTTGATCGGCCCAACAATATGTTATAGAAACATAACATGTCAAGCCGATCGCAAGACGACAATGTTTTCAAGGCGCTGGCGCATCCGCGCCGGCGTGAAATACTGGATCAGCTGAAGGACGCGCCGAAGACGACCGGCATGCTGTGCGAGGCCTTTCCCGACATCGATCGCTGCACCGTCATGCTGCATCTCAAGGTATTGGAGGAGGCCGACCTGATCGTTGCGCGGCGCGACGGCCGCGAGCGCTGGAACCATCTCAACGCGCTGCCGATCAAGCAGATCCACGACCGCTGGATCAGCCAGTATGCCGGACATGCGCTCAGCATCATCGACCGGCTGAAGTCGGACCTCGAGGCGTGAGCGGCCGCAGCATGCCATGCAGTGCCATGTCTTGCGCGGTGCGGCTGGACGAATTGAGCCGATTTATCTATAAGCCGGCCATTCCGACAGAGAACGCCGTGCTTCCACGAGTTGCACCTGGGACGCTCTGAAATTTTGAATTCGGGCATTGCGGCAGACGAGGTCAGATCGCTTCGCTTCGGGATGCTCTAGCCGAGAAGACGACACCATGGCTGGCCATTCACAGTTCAAGAACATCATGCACCGCAAGGGCCGCCAGGACGCGGTGCGGTCGAAAATGTTTTCCAAGCTGGCGCGCGAAATCACCGTCGCCGCCAAGAGCGGGACGCCCGATCCATCGATGAACCCGCGCTTGCGCCTTGCGATCCAGAACGCCAAGGCGGTGTCGATGCCGAAGGACAACATCCAACGTGCCGTCAACAAGGCCTCGATGGGCGACGCCGAGAACTACGAAGCCGTGCGGTATGAGGGCTATGGCCCGGGCGGCGTCGCCGTCATCGTCGAAGCGCTGACCGACAACCGTAACCGTTCGGCGTCGAATGTGCGCGCCGCCTTTACCAAGGCCGGCGGAGCGCTCGGTGAAACCGGCTCGGTGTCGTTCATGTGGGACCGTGCCGGCGAGATCTACTATCCGGCCTCCGCAGGCAGTGCCGACAAGGTCATGGACGCGGCAATCGAAGCCGGCGCCGATGATGTCGAGTCGGATGAGGAAGGCCACACGATCTATTGCGCCTTCGAAAATCTCGGCGAGGTCTCGAAGGCGCTGGAAGGCGCACTCGGTGAGGCGGAATCGGTGAAGCTGATCTGGAAGCCGCAAAACAATATTCCGGTCGACGAGGACCGGGCACAGTCGCTGATGAAGCTGGTTGCCACGCTCGAGGACGACGACGACGTGCAGAGCGTCTACGCCAACTTTGAAGTCGACGACGAGACCATGGCCAAGCTCAGCGCGGCATAGGACTGCAAGGTGGTGGCCAACGGCGCTACAGGCGGGGTAGCATGGCCTCGCTGCTTGAGACTTCCGCCAAAGGTGTAGCGCAGTCGGTTGTCGGCGAGGGGGAAGATGACTGACGAAGGCGTTGAACTTGCAGTGACCTGGCCTCGTCCAGGCGGCCTTTGGCGACGGCTTTTCGCTTCGCTTATCGACTACCTTGTCATCTTCGTCGCTCTTTATGCGTTGGTTGCGGCCTTGTTTCTGATGACCGACGGCGGAGTGAAAGGCAGCTTCTGGCTGAACTGGAAAACCTGCCAGTCCGCCAGTCTGAAAGGAACAGGCGATCCTGTCCTTTCCCGCTACGATTGGCAGGTTTGTGCAACATCCTTCTTCGGTCTTCCGGTGGCCAGATGGGCAGCCGGCACGAGCACGGACGCTCAATCGAAGGCAGTATCAACCCTTTCGATAGACCTTGATTCAAACGGAAATTTTCGAACTGCGGCACTGGATCTAGGCTTTCTCCAAGTGCTGGTCCTTGCGACCTATCTTCTTGTGATGGAAGGGGCCTTCAGTCGGTCGCTTGGCAAGGGGGTCCTGGCCCTCTTCGTCCATGACGAGCTGGATTGGCATAGGGAAGGCCTCGCTTTGCAAAAAACCGTTTGTCGGCAGTTGGTAAAATTCCTGGGCTATCTACCCGCCACGCTGGTCGGAGCTTTCTTTGCTTTCCAGACCTGGAAAACCGCTCCGGCGCCCATGCTGAACTATTCCCGACTGGAAATCGTAATCGCCTTTACCGCGTCTGCCCTAGCTATTCTCTGGCCATGTTGGATCGCGCTGACCGTCGCACTCGGCAACGAGCCAATACATGACCGGGTTGCCGGCACGACCGTGCGCGTTCTGGAGGTGGACCAATGAACGCGTCAGGGAAGCATTGCGTCGTCATCACCTACTGCACGCAGTGCCAGTGGCTGTTGCGCGCCGGCTGGATGGCTCAGGAACTGCTGTCGACCTTCGGCACCGATCTCGGCGAGGTGACATTGGTGCCCGGCACTGGGGGCATCTTCACCATCAGCTGCAATGACGTGCTGGTCTGGGACCGCAAGCGCGACGGCGGTTTTCCGGACGCGGCCAAACTGAAGCAACTGGTCCGCGACGTCATCGACCCGGATCGCGACCTCGGTCATTCCGATCGGAAGACAAAGGCGTAGAGGTCGCCGGCGCTGCCGTCACTTGCGTGGCCACGCACCGAAGGCGGCGCCAATCGCAATACCCACGGCGACGCCCATCGGAAGGTCATCCAGAGCGGTGCCGATCGCGGCACCGACACCAACTCCGATTGCCATGCCGAAGGCCATATTTGCGTATTGATCCTTCATCGGTCGCTCCATCGTCGTCAACGCGTGGCGAACCAGAAGGATGCCAGCGCGGCCATGCCGCTGATGGCGCGGACATGGTTCCACATCACCCATTCATTGAGGTAGCGTGGCCACAGGGCTGCGCCATTGCTGCTGGCTGGATCGACGGCGGCGAGCGCATCATTCAGCGGGACGTTGAAGATCATCGTCACCACCACGATGCCGATGAGATAGAGCAGGCTGCCGGCAATCAGCCAGAGCGAACCCGGCTGGCTCCAGCCAATCACCGCACCGATGGCGACAACGATGCAGACGAGCGCCGTGCCGAACAGCGCTGTCATGAACAGCGGGGTCACAGCTGTGACATTGATCGAATTCATCGCGGCAATGCCGCTTGCGGCCGGCATGCGGGCGAGGCCCGGCATGACGAAGCTGGAGAAAGCAAAGAAGACGCCGCCGACGACGCCTGAGCCGAGTGCGGCAATGAAGATGAGGGTGGGAAGAAGTTTCGCGATCATGTCATTTGCTCCATATGCCCGTTATGTTTTCCTTCGCGCCAAAACATGAATAATCCTCACGTTTGCAAAACGTGATAAACCCTCGTATTTTGTGAGTCAAGCGATTTTGATGCATTTGGAGTCAGTCATTGGAAGACACGGCAGCCCCCGTTTCCCCGCAGGAGCAGGTTGCTTCACCGCGCCGGGCGCCGAGCCAGCAGCGCAGCCGCGAGCGGGTCGAGCGCATGCTGGCGGCTGCCTCGGCGCTGATCGCCGAGCAAGGCAGCGATGCCATGCGCATGGGAGAAGTGGCGGAACGGGCCGGTGTGTCGATCGGCTCGCTCTACCAGTTCTTTCCGGACAAGCGGGCGATCATCTGGGCGCTGGCCGAGCGCTACACCGCCGAAAGCCAAGCCTGCATCTCGGCGGCACTCGCCGGCGTCAGCGACGCCGAAGGCCTGCAGTCCGCGTTTTCAGAGTTAGTCGACATCTATTACCGGCTGTTCCTGGCCGAGCCGGTGATGCGCGACATCTGGTCGGGCACGCAGGCCGACAAGGCGCTGCGCCAACTCGAACTCGCCGACAGCCGCGCCAACGCCGAATTCCTCACCGCGGTGCTGAAACGGCTGCGGCCGGCGGTCGATCCGGCGACACTGGAAACCACGGCGTTTCTGGTCTGGCAGATGGGCGAGGCCGCCATGCGGCTGGCGATCTCGGTTGAGCGCCAGGAGGGCGACAGGCTGGTCGCCGCCTACAAGCGCATGGCGCTAAGGGAATTGCTGGCCGAGTAGCGCCGCGCCGCAACAAAAAACCCGCCACGGAGGGGGGTTTTTGATCCGTGAAAGCTCGTTGAGCTTAGATGCCGAAACCTTCGAAACGCTTCTTGAACTTCGACAGGCGGCCGCCGCGGTCGAGCAGGGTCTGCTGGCCGCCGGTCCAGGCCGGGTGGGTGGTCGGGTCGATATCGAGGTTCATCGTATCGCCTTCCTTGCCCCAGGTCGAACGGGTCGTGTATTCGGTGCCATCGGTCATGACGACCTTGATGGTGTGGTAGTCGGGATGAATAGCGCTCTTCATGGCTCGGTTCCTGGCTTGCCGGCGCTGCCGACGGGCATAAGCCTGCGTCGATGCGCCTCTTTTTAAAACTCGAAGCCGCAGCTATTGAGGAGCCACGGCTTCTAAAACGGTCGGCGAGCCTATACATCAGCCGGAATTGAATCACAAGGCCGCGGCAAGCGCATATTGAGGCGCAGACCCCAAGGGCGGCTGGAGGAAACATCGGGATGGCGCAAATCACCAGCGCAGACGAGCGCCGGCGTTCGCTCAAGCCGCTCCGGCGCCTGTTCCCGTACATCACGCACTATCGCACGCTGGTCGTCGGCGCCATCATCTCGCTGGTCATCGCGGCGGCAACCACGCTGGCGCTGCCGCTGGCGGTGCGACGCATGATCGATCATGGTTTTTCGTCGTCCAGCACCACCTTCATCGCCGAATATTTCGCCGCCCTGGTGGCGATGGCCGCCCTGCTGGCGGCGGCATCGGCCGGCCGCTACTATTTCGTCATCACGCTGGGCGAGCGCGTCGTCGCCGATATCCGGCGCGATGTGTTTGCCCATGTGACGACGCTGTCGCCTGCCTTTTTCGACACCGCCCAGTCGGGCGAGATCGTGTCGCGGCTTGCCGCCGACACGACGCAGGTCAAGTCGGCGGTCGGAGCGACGGCCTCGGTGGCGCTGCGCAACGTAATCCTCGGTCTTGGCGCGGTGGGGATGATGGTCATCACCAGCCCGAAACTGTCAGGCCTCGTCATTGTCGCTATACCTGTCATCGTGCTGCCGTTGGTCGCTTTCGGCCGTTCGGTGCGGCGCAAATCACGCCAGGCGCAGGATACGCTGGCCGATGCCACGGCCTATGCCAGCGAACAGATCGGCGCGGTGCGCACGCTGCAGGCCTTCACCAATGAGAAGCTGGTCACCGGGCATTTCTCGGCCGCGGTGGAAGCTGCTTTCGAGGCGGCACGCTCCTCGATCTTCGCGCGCTCCTTCCTTACCTTCTTCGCCATTTTCACCATCTTCTCGTCCGTTGTGGCGGTGCTGTGGTTCGGCTCGCGCGACGTGCTCGAAGGCTCGATATCGCCGGGTACGCTCGGCCAGTTCCTGCTCTATTCGGTGTTCGCCGCCGGCGCGCTGGGGGCGCTGTCGGAAGTGTGGGGCGAGCTCGCGCAAGCGGCGGGTGCCGCCGAACGGCTGACCGAGATCCTGGCCGAGAAGCCGGCGATCCAGGCGCCCGCCGATCCGAAGCCGCTGCCCGCGGTGGCCAAGGGCGCGATCGTCTTCGACAATGTCTCCTTCTCCTACCCGGCAAGGCCCGACCGCGCCGCCGTGCACGGCTTGAGTTTTCAGGTCATGCCCGGCGAGACGGTGGCGATCGTCGGGCCGTCAGGGGCCGGCAAGAGCACGGTGTTTTCACTGATCCTGCGCTTCTACGATCCCGAAACAGGCAAGATCCTGATCGACGGTGTCGACGTGCGCGAGGCCGATCCCGTTTCGGTCCGCCATCGCATCGCGATCGTGCCGCAGGACGTCACCATTTTCGCGGCAAGCGCGCGTGACAATATCGGTTTCGGCCGGCCGGGAGCCAGCAAGGCCGAAATCGAGACGGCGGCGAAGGATGCACTTGCCGATGAATTCATCCTCAAGCTGGAAAAAGGCTATGACAGCCAGGTCGGTGAGCGCGGCGTGACGCTGTCAGGCGGCCAGCGCCAGCGGGTGGCGATCGCCCGCGCCATCCTGCGCGACGCGCCGATCCTACTGCTCGACGAGGCCACCTCGGCACTCGACGCCGAAAGCGAGACGCTGGTGCAGACCGCGTTGGAACGCCTGATGCAGGGCCGCACCACGATCGTCATCGCCCACCGCCTGGCAACGGTGCTGAAGGCCGACAGGATCCTGGTCATGGATGGCGGCTCGATCGTCGAGGAAGGCACGCATCAGAGCCTTGTCGCCAAGGGCGGCATCTATGCGCGTCTGGCCAAGCTGCAGTTCGAAACCGGCGCCAGCGCCTTCAGAGGCGCGGCGGAGTAGGCAGAAACATCTGCCGCTGTGCCGGCAGCCACTATACGGCTCCGTATCGCTGCTTCAGATGGTTCACGAAATAGGTGGCGTTGAGCTTTTCGCCGGTAGCGCGTTCGAGCAGATCCGGCGTCGACCAGCGTGATCCCTGCGACCAGATTTTTTCGCGGCGCCACTCGTTGATCGCCTTGAAATTGCCTTTGGCGAGATCGTCATCGGCGGCAGGATGATCCCGCGTCAGCGCCGCCCATTGCTGCGCCGCCATCATCGCGCCCAGCGTGTAGGAGGGGAAATAGCCGAAGGCGGCCCCTGGCCAATGCACGTCCTGCATCGGCCCGTCGGCCGGATTGTCGATGGTGGAAAGACCGAGGTAATCGCGCATCTTGGCGTCCCAGGCTTCGGGCAGGTCGGCGACCTCCAGCCGGCCCGCGACGAGCTCCTGCTCCAGTTCGTAGCGCAGGATGACATGCAGGGGGTAGGTCACCTCGTCGGCATCGACACGGATCAGGCCGCGCTCGACGCGATGCACATGCGGCAGGATATCGTCGAGCGACCAGGCCTCACCGAGATGCTTTTCAACCACCGGCAGCGCCCAGTTCCAGAAGGCCGGGTTGCGGCCGAGCTGTTTTTCGACGAACAGGCTCTGGCTTTCATGCACGGCCATGCCGCGCGCCTTGCCGAGCGGCCAGTGCGACCATGCCTTGGGCAGGTTCTGTTCGTAGAGCGCATGGCCGGTCTCGTGAAGCACGCCCATCAGCGCCGACAGGAAGTCGGACGTCTTGTAGCGGGTGGTGATGCGCACGTCGCTCGGCACGCCCCCGCAGAAAGGATGGTGCGACACCGACAGCGACCCGTGTGTCAGGTCGAAGCCGACCGCCGCCATCATGGCAAGGCCGAGCTCGCGCTGCCGGTCGATCGCATAGGTGCCTGAGAGCGGCTTCAGCGGGCGCTTGCGCAGCCGCGCGTCCTGGACCGCCAGCGCCTCCGGCACGAAGCTTTTCAGGAAAGCCTTCAGGTCGGTGAAGACTGGCGTGATGTCGGCGGTGCGGTTGCCGGGGTCGTATTGCTCCATCAGCGCGTCATAGGGGGCTAGGTCGAGCACATCGGCACGCAGCGCCGCCTCCTCGCGCACCAGCGCCACGACGCCCTCCAGCGCCGGCTGGAAGCCTGCCCAGTCGTTCTTGCCGCGCAGGCCGCGCCACAGCTGCTCGCAACGCATGCGCGCGGTCGTCTGGCGTTCGACGAATTCGACCGGCAGGCAGGTCAGGTTGGTATATTGGCGCCGCAGTTCCGAGACCGCGGTGCGCTGCTCTTCACCCAACGCTTCCTGCTCTGCCGCGGCGATCCAGTCTGCTATCTCCGGCGCCGTTGCCCTGGTGTGATACATGCCGGCCAGTGCCGAGATCGCCTCGGCACGCTTCTCGCCGCCGCCGACGGCCATGTGGGTGGCCTCGTCGGCACCGAGGATGGCCAGCGCATGCTCGAGTGCTTCGAGCTTGTGGCCGAGATTATCGAGTTTCTGAAAGGACATGGCGGCTTCCGTGATTGGGGACGGCGCGAAAAGATACCAACGCAAAGGCGTTGGCAACCCTCAGACGCCGTCCAGCAGATGCACCTTGCGCAGGCGAGGCCGCGCATGAAATGCTGCCGGCAACACATCAAGGGGGGAAAAAATGATCGGCAACATCCTGGTCGGGCTGGTGGCCTTGATCCATGCCTACATCGTCTATCTGGAGATGGTGCTGTGGGACACGCCGCGCGGACACAAGGCTTTCAACCTGACCCGGGAATTCGCCAGTGCCTCGAAAGTGCTCGCCGCCAATCAGGGACTCTACAACGGGTTCCTCGCCGCCGGGCTCATCTGGGGGTTATACCTTGGTGCGGCCGGTTTCCAGGTCAAAGTCTTCTTTCTGGCTTGCGTGGCCATTGCCGGCCTCTATGGCGCGGCAACGGTCGGGCGCAAGATCCTGTTCATCCAGACCGTGCCGGCGGCGGCTGCCCTGATCGCGGTGTGGCTCGGCTGGTAAAAAGGACGCCCGCGGGAGGCCCCCGAAGGCGTCAGGCGGTCCCTTCCTCTTGGACCGTTTCAGCCGTCCTCTTGGACCGTTTAGCCGTTCGGGTAATTGCCGCCGTCGGCGCCGTCGCCGATCAGGAAACCACTGCCGGTATCGATCATCAACCGCTGGTCGACATTGTCGAGACGACGCAACAGGTCATGGTATTGCGCGGCCGGTATCCTGCCATGATAGGACGCGGCGACTTTCTCGGCCGTTTGACCGATGTAGGCCGTGCGCATTTCCAGGCGTTCCGCCACGGCCGGGGTGATGTTGTTGGCCTGTCTTGCGTCCACGATGCCCTGCCGGACGCCCTGCACCTGTGCGATAAGCGCCTCGACACGCGGGCCAGTCATGTCGGTCGGATCGGTCGCGTCGAGAGCGCCCTTGTGATGGCCCGCGGCATAGGCACCGGCAAGCGGAACGGCGATGAGGAACGCCGTGAGTGTAGCAGTTCTAAGCGAGGTCTTGAAAGAGCGCATCACGCGTCTCCTCTTGTAGAGGAAAGCGGCGGTTGTCCGCCTGCCTTCCGGCCTTGGGCCGTCCGGTTCCGTCGCGTCGCGATGAGGGGGGTTCATCGCCGGCGGTTCTCGGCCCGGGCGGCAAGCTAGGACCGCCCTGCGACAATGTGTAATTAAAAAAAGATAATCTTTTCAGGCCTTGCCGGCCTCGATATGCGCCCTAGAGTTGAGCCGACGAACAAGTTCGCGTGAGTTCGCGTGATGATGGATCAACGTTCGGTGAGCTTCAGTTCAATACGGCGGTTCTTGTTGCGCGCCTCTTCGGTGTCGGCGGGATCGAGCGGCTGGAACTCACCGAAACCGGCGGCGACGAGCCGGTTGGCAGGCACGCCGTTTTCGATCAGGAATTTCACCACCGAGGTCGAACGGGCCGTCGACAGTTCCCAATTGTCGCGGTAGCGGCCGGCGCCGGAGAGCGGCTTGTTGTCGGTGTGGCCGTCGACGCGCAGCACCCAGTTGATCTCGGGCGGGATTTCCTTCTGCAACTCGATGATGGCGTCGGCGAGCTTCTTCATCTCGACCTTGCCGGCATCGTTGATCACCTCGGAGCCGGTCGGGAACAGCACTTCCGACTGGAAGACGAAGCGGTCGCCGACGATGCGGATGTTCTCGCGGTCGGCGAGGATTTCGCGCAAGCGGCCGAAAAAGTCGGAGCGGTAGCGGTTCAACTCCTGCACGCGCTGTGCCAGTGCGACGTTGAGGCGACGGCCGAGGTCGGCGATCTTGGTGTTTGAATCGCGGTCGCGGATTTCGGAGACGTTGAGCGCATCCTCGAGCGCGCCGATCTGCTTGCGCAGTGCCGCGATCTGCTGGTTGAGGATCTCGACCTGGCTCAGTGCCTGCTGGCTGATCTGGCGCTGGCTGTCGAGTTCGCCGCCGAGCGCCGCGGCGCGCTGGTTGGCGGCGTCGCCGGCGCCCGCACCTTGCGCCAGCAATTGCTGGAGCCGGCTCCTTTCCGCTTCCGCCGCCGACAGCGATGCCTGCAGATTGGCCAGCGAGTCATCCTTGTCCTGCGCCGTCGAGCGCTCCAGCGCCAGCAGCTGCGTCAGTTCGTTGATCTGGGAGTTGAGGCGCGAGAGTGCCGTATCCTTGCCGGAGATTTCGCGTCCCAGCAGGAACTGCGCCAGCACGAAGACCGTGAGCAGGAACATAATCGCCAAAAGCAGCGTCGACAGCGCGTCGACGAAGCCCGGCCAGTAGTCGATGCGGCGATCGGTGCGCCGGCCCCTGGCGAGTGCCACTTCAGTGCACCCCGGGCTTCTTCAAGGCATCGGCGATCTTTTCCAGCGTGTTGCGCATCGCCTTCTGCTCGTCGGACTGGGCCTCGACCCAGTCGCGCATGATCTGCTGTTCCGAGCGCATGTTCTTGACCAGGCCGGAAATGCCGTCGGCGAGATTGGCCATGGCGGTGGCGACGCGCGGGTTGGAGCCGCCGCCATTCTCCTGCATGCTGCGCAGCCGTTCGGACAGCACCCGGATCTCGTCGGAGGATTCGGTCTTGGCTGGGTCGGCGACTACGATGTCCGACGACAGGTCGGTCACCGAGGACAGCCAGTTTTCCAGTTCGGTGTAGAAGCGCGTCTGGGCGCGGCCGGCCTGCAGGTCGAGGAAGCCGAGCACCAGCGAGCCGGAGAGGCCGAACAGCGAGGACGAGAAGGCCGTGCCCATGCCGGCCAGCGGCGCGGAAAGCCCCTGCTTCAGGGAATCGAGCACCGCGGCGGCGTCACCGGTGCCGGGATCGAGCGATTCGATGGTCTCGCGGATCGAGCCGATGGTGTTCAACAGGCCCCAGAAGGTGCCGAGCAGGCCGAGGAACACCAGCAGGCCGACGAGATAGCGCGAGGTGTCGCGGCTTTCGTCGAGGCGGGTGGCGATGGAATCGAGCATGGTGCGCATCGAACTGGTCGAGAAGGCCATCGCCGAGGAACGGCCGATCATCGCCTTCATCGGCGCCAGCAGCACCGGTTCTGTCGTCTCAGAGCCGGCACGGAAGGAGTTGACCCAGCGCACCTCGCGAAACAGTCGCCCGACCTGGGCGAAGGCCAAAAGGATGCCGACCACCAGCACGCCGACGATCAGGCCATTGAGGCCGGGATTGCTGCCAAAGGCGGTCGAGATTTGTCGGGTCAGAATGGCGGCGATGAAGGCGACGATGACCAGGAAGATCACCATGGTCAGCAAAAAGACCTGCGGGCTCGATAGTTTATGCGGGTCGTAGATCAGGACATCAGAACGTCTGCCCATGCCGAAGGATCTGAGAAAAGCCATCCGTGCCCCGTTTCCGATGCCGCCGCCGATCACGTAAACCGCGACTCTAAACGGAATTGTGACCAAATTGAATGGCGCTTGGCAATATTGCCGCGTCGATAGTGTCAGAGGCGATTGATGACCAGACAGTCAACCATGGCGGCCAGATGCAGGCCGGCGCCGGTGACGACGAAACCGTGCCACAGCGCGTTGTGGAAGCGCAGCCCCTTCCAGGCGAAGAAGATGACGCCGCAGGAATAGACGATGCCGCCGGCGACGATCAGCGCTATCGATGTCGTCGGCAGTGTCTGGACAAGCGGCTTGACCAGGATGATGCCGCTCCAGCCGATGGCGAGATAGAAGCCGATCGCCAGCCGGTCGAAACGGCCGGGAAAGAACACCTTGATGGCAATGCCCAGCACTGCCGCGGTCCAGACCAGCACGATCATCCAGCGCGCCAGCGGCGAGCCTTCGAGCTGCGCCAGGAAAGGCGTGTAGGTCGCGGCGATCAGCAGATAGATCGCGGCGTGGTCGAAACGCCGCAACACCCATTTTGCCGGCGACGACACCGGCCACAGATTGTAGGTCATCGACACCGAGAGCACGGTGAGCAGCGAAACCACGTAGAAGGCGGCGGCGATGTATTCGCCCGGTCCGACACGGAACGCCGCCAGCGCCAGCAGTGCCGAACCGGCCGATATCGCCAGCACGATGCCGACCGCGTGGACGATACCGTCTGCGATCATCTCGGCACGCGAATAGTGCCAGCGTCCGATGAACGGGATATCGGGGTAAGGTTCGTTGTCTCTCACTAAGCCGGGTTCCTGCACCGCGCCCTCCAATTTGGGCGCATGCCGGGCAGTATTTCAAGCTTCCATTGCGGTTTTGCGACTGCGGCGCATCCGCGCGGCGTGGCTGTCAGCGGGAGGAGAGCGGCTTCTTCACGACCTTCAGCAAAGCGCGCTGGATGACCTCGTTGCCGGCGACGACCGAACCGTTATCGAGCATGTCCTGGCCGCCGTCCATGTCGGAGACGAAGCCGCCTGCCTCGCGGATCAAAAGCAGCCCGGCGGCGATGTCCCAGGCCGACAGGCCGGTTTCCCAGAAGCCATCCATGCGGCCGGCGGCGACATAGGCGAGATCGAGCGAGGCGGAGCCGAGGCGGCGGACGCCGGAAACCTCGGCCATGACGTTGCGCAGTTCGACGAGGAAATTGCCATGGTGGCCGCGGCCGAGATGCGGCATGCCGCAGCCGATCACGGTGTCGACCAGCTTGATGCGGCCAGCGACGCGCAAGCGGCGGTCGTTCATGAAGGCGCCGCCGCCGCGTTCGCAGGTGTAGAGTTCGTCCATCGCCGGATTGTAGATGACGCCGGCGATGATCTGGCCCTGGCGCTCCAGCGCGATCGAAACGGCAAAGAGCGGAATGCCGTGCAGGAAATTGGTGGTGCCGTCGAGCGGGTCAACGATCCAGCGATGCTGGCCGTCGTCGCCTTCGACCACGCCGCGCTCTTCCATCAGGAAGGAATAGCCGGGCCGAGCCTTGGACAGTTCGGCAAAGACGATGTCCTCTGCCTTGCGGTCGGCCTGGCTGACATAGTCGCCGGGGCCTTTCATCGAGACCTGCAGGTTCTGCACCTCGCCGAAGTCGCGCGACAGCGAGCGGCCGGCCTTCATTGCGGCCTGGACCATGACGTTGAGAAGGGCTGAGCGTGCCATAGTGCTTTTTCCCGGTGCTGCGCTTTAAACTCCGCCTCGATGCATGTCGGTGACCCAGAACCGAGGCCACTTTGGGGCGACATGCGTCAGTCGGCGCGGCGCACGTAAGTGATTTCGTTGGTGTCGACGATGATGCGCTCGCCGGCGCCGATGAAGGGCGGCACCAGGACGCGGATGCCGTTCTCCAGGATCGCCGGCTTGTAGGACGATGCCGCCGTCTGACCCTTCACCACCGGGTCGGCCTCGGTGATGGTCAGCGTCACATAGTCGGGCAGCGAAATGCCGATCGGCCGCTCTTCGTAGAGCTGGACCGTCACCATCATGCCGTCCTGCAGGAAGGCGGCGCGATCGCCGACGAAGTCCTTGTTCAATTCGAGCTGCTCGTAGCTCTGGGTGTCCATGAACACCAGTGCGTCTTCCTGCGCGTAGAGGAAGGAAAAATCCTTCAGGTTGAGCCGGATCTGTTCGACGGTCTCGGCCGAGCGGAAGCGCTCGTTGAGTTTGGTGCCGTTGATGAGGTTCTTCAGTTCGACCTGATTGTAGGCGCCGCCCTTGCCGGGCTTGACGGTGTTGGTCCTGACCGCCACCCAAAGGCCGCCATCATGCTCGATGACATAGCCGGGACGGATTTCGTTGCCATTGATCTTGGCCATGATGAGATGATCCGGAATGATGCCAACGGCCACGCCGTCGGTATGGGATGTTCGCTGGGAAAGCGATTTCGGGCTCCCAAGACCACAAATCGCCAGAAGAGGCAAGGGAGCGGGCAGGTCGGTGCCAGGCGAGGGGAGCCGAGGTTACACTTGCAATGACCGCGAGAACCGCCGTCAAGGCAGCCGGTTGGCCTTCTGCAGCGCCTGCTTGGTCTGGTCGTCGTCCAGCCCCTGCAGGAAGTCGTCCATCTGTGGGTCGATGAGGCCGGCACGACGGGCGACGACGTACCAGGCGCCGGCAAGCACAAGGTCCGGATCGGTGCCGATGCCTTGCATATAGAGCTTGGCCAGGCGGTTCTGGGCGGCGACATTGCCGCCTTCCGCCGCCTGCTTCATCCAGCCGAAGGCGGATTTCAGGTCGCGCGCACCGCCGCGGCCTTCGATCATCCAGGCGGCGAGATCGATCTGCGCGGTGTCGTAGTTCTGCCTGGCTGCCTGCGCCAGCAGGCGCCTTGCCTGGGCGTCGTCGCGTGGCTTGCCGCCGACGCCATTGGCGTAGATCTGCGACATCGCATATTGCGCGTCCGCGAGGCCGGTCGCGGCGGCGCGCTCATAGTAGGAGACCGCCTTGGCCATGCCGGCATCGCCGGGGTCCTGCTGGACCAGCATCTGCGCGAAATTGAATTGCGCCAGCCGGTTGCCGGCTTCGGCGGCGGCCTGCATCAGGGCGTAGGCTTCTTTTCCATCCTTTTTGACATAGCGGCCGTCGAGCAGCATCAGCGCATACTGGAACTGCGATTCCGGCACACCCTGTTCGGCGGCCAGCGCGTACCATTTCGCCGCCTGCGCCGAATTGACCGGTACACCGAGCCCCCGCGACAGGATCTCGGCCACCAAGGTCTGCGCCGCCGGATCGCCGTTTTGCGCCCGGACCAATGCCAAATTGTAAGCTGTCTTGTAGAGACCGCGCTGGAAGGCGCCATAGGCCGCGTCGGCGGGTTTTGCGCCGAAGCGGTCGGGATTGACCGTGTCGGCCGACGGCAGCGGCGCCGGTTCTGCCGTGGTGGCGGGCTGCGGCAGCGGCTTGTCGATCGGCTTGTCGGTGTGCACGCCGATTTCCGGCTTGGGCTGCGGCAGCGGGATGGTCTCCGCGGCCGCTGCCTGGACCATCAGCATCGCAAGCAGGGCCTGGAGGGGAAGCCTCGCCGAGGGCACGTCAGTCCTCGAAGCGTGGCGCGGTTTCGTCGAGCAGCGCGTTGGCGCTGGCGACCGCTGTCCTAGGATCGGTGCCGTCGGCGAACACGGCGCTCGACAGCGCCACGAATTCGGCACCGGTGGCGCCCACGGCTTCGACCGAGGCGATGTCGGATCCGGCCATGACGATGCACGGGATTTGGATCATATCCGCCCACCATGCGCCGAGCGACAGGTTGCGCGGGTGCGGTTCGGGCTTGTTGTCGTAGCCGAAGCGGCCGAAGAAGATGTAGTCTGGCCGCGTCTCGCCAAGCTCGAGCGCGTCGTCACGCGTCTTGGCGCCTCCGGTGCCGACCATCATCTTTGCCTGGAAATGCTCGATCGTCTCGGCGAGCTCGGCCTTGGAGACCTCGACATGGATGCCGTCGGCCTGGACGCGGCCGGCTATGCGGGTGTCGCCGGCGATGATGACAGCAACGCCGGCGGCTTGCGCTGCTGGCACGATCTGTTCGGCGAAAGCCTGGAAGGAGGCTTCATCCATGCCGTTCTCGGGCAGGATCAGCGAAGCGACATCGCCGCCATCGAATGCCGCGGCGATTCGGGCAGCCGGCACGCCGGACGGCGCGATCAGCACGATGCGACAGCGATTGGGGGGCGTTGCTTCATTCATGGTTCTTCGGGTCCCGCGTCTCGCCTATGCCGGGCGAAGATGGTTGGATTGCGGCATAGAGCAAAGTGCCCGCTTTGAACAGGCGGGCAGCCGGGATCGCGATGTTTGACCCGCCGGGCAGCCGGCGGGGCGCTTCATTTGATCGGGTGCGGGCTCGCCACGGGCGGTTTGCCCTTCCACAGCGTCCAGCCGAGATTCATGCCGGCGGCGGCGATCAGGATGGCGGTGGCGCCGACGACCTGACTCAGATGCAGCCGATGGCCGAAGGCGACGACATCGACCAGTATGGCGACGACGGGATAGATGAAGGACAGCGATCCCTGCAGATGCGTCGGCAGCTTCTGGATGGCGCCGTACATCAGTATGTACATCAGGCCGGTATGGACGATGCCGAGCGTCGCCAGCATGGTCCAGCTCCAGGCATCGGCCGGAAGCTCTGCAAGATTGGCGAAAGGCGCCAGCATGACGACGCCGACGCAGACCTGGATCAGCGCGATCAGGTGCGGTGGCGTGCCCTTGAGCTTCTTGGTGACGATGGCGGCAACGGCCCAAAAGAAAGCCGCGCCCAATGCCATGACGATGCCGGTAAAATAGTCCGTGCCAACATCACCGGCGTCGGGGGCCGACTGCACGATCAGCACCATGCCGGCGAAGGCGATGGCCAGCCAGGTCAGCTTGGTCAGGGTCAGCCGTTCGGCGAAGAAAAGCGCACCGAAGCCGACCAGCATGAAGGGCTGCGTGTTGTAGACAGCGGTGGCGATCGAGATCGACGCGCGCGAGAATGCGCTGAACAGCAGCAGCCAGTTGACGACGATTGCGACACCGCCGAGCGCGGCGATGCCGATGATGCGCAGCGACAGCTTGTTGCGCAGCAATCCCAGCCCGGCGCAGATGATGAGCAGCGTCATCGCGCCGAAAGCGCAACGCCAGAACACCACATCCATGATCGGCTGGCCGGACAGGACGACGAACCATCCGATCGTTCCCAGGATGGCCATTGCGGCGGACATTTCGACCGTGCCGCGTACTGTCTCGTTCACAACAAACCTCCGTATCGGTTGAGCCGCAATAATCTCATGCTGCCGCGAAGCTTTCCATCTGATTGGAAAGGGTGTATGGCCTGTTGGCCTAATTATATTAGGAGAAACTCCAAATTATCGGGGAAAGAAAAAAGATGCTGGACGATCTCGACCGAAATCTCCTTGAAATCCTGGTCAAGGATGCGCGAACCTCGCTGAAGGAGCTGGCCGCCCAGGTCGGACTGTCGTCGCCAAGCGTTTCGGAGCGGCTGCGACGGCTCGAGGAGCGCGGCGTCATCCGCGCATTCACCGTCGAGATCGATCCGCTGGCGCTCGGCTATACCTTGCAGGCGATCGTGCGCATCCGGCCTTTGCCGGGCAAGCTGCACATCGTCCAGAAGCTGATCGAGGACATCCCCGAATTCGGCGAATGCGACAAGGTGACGGGCGATGACTGTTTCGTCGCCCGGCTGTTCGTGCGTTCGATCGGCGATCTCGACGGGATTCTCGACCGTATCGCAGACAAGGCCGAGACAAGCACCGCCATCATCAAGGCGCAGCCGATCCGGCGGCGTCCACCGCCGCTCGATGCAGCTTCACCGCGCGACAGGGCAAAGGTCTTGCAGGCATCCTGATCGAGTTGGTGGAAAGCCGGTGGCCGGTTGGTTAGTGTGCCGGCCCAAACGAGGCCGGAACCATGGCGCAGAACATATACGACCGTGAGGATTTCTTCGCAGGCTACAGCCAGCTCGGCCGTTCGGTCGAAGGGCTGGAGGGTGCCGCCGAGTGGGCGGCACTGCGCGCCATGCTGCCCGATGTCGGCGGCTTGAGGGTCGTCGATCTCGGCTGCGGCTTCGGCTGGTTCTGCCGCTGGGCCCGCGAGCATGGGGCGGCGCAGGTGCTTGGCCTGGATCTGTCGGAGAAGATGCTTGCCCGGGCAAGGGCCGCCGGCCCGGATGCGGGCATAGACTATGAGACGGCCGATCTCGATCGGCTCAGCCTGCCGGAAGCCAGCTTCGATCTCGTCTACAGCTCGCTCGCCTTGCACTATGTCGAGGATGTGTCGCATCTGTTCGGGACCGTGCATCAGGCCCTGGCGCCTGGCGGGCATTTCGTTTTTTCGACGGAACATCCGATCTTCATGGCACCCACCAATCCCGGCTGGGCGATCGATGCCGAGGGCCGCAAGACATGGCCTGTCGACCAGTATCTAGTGGAAGGACCGCGCAGCACCAACTGGCTGGCCAAGGGTGTCGTGAAACATCACCGCACGATCGGCACCACTCTCAACGCTCTGATCCGGTCCGGCTTCACAATCGGCGATGTCGAGGAGTTCCGCCCGACCGATGCGCAGATCGCGGCCAAACCCGAACTGGCCGAGGAACTAGAGCGGCCGATGTTCCTGCTGGTCTCGGCCCGTCGATAGGCACAGGCCGCCGTCAGCCAACGGATGGGGCGGCCATGCCGATATTTGCTGTCGCTCCGCTCGGGATTCTGGGCTATTCAAGCGTCGATACGCTTCCCTCCAGACCAGTCCCCTCCCATGTCCGGCCTGCTTCTCGATCCGTGGTTCTATGCGGCTGCCCTTCCGGCGGTCATTCTGGTCGGCCTGTCCAAGGGCGGGTTCGGCGGCGCTGTGGGCTTCGTCGGTGTGCCGCTGATGGCGCTGACCATGCCGCCGGTGCAGGCGGCCGCCATCCTGCTGCCGATCCTGTGCCTGATGGACATCGTATCGGTGTGGACATGGTGGGGTGTCTATGACCGCAGGATGCTGGTCGACATGATGCCGGGCGCCGTCATCGGCATTGGTCTCGGCTGGCTGACGGCGGCATTCGTCACCGAAGAGGCGGTGCGGCTGATCGTCGGCGCCGTCGCCATCATCTTCGTCCTGCGCTGGCTCTATCTGCAGTTCCGCCATGGCGCCGATCACGCGGCGGCGCCCAACCGCGTGGCCGCCGCGGTCTGGGGCACGGTCGCCGGGTTCACCAGTTTCGTCGCCCATGTCGGCGGCCCGCCCTTCCAGGTCTATGCCTTGCCGATCCGGCTCGACCCGAAGGTGTTGTCGGGCACGGCGGCGATCTTCTTTGCCGCCACCAATGCGCTGAAGCTCGTGCCCTATTTCGCGCTCGGCCAGTTCGACACCGCCAACCTGACGGCGTCGGCGGTGCTGATGCCGCTGGCGCCGCTGTCGACCATCGCCGGGGCGTGGCTGGTGCGACGGATGCGCCCGGAAACATTCTATCCCTTCACCTACGCAACCGTCGCGGTCGTGGCGCTGAAGCTGCTTTGGGACGGCATCGCTGGCTTGATGTAGAAAGGCGGCCGCGCAGCCGCCCTGTTTATCCGGGGGTCACGCGGCGCTCGGCACGAGGCGACGGTTGCCGCCAAAGGCCAGTGTGGCGCCGGCCACGACGACCAGCACCATGCCGGCGAGGATGCCGATATCATGCGCGGTCGGCTTGAGCACCATGTCGGCGATGATCACCAGCATCACCGCATAGTCGAAGCGTGCCGCGCTCATCATGCGCTGACCGATGGCAAGAACAGCCGGTGTGACGCCCTCCTTGGCGATCATCTCGCCCATGCGCTCGCCCGTCGGCTTGAAGATCAACATGCCGATCGAAAAGGTCGTGGCGTAGCCGGCCAGGCCGATGAGGATCCATAGGTCGGAGAAGCCGACCCAGAACCAGCACATGATGAGGCCGAAAATCAGCGTCAGCATCGACATCGGCGCGAAGAACCTGCCGCCCAGCTGACCGCTGGCGCGCATTGCCTGCAGTTTTTCCTCGATGTTGCCCGCCCGCTCGGCAAGCATGCCCAGCAGGAACAGCACGAAGCCGCCTCCGACCCACAGAATGGCGGTAGTGACGTGGAGGAATTTGACGATCGAGTACCAGTCCATGGGTTGTTCCTGCAGTGTTCGGTCAGGTTTGCGGCTGGGCTGATTTGCGCCGGCCGTCAGAGGAGCGGGCGTTTTGCGTGGTGCCTGTTTCGGTACGATGTCGGGAAAAATTCGGCTCTGTTTCAGCCTGCCCTCAACTTACGAAGTCGCCGAGATTGTGAATGCACTATCTGATTTTCTGCTAATATACGGATGTCGGGAGGGGTTGGCGCGACATCGTCCGGATACGTTGCCGATGCTAGTGCGCCAATGCCGGGAGCCCGGTGGCGACAACAATCGCCTGACGATCAACCCATTCCCGCAAACGGGAAAAGGCAATTCGGGGGACCATTATGCAAGGGATAGCACGGAATTTCTTCACGCTGGCCATCATCTATTCGCTGTGCGGCATGGCGCTCGGCCTGTACATGGCGATCAGCCAGGATCACGGACAGATGCCGACCCACGCCCACACGATGGTGGCCGGATGGCTGATGTCGGCGGTCTTCGCCTTCTTCTACCATTTGTTTCCGGCAATCGGGAAGAAGACGCTCGCTACCGTTCATTTCTGGCTGACCGCAATCAGCGGTATCGGCCTGCTGATCGGCCTCTATTTCCTGCTTGCCGGCAATGCCGCGATCGAACCGCTGGTGGCGGCCTCCTCGATGGGCTTCTACGCGGCCATGCTGTTGTTTGCCTTCATCGCCTTGCCCGCCGTCTGGAGGACAGCCTGAGCTAGCCTGACGTAGGAGATGCTGTGCTGTTACGGCACAGTATGGCGGCGTTCGGTCAAAAAACATCCGCGCCGTTAAGGCTTCATTAAGCTTTACAGGTGTTTACTATGTTCATCCAGTGATCTGGATTCATACCGAGTGGTTGGAGCCACTTTGTTTGACGCCTCCCTGTTAAACTCCTGAGAGCCGCCTTATCCGCGGCTCTTTTTTTGTCTTCATTTCCCTTTTTGTCCGCATCTCGGCGGGGGCCGCCCAATGGCGGCTCGCCGTTAACCTTCTGTTAAACATGTGCTTGCCTTCGCCAGTGACGAAGCGCATTTTCAAGCTTCAGTCAGATAGGGTTCCGGGTGTATCGGCAGGGAGCCGAATCGGCCGGTTGCAAGTGCAGGGGCGTATCAATGAACGAGCCTTCGAAGGGCAGTGCGAAAACCGTCAAGCTGGCGGAGCGCCGGGTTTTCTCGCAATCCTTCAAGCCGCTTTACCAGGAAGGCATGGGCCTGGTCGAACAGGCCGCCGAATATCTCGACGGCAAGGGCCGGGCCGAGGCAAAGAAACTGTCGCGGCTGGGCGCCACGCTCTATGCGGCCGAATCGATGCGGCTGACCACCAGGCTGATGCAGGTTGCGTCCTGGCTGCTTTTGCAGCGCGCCGCCAATTCCGGCGAGATGACCCGCGACCAGGTCGCGTCGGAAAAGTCCAAGGTGCGCCTCGACACCGCTTCCGCCCATGACGAAGCCACCGGCTGGGCCGAGCTGCCCGAGGATTTCCTCGACCTCGTCACCCGCTCGCTGCGCCTGCAAGCACTGGTGCGCCGCATGGACGACGAGATCTATGGCTCGGGCGCCTTGGTCGACATGCAACCGATGGCGCGCCGCCTCAATCCGGTTTCCGACCAGATCAGCCTGCTCAACACGGCTTTCGCTCGGGGTTAGACCTCGGTCTGTCTTTCTGTTTCCGGTTTGTTCACATTTCGCTGGCATCGCTGTGGGCCGGAGGTAAAGTCGGCAAATGGCGGAAGCGATTCGCATCATCGGTATCGATCCGGGGCTTCGGCGCACCGGCTGGGGTATCGTCGAAAGCCTCGGCAATTCGCTGCGCTTTATTGCTTCAGGCACTGTGAAGTCCGACGACAAGGCGGCGCTGGCAACGCGGCTGTGCCAGCTGCATGACGGGCTGGCGGATATCCTGCACAGCGCGATGCCGCACGAGGCGGCGGTCGAACAGACCTTCGTCAACAAGGACGCCGTGGCGACGCTGAAGCTCGGCCAGGCACGTGGCATCGCCATGCTGGTGCCGGCGCGTGCCGGTCTCGTCGTTGCCGAATATGCGCCCAACGCCGTCAAGAAGGCGGTGATCGGCGTTGGTCATGGCGACAAGAAGCAGATCCACATGATGGTGAAGGTGCTGTTGCCAAAAGCCGTCTTCGACACCGAACATGCCGCCGACGCGCTGGCCATCGCCATCTGCCACGCGCATCATCGGCAAAGCGTGGCCTACAGGATGGCGCTGGCCGGCTAGCTATGTTCTTGACTTGTTCACGTTGCAGGGATAAGTAATACCGCAGAGGTATTACCATGCGCGTGACCACCAAGGGGCAAGTTACAATCCCCAAGCCGATAAGGGACCGTCTGGGCATCGCCCCGGGCTCCGAGGTGGAGTTTGTGGCCACCGACGAGGGCGTTCGGCTGGTTGCCGTCAACGAGAACCTCTCCCAGGAAGACAAATTGCGCAGGTTCAGCGATGTCCTCGACCGGATGGAGGGGACGTTGGATCTGGGAGGCATGACCACCGATCAGTACATGGAGTGGTTGAGGGGGCCGCGTGAAGATCTCGACGTTGATTGACACAAATGTCCTGATCGACGTCTGGGGACCGGCCGGACCGCTGACAACATGGTCGGCGTCGGCGATTGCTTCCTGCCGCCGTGATGGAGCCTTGGTGGTCAACACCATCATTTGGTCCGAACTCGCGCCACTGATAGCGACGGAAACGGCGCTTCGAAAAGCAGTCGACATGCTTGAGATGGATCGCGAACTTGTACCTTGGGACGCGGCATTCCTTGCCGGCGTCACGCATTCCCGCTATCGCCGGGCCGGTGGCATCAGGGAAAGAACCTTGCCCGATTTCTTTATCGGCGCTCACGCGACCGTCGCTGGACATCGTCTTTTGACCCGCGACGCCGCGCGTTACCGCAGTTACTTCCCGGAGCTCGACATCATCTCTCCTGAGACGCACCCATGAGAGCCCATCTTCCATGAAAGGTCTGGCATGATCGGCAAGCTCAAGGGTACGCTCGACGAGGTCGACGAGGACCATTGTCTCGTCGATATCCATGGCGTCGGCTATGTCGCCTATTGCTCGGCGCGCACGCTGGCCGCGCTGCCTTCGCCCGGCGAAGCGGTGGTGCTGTTCATCGAGACCTATGTGCGCGAGGACATGCTGCGTCTCTACGGCTTCCAGTCGCAGCTCGAGCGCGAGTGGTTCCGGTTGCTGATGAACAATGTGCCGGGCGTCGGCGCCAAGGTGGCGCTGGCCATCCTGTCGACGCTGGCGCCGGCGGATCTCGCCAACGCCATTGCGCTGCGCGACATCGCCATGGTTTCGCGCGCGCCCGGCGTCGGCAAGAAAGTGGCCGAGCGCATCGTCACCGAATTGAAGAACAAGGCGCCGGCCTATGCCGGCACCGCCTCGGGCACCATCGGCCTGAAACAGGAGCTCGGCGACGGCGTGGCATCCGCGCCGATAACCGACGCGGTCTCGGCGCTGGTCAATCTTGGCTATTCGCGCGACACCGCCGCCAATGCTGTGGCGGCGGCGCTGAAGACGGCGGGCGAGGATGCCGATGCGCCGAAGCTGATCCGCTTCGGGCTGAAGGAACTGGCGCAGTGATATGGTTGTTGGAAAAGAAAATTCCAACTATCATAGGATTGGTAGGAAATTTCTTAGAAAGTAAGAAAATGGGTGCTTACGCCAGTCTGACCTCGAAGGGTCAGCTTACAATTCCAAAAGATGTCCGGGATGCGCTGTCACTCAAAACGGGTGACATGATCGCCTGGACGGTCATGGATGGCTACCTGATTGGAACGCCGCGCAATCTCGACTTTGCGGACCTCGCCGGATTTCTGGGCGATCCGCCCGGCGGTCCGGCGTCACTGGAGGAAATCGACCTCGCGGTGCGGGATGCAGTTGGTAGGCATGTTGTCGGAGACGGATCGCAAGGCGGACGAGAGGGCGACGAGTGACGTCGATCGGCATTGATACGAACGTTCTGCTTCGAATGGTGCTGAACGACGATGCAGAGCAACGGGCGAAAGCCCTCGCATTCGGCGAAGGCCTCAGCGACGATGCTCCCGGCTTCGTCAGCTTGATCGTGCTGGTGGAATTCAGCTGGTCGTTGATTTCGCGCTACAGACTACCGAAAGAGCAGATGCAGGCGGCAATCCAGAGACTGTTGAAGGTCAAGACACTGTTGTTCGAAGATTTCGATGCCATCGTGATTGCGCTCGAAAGATCAAATTTGCCGCAGGTAGATTTTGCCGATGCGCTGATCGCCGAGCACAATCGAAATCTGGGTTGCTCGCATACAGTCACGTTCGATCAGCGGGCCGCCAAGTCCATTGCCAGTATGGAACTGCTCGCATGAGCCTGTCGCCCCGCCTGATTGCGCCGGAAAAACGCGGCGAGGATGCCGAGCAGACCTTGCGGCCGCAGACGCTCGACGATTTCGTCGGCCAGGCGGCGGTGCGGGCCAATCTCAAAGTGTTCATCGAGGCCGCCAAGGGCCGCAACGAGGCACTCGACCACGTACTGTTCGTCGGGCCACCCGGTCTGGGCAAGACGACGCTGGCGCAGATCATGGCGCGTGAGCTCGGCGTCAATTTCCGCTCGACCTCCGGCCCGGTCATCGCCAAGGCCGGCGATCTTGCCGCGCTGCTGACCAATCTCGAGGAAGGCGACGTGCTGTTCATCGACGAGATCCATCGGCTGAGCCCGGCGGTGGAGGAGATCCTCTATCCGGCGATGGAGGATTTCCAGCTCGACCTGATCATCGGCGAAGGACCGGCGGCGCGTTCGGTCAAGATCGACCTCGCCCGCTTCACGCTCGTCGCCGCCACCACCCGGCTTGGACTGCTCACCAACCCGCTGCGCGATCGTTTCGGCATTCCGGTGCGACTCAATTTCTACACGGTCGAGGAGCTGGAGCAGATCGTGCGGCGCGGCGCGCGCATCCTGCAAATGCCGCTCGGCGATGACGGTGCGCTGGAGATCGCGCGGCGTGCGCGCGGCACGCCACGCATCGCCGGCCGGCTCTTGCGCCGTGTGCGCGATTTCGCCTCGGTGGCCGGCGACGGCCATGTCGACCGCAAGATCGCCGACGAGGCGCTCACTCGGCTGGAGGTCGATGCGCTCGGCCTCGACGCGCTCGACCGGCGGTATCTCAGCATGATCGCGTGCAATTTCGGCGGCGGGCCGGTCGGCATCGAGACGATCGCCGCCGGCCTGTCAGAGCCGCGCGATGCCATCGAGGACATCATCGAGCCCTATCTGATCCAGCAGGGCTTCATCCAGCGCACGCCGCGCGGCCGCATGCTGACGGCCAATGCCTGGCGCCATCTCGGCCTCGACGCGCCGAAAGATCTGGCGCAGCAGCAGATCAACCTGTTCCAGGAAGAGTAATTTTCCAGCGCCGTCCCGTCGTCTCGGACCTGGCTCAGCATTGCGTCGGTACGTTTTTGAATGCGCCCGGAATCTTCTCGATCGATCTTGGCTGGGCGATCAACGCAGCCCACGGATCACGTCCATTACAACCGGCTCGGCCTTGTCGCCGTTGAAGGCGTCGACGATGCCGAAGGCACCGCCATAACTCCACACCGACCATGAGAAGCCATGTGCTTCGGCACGCCCGATCATGTCCCTGACATAGGCGGCCCGGTAATCGGCGGGCATCACATAGGAATTGCCATATTCCTGGCGGATCATGCCGAACTCGCCCAGCGTGATGTTTTCCGGCTTGACGCGGTTGGCCTTCGCCCATGCCTCGACCTTTTTGAACGGCGCATCCATCAAGCCGAGCAGCTTGTCGAGGCTGTCCATGCTGGCGACTTGTTCGTCGAGATAGGCAAGCAGGCCGCTCTGCCTTGTCCATGGCGCCTCGGCCTTGATCCTGGCGCGGATGGTGTCGAGCGTCACGTCGAGCTGTGCCTTGGGCACCGCGCTCAGCGGGTAAGGCAGGCCGGTCACGTAGGGGATGAAGTCGCCGGCCCAGGTCGCGCCCTGATGGGTGAGCAGGAACGGATCGTAGGAGTGGAACGCCCAGATGACGTTGTCGTCCGGGATCGTCTTCGGGTCGATCTTCTCCAGTGAGCTCGCGGCGGAATAGCAGGCGCCGGTCAGCACCAGGGTCAATTTCGTCGCCGACGATCGCGCTGCGGCGAACAGTTTACGCTGGCGGTCCGGCCACAGGGTGGTGCCATCGCTGTCGCAGTCGACGATCGGTTCATTCATCGGCTCGAAGGCGACCTGGGCGGGATCTTCGCTGGCCAGCGTGCGGGCCATCTTGCGGACCATCTCGACATAGGTGTCGAAGGTCCGCGGGTCGTCCATCACTTGCGCCATGCCGATCTTGCGGCTGCCGCCGGCCGGGATCAGGTGCATGTCGACGACCACCTTCAGCCCGGCGCGGTTGATCATGCGCACCGAGTCCAGCACGCTGGCATAGAGATCGTCACGCAAGGTCACGGTCTGGTCGGACAGAAAGGGCGATGGATCGACCGGCATGCGCAGGAAATCGAAGCCGGCGTCCTTCAGTGCCTTGAGGTCGTTCTCCCCAAGGAATTTCCGCCATTCCGGGTAGGGCAGGATGGCCGTGGCATCGCCCCACTGGTCTTCGCCGGGCCATGTGACCCATTGGTCGAGGTTGAGGCCGCGCTTCATCGAGAATGTCGCGGTCTGGCCAGGCAGCGCCAAAGCCATCAGCACGAACAGCGCCGCCGTCAAACTCTTGATCATCGCCGTCAACAGTGCCATCCGATGTTATGTTCCGCGGGAAACTGGTGCCTCGCCGGGGCTGAAAAAGGAAGCGCAATGGGCGATCATGGTGAATCGGCGACGCTGCTGGCCGGCATTTCGGGCGCTCTGACCGCGTTCGGCCACCGGCTGATGGCGCGGGTCTATTATGCCGACACCGATTTCTCCGGCGTCGTCTACCATGCGCGCTATCTCGAATTCTTCGAACGCGGTCGCTCCGACTATCTCAGGCTGACCGGCGTGCACCACACAGAGCTTGCCGACGGCAAGCATGGCGAAAGAATAGTCTGGGTGGTGCGCCGCATGGAGATCGACTTTCGCGGCCCCGCCCGCATCGATGACATCCTGACGGTCGACACCCGCACCGAGGAGATTTCCGGCGCGCGCATCTTCATGGCGCAGCAGCTCAAGCGCAGCGACGAGGTGCTGGTCGAGGCCAAGGTCGAGGCGGCGATCATCGGTGAGAATGGCCGCCCAAGGCGTTTTCCCAAGGAATGGGTGGTGGCATTCATGCCCAGGGCCTTGCCGACGGCTGACTAGCCTCATTGTGAGCGACGGCGAATGCATGTGCCTTGCCACTGGGCGTGGCAATGCGCCGCGCCTTATATACTAACCCATCCTTAACCATAACGGTTCATGAAGAGATTGGTGAAGATTGGCGTTATCGAACGCCTTCCTTTCACCAATATTTGCCCCGAAAAGGCCGATAACGGCACAGTTTGGGGTTGTTCCGGTAGCTTCGTGCGAACCGACCACAAGGGATGCCAGGGGCCAGCCGCCAGCTTCGCCCGGAAAATCTTAAGGACGTAACGATGGAAAATATCGCACTCGCCGACCCGGGCGCGCAATTGTCGGTTTGGTCGCTGTTCGTTTCGGCAAGTTGGGTGGTCAAGCTGGTCATGATCGGCCTGCTCTGCGCCTCGGTCTGGACCTGGGCGATCATCGTCGACAAGCTGGTTTCCTATGCCCGCATGCGGCTGGCGCTCAACCGGTTCGAGCAGGTGTTCTGGTCGGGGCAGTCGCTGGAGGAGCTTTACCGCACGCTCGCCGACCGCAAGACCACCGGCATGGGCGCCATTTTCGTCGCCGCCATGCGCGAGTGGAAGAAGAGTTTCGAGAAGGGCGCCAAGTCGCCGCTTGGCCTGCAGACCCGCATCGACAAGGCGATGGACCTGGCGCTGACCGGCGAGATGGAAAAGCTGGAAGGGCGCCTCGGTTTCCTTGCCACCACCGGCTCGGCGGCACCCTTCATCGGGCTGTTCGGCACCGTCATCGGCATCATGACGTCGTTCCAGGCGATCGCCGGCTCCAAGAACACCAGTCTCGCCGTGGTTGCGCCGGGCATCGCCGAAGCGCTGCTGGCGACGGCCATCGGCCTGCTCGCGGCCATTCCCGCCGTCATCGCCTACAACAAGCTGTCGTCCGACGCGAGCAAGATAGCCGTGCGCATGGAAGGGTTCTCCGACGAGTTCTCCGCCATACTCTCGCGCCAAATCGATGAAAAAGTGGCCCCCAAGGCCTGAGGAGTAGCAGATGGGTATGTCCATGGGCATGGGAGGACGCGGCGGGCGCGGCCACAGGCGGCGCGGCCGTCACCATGCACTGATGTCCGAGATCAACGTCACGCCGATGGTCGACGTGATGCTGGTGCTGCTGATCATCTTCATGGTCGCCGCACCAATGCTGACGGTCGGCGTGCCGGTCGACCTGCCGGAGACGCAGGCCAAGGCGATGAATGCCGATACCCAGCCAATCATGGTTACGATCGACGCCACGGGCAAGATTTTCCTGCAGGAGACCGAAATCCCGCAGGAAGAGTTGGTGGCCAAGCTGCAGGCGATTTCCAAGACCGGCTATGACGAGCGCATCTTCATCCGCGGCGACAAGTTAACCAACTACGGCACCGCGATGAAGGTGATGGCCCTCATCCAGGCCGCTGGCTACAAGAATATGGGCCTGATTTCATTGCAGGAACAGGATCAGTAGACAGACGATGAAGACCGGCCTCACCACATCGGTGATCTTGCATGCGGCGGCGCTGACCTTCGGCTTGTTCACGCTGACGGCGCCGGCCGCGCTTCCGTCCTCCGACGTCGAGTCGGTCGCGGTCGATATCGTGCCGATGGAAGCCATTGCGCAGACGTTGCAGGGCGACAAGAAGGCCGTGATGCACGAAAAGCCGGCACCCGTGCCGACGCAGCGCCCGGACATCGTTCCGGATGCGCAGAAGGTCGGCGAGAACAGCGTCGACACCGACAAGCCGATAACGCCGGAAGCCAAGCCGAAGCCCGTCGACATGACCTCGGCTCCGCCGCCCGCGCCGACCCCGATCGAAAAGCCGAAGCCCGAGGACGTGCCGAAGCCGCAGGAAAAGCCCAAGCCCACCCCGGCAACGGAAGTGGCGCCGGCGCCAACGCCCAAGGAAGAGGTCAAGCCCGAGCCGGTCAAGCAGGCCGACCCCAAGCCGACACCGGCCAAGCCGGCGCCAACTCCGCCGCCGCAGGACAAGACCGCCGCCATCGATCCAACGCCCGAGGTCAAACCCGACGCCGTCGCTGAAGCCATAGCGCAGGAGCCGCCCGCCGAGGCGACGCAGCTGCCCGACTCGGCGCCCGCGCCGGAAGGGCGGCCGAAGCCGCAGCCTGCGCAGGCCGAAAGCGCCAAGGCGCCGGAGCGGAAGAACGCCGACAAGCCGGTTAAGGAAGCCTCGTCGAAGCCGAAGTCCGACGACAAGCAGTTCAACGCCGACGAGATCTCCGCGCTCCTCGACAAGCAGAAACCATCCGGCGGCGGCGCCAAGCGCTCGACCCAGCAGGCGTCGCTTGGCGGCGACAAGGATCAGGGCCAGAAGCTTTCCAGGTCCGAAATGGGCGCCCTGGAAAGCCAGCTTGGTGGCTGCTGGACTCTTCCCGCGGGCCTTGAAGGTTCCGAGAACTTCGTCGTCGTGGTGCGGTTCAACCTGGATGCCTCCGGCAAGCTGGACGGACGCCCGGCGGTCGAAACGTCGAGCGGAAACCGCCAGTTCGACGAAAGTGCCGTTCGTGCGGTGCAAAAATGCGATGTCACCGGCCTGCAGGTTCCCGCCGGCAAGCAGGATATCTGGGCCGACGTCCGCGTCACCTTCGATCCAAGGGAGATGCTGGGCCTCTAAGGCGGCCCGCGTATCCGAAAATCAGTACGAGAAGCGAGAAGACATGAAATCAATCCTCAAGCCGCTCCTGATGGTCTCAGCAATGGCGATGGGCATGACCACTGCCAGCACGTTGCCGGCGCTGGCGCTGGTCGAGCTCAACGTCAACAAGGGCAACGTCGAGCCGCTGCCGATCGCCATCACAGATTTCCAGGGCGGCGACGCGCTTGGGGCTCAGATTTCGCAGATCGTCACCGCCGATTTGAAGCGTTCGGGTCTGTTCGCTCCGATCGACAAGAGCGCCTTTATCGAGAAGATCACCAACCCCGATGCAGCGCCGCGCTTCGACGACTGGAAGGTGATCAACGCGCAGGCGCTGGTCACCGGCAGCGTCAGCAAAGAAGCCGACGGCCGCATCCGCGCCCAGTACCGGTTGTGGGATACCTTTGCCGGCCAGCAGATGGCCGGCGAGCAGTTCTTCGCCAACGACGCCAATCAGCGGCGTGTCGCCCACATCATCGCCGACGCCATCTATGAGCGGCTGACCGGCGAAAAAGGCTATTTCGACACCCGCGTCGTCTTCATCGACGAATCCGGCGCCAAGAATGCGCGCAAGAAGCGCCTCGCGATCATGGACCAGGACGGCGCCAATGTGCGCTATCTCTCGGACGGCAGGTCGATCGTGCTGACGCCGCGTTTCTCGCCGAACCGGCAGGAAATCACCTACATGTCGTATGAGAGCGGCCAGCCGCGGGTCTACCTGCTGCAGATCGAAACGGGGCAGCGCGAACTGGTCGGCAATTTCCCCGGCATGACCTTTGCGCCGCGCTTTTCGCCCGACGGCCAGAAGGTGATCATGAGCTTGCTGCGCGACGACGGCAATTCCAACATCTTCGCTATGGACCTGCGCAGCCGTTCGACGACGAGGCTGACCAATTCGACCGCCATCGACACCTCGCCGTCCTATTCGCCCGACGGCAGCAAGGTGGTGTTCACCTCCGACCGTGGCGGCCGCGCACAGATCTACGTGATGGGCGCCGACGGCTCTGGTCAGACCCGCATCTCCTTTGGCGACGGCGTCTATTCGACACCGGTATGGTCGCCGCGCGGCGACCTCATCGCCTTCACCAAGCAGACCGGCGGCGAATTCCAGATCGGCGTCATGAAGACCGACGGCTCGGGAGAGCGCATCCTGTCCTCCGGCTTCCAGCAGGAGGGACCGACCTGGGCGCCGAACGGCCGCGTGCTGATGTTCTTCCGCGATTCCGCCGGTGGCCCCAAACTGGTTTCGGTCGATCTGACCGGACGCAACGAGCAATCGATCCCAACGGCGAACTTCGCTTCGGACCCGGCCTGGTCGCCGCTGCTCGAATAGGTTCGGCTGAATTGCCACACATGCTGAGAAGGGGCCGTTTCGGCCCCTTTTCCATGCCTTGGCCGCCTTTTGGCCGTATTTACGCCTAGGGTCCGCGTGAACTGTGGCTTCAGGCCGAAACGGCTGCGGACGGGCAGCTTAAACCAAAATTTAACCGTGTTTCTTGAATGCCGGTTAACCCAAACGTGGTTACTGGGTGATCAACGAAATCACTCAAAGTAGATCACTCGAAATACGAAGGAGAGGCGGCATGGGCCGTATCGCAGCACTTACCAGAAACCCGGTCATGATCGCGCTGGTGGCGATGCTCGCCATCGCCGGTTGCGCCTCGAAGAAGACGCCGAACAACGCGGCCGATCTTGGCCTCAACGGCGCCGGCGCGGCGACGCCCGGCTCGGCGCAGGACTTCACCGTCAACATTGGCGACCGCATCTTCTTCGATACGGACTCGACCTCGATCCGTGCCGACGCGCAGACGACGCTCTCGCGCCAGGCGCAGTGGCTGAATCAGTACAAGCAGTATGCCATCGTCGTCGAAGGCCATGCCGACGAACGCGGAACGCGCGAATACAATCTGGCGCTCGGCGCCCGCCGCGCCGCCGCCACCCGTGACTTCCTTGTCGCCAAGGGCGTCTCGGCCAGCCGTCTCAAGACCATTTCCTACGGCAAGGAACGTCCGGTCGCGGTTTGCGACGACATCTCCTGCTGGTCGCAGAATCGCCGCGCGGTCACCACGCTCAGCGGTGCTGGCTCCTGAGGCATCACGCAGCCGACCGGCGCGTCAAAGAACGCGCGGCCGTCTAGCGGTAAAAATGCAACATACCTGCGCGAAAGGCGGCCCTGGGGCCGCCTTTTTCATATCCGGATGCTCGAAACAAAATTTGGCCGAAGTCTCGGCTCCTGCTATGAGCCGAGGGCGCTTGGCTGGTCCCATTCTGATTGGAAGGCGCGAACAAGCTAACGAAATCACTGCGAGAGGCACATGCATTTGAGATCGGTTCTGAGCGGCACGCTTGCGCTGCTGCTCCTATCAGGCGTCACCGCCTTGGCTAGTGGCACAGGGCAATCAACCGACAGCGGCTTTACCTTCCATCTTCCCAGTATCGAATTGCCGGGGTTTTTTGGTCAAAAGAAGAAACCGGACCAGGTTCAGCTGGTGCAGTCCGATCCTGCCGCTGTCACCAGCCTGGAAGAGCAACTGCGGCAGATGAACGGCAAGATCGAGGAACTCAATTTCCAGGTCCTGCAGATGCAGGAGCAGATTCGCAAGCAGCAGGAAGATAATGAATTCCGCTTCCAGCAGCTGGAAGGTGGCGGCACGCAAGGCGGGCAGCCGCCGGCGCAGAAGAAATCGGACGCCACCACCGGCCCCGACAACGACGTGGCGGCGGCCCCGGCAATACGGGCGCCGGCCGATGCCGGCGCCGCGCCCGCCAACGACCAATCGGCAGGCGGCAAGACGGTCGAGGACGTCATCGTCGAATCTCCCGATGGCGACCCCGGCAAGGTCATTCCCGGTACGGGAGCGCCGGAAAAGAATTTCGGCACCATCACCGTCGACAAGAATGGCAATGTCATCGATGCCGGCGGCAACACACAATCGACCGCGCCGGCGCAGGACACCGCGCCAGTCGCCGGGGCGGCGCCCAAGGCCGGCAAGTCCGACACGGTAGTCGCGGCGTTGCCCGCCACCAACAACCCGGAGGAGCTTTACCGCAACTCATACCAGTTCATCCTCTCGGGCGACTACGGCACCGCCGAGCAGGGTTTTCGCGACCACATCGCCCGCTTCCCCAGGGATGCGAAGGCGGCGGACGCGCATTACTGGCTGGGCGAGTCATTGCTCGGCCAGCAGAAATACCGCGATGCGGCCGAGACTTTCCTTGCCGCCAGCAAGGACTACCCCAAGGCCAAGAAAGCTCCCGACATGTTGCTGAAGCTCGGCGTGTCGCTGGTCGGCCTCAAGCAGCATGATGTTGCCTGTGCCACCTTCAGCGAGGTCGGCAAGCGCTACCCTGATATTTCCAGTGCGCTCAAGGAACGCGTCAAGCAAGAGAAGGCTCTGGCTGCCTGCTGATCCTTGTCCTACATGTCGTTGTCCTGAAACCGGGATCACTTTTGGGCGACATGCATTATGCTCGACACCGAGCCGGACCTTTCGTCTAACCCTTTTTCGCATATCGATTTTACCAGCGGCGCTGTTGCGGCCGTGTCCGGCGGCAGCGACTCGACCGCCCTGCTCCTTCTTCTCAGACACCATCTCGACCGTACGGCGCCGGCAACCAAGCTGCTGGCGGTGACGATCGACCACGGTTTGCGGTCCGGTTCGGCTGCGGAAGCGCAAGCAGTGGCGAAGCTGTGCGCCAGACTCGGAATTTCACACCGCATCCTGACATGGTCGGGCCTCAAGCCATCGACCGGCCTGCCCGCCGCCGCTCGCGAGGCGCGCTACCGGCTGTTGTCCGAAGCGGCACAAGCCGAAGGCGTCGGCATGATCCTCACCGGCCATACCGCCGATGACCAGGCGGAGACGGTGTTGATGCGGCAAGCGCGCGCAGAAGGATTGGCGCGGGACGAGGGCCAAGGCCATGCCGAAATGGCAGGCCGGGGACTTGCCGGCATGGCGCCGGCCACCCTGTATGACTCTCGCGCGTGGATCGTGCGGCCGCTTCTCGGGTTGCGGCGCGCGGCGCTGCGAGATGTCCTGCGGCGTGAGAATGTCGGCTGGGCCGACGACCCGACCAATGCCGACGAGGCTTTCGAGCGGCCGCGCATGCGGGCAGCCCTTGCCGACGGCAACGGTGCACAGCGCATCGGCGATGCACTGGCGTTGGCCGCGCATGAGGGCCGCGCGCGCAGTCAACTCGGCCTCGCCGCCGCTAGTTTGATCGGCGATTTCGCGACCCGGCTGTCCTGCGGGCTCATTCGTCTTGATCCGCTTTTGCTGAACACAGGTGACGAGCGAGCGGCCGTCTATGCGTTGCGTATCCTGCTGGCCATGGCCGGCGGAATTGCCTTCCTGCCGGATCAGGCCCGCAGCGAGACTCTGTTCGGTCGGCTGAGGGCTGGATTTCTTTGCGCCACATTGTCGCGGACGGTTGTGGATTCCCGGCGCTCCGGCATCTTCCTGCGCCGCGAGGCGCGCGGCCTGCCCTCCGCCGCTGCCATCACGGACGGCACCGTCTGGGATGGCCGCCGGCGCATCACATTGAACGACAGCAGCAGCGCATTGTTGATTGCCCCGTTCGGCGCAGCAGCGGCGAAGCGGCTGGCGAAGGGCGATGGAAAAACCCCGCCGAGCCTGATGCGCGCCGCGCTCGCCGCCGAGCCGGCGTTGTGGCAGGCCGGTGAATGCCTTGATTTGTCGGGGGATAGCCGGGCGCCAATGGCGGTTGAAGTGCGGCCGGTCGTTGCGCCCTTTGCCCGCTTCCTGCCGTCCTTCGACCTGGCGCCGGCGCGGGCCGTGGCCGGGCTGATTGGCGCGGCCCCGGTGCCGCCCTTGCCTTTCAGCGGCCACAGTGCCGGCTGATGGTTGCGCGAAAGCTTAACCCAGACGTGCTGTTCTGCTTGGCAAGGGGGGACGCTCTCCCTATGTTAGGCGCAAGTTTCCTCTCATGACGCGTGTCCGCCCCCCGGACGCCAACGGGACAATTGATGAATCCGAACTATCGCAACCTCGCGCTCTGGGCGATCATAGCGGTCCTGCTCATAGCCCTGTTCAATCTGTTTCAGACGCCGCAGACGCGAGGGGCCTCCAGCGATGTGCCTTATTCGCAGTTCCTGCAGGATGTCGCGGCGGGCCGGGTCAAGACGGTGACCATCGCGGGCGCCCGTATCAGCGGCACCTACACCGACAATGCCAGCGGCTTCCAGACCTATTCGCCCGGCGATCCTTCGCTGGTCTCGCGGCTGCAGGACAAGAACGTCACCATCAATGCGCGGCCTGAAACAGACGGTTCCAATTCGCTGTTCGGCTATCTGATCTCGTGGCTGCCGATGATCCTCATCCTCGGCGTCTGGATATTCTTCATGCGCCAGATGCAGTCCGGCTCCGGTCGCGCCATGGGCTTCGGCAAGTCGAAGGCCAAGCTGCTCACCGAAGCGCATGGCCGCGTCACCTTCCAGGACGTTGCCGGCGTCGACGAAGCCAAGGAAGATCTGGAAGAGATCGTCGAGTTCCTGCGCGATCCGCAGAAATTCCAGCGGCTCGGCGGCAAGATTCCGCGCGGCGTGCTGCTTGTCGGCCCTCCGGGAACCGGCAAGACGCTGCTCGCCCGCTCGGTTGCCGGCGAAGCCAATGTGCCGTTCTTCACCATTTCCGGTTCTGACTTCGTCGAGATGTTCGTCGGCGTCGGTGCAAGCCGCGTCCGCGACATGTTCGACCAGGCCAAGAAGAACGCGCCCTGCATCATCTTCATCGACGAAATCGACGCTGTCGGCCGTCATCGCGGCGCCGGCCTCGGCGGCGGCAATGACGAACGCGAGCAGACGCTGAACCAGCTCCTGGTCGAGATGGACGGCTTCGAGTCCAACGAAAGCATCATCCTGATCGCTGCCACCAACCGGCCCGACGTGCTCGATCCGGCACTGCTCAGGCCAGGCCGCTTCGACCGCCAGGTCGTGGTGCCGAACCCCGACATCGTCGGCCGCGAGAAGATCCTCAAGGTGCATGTGCGCAACGTGCCGCTGGCGCCCAATGTCGACCTCAAGGTGATCGCGCGCGGTACGCCGGGCTTTTCCGGCGCTGACCTGATGAACCTCGTCAACGAATCCGCGCTGATGGCGGCACGGCGCAACAAGCGCCTCGTCACCATGGCCGAATTCGAGGACGCCAAGGACAAGATCATGATGGGCGCCGAGCGCCGCTCGTCGGCCATGACGCAGGCCGAGAAGGAGCTGACCGCCTACCACGAGGCAGGCCACGCCATTCTCGCGCTGAACGTGCCGTCGGCCGATCCGCTGCACAAGGCCACGATCATCCCACGCGGTCGCGCGCTCGGCATGGTCATGCAGTTGCCCGAAGGCGACCGTTATTCGATGAGCTACAAATACATGATCTCGCGGCTCGCCATCATGATGGGCGGCCGTGTCGCCGAGGAGTTCAAGTTCGGCAAGGAAAACATCACCTCGGGTGCCTCTTCGGATATCGAGCAGGCGACCAAACTGGCGCGCGCCATGGTCACACGCTGGGGCTTTTCCGACAAGCTCGGCCATGTCGCTTATGGCGACAACCAGGAAGAAGTGTTCCTCGGCCACTCGGTGGCGCGCACGCAGAACGTGTCGGAAGAAACGGCGCAGATCATCGACGCCGAAGTGCGCCGCCTGATCGACGAGGCCTACTCATCGGCGAAGTCCATCCTGACCAAGAAGAAGAAGGAATGGATCGCGCTGGCGCAGGGCCTGCTGGAATACGAGACGCTGTCCGGCGAGGAGATCAAGCAGTTGATCGCCGGCCACAAGCCAGCGCGCGACCTTGGCGACGACACGCCGCCGAGCCGTGGCTCTGCCGTGCCGAAGTCCGGCGGCCGGCGCAAGAAGGGGCCGGAGCCCGAAGGCGGCATGGAACCGCAGCCATCGAGCTGAGCTTGACCACTGATTTCATCGAACGCCGCGGCTTGCTCCGCGGCGTTTTTTGTTTTTGGCGTTGGGGAGGAGTTGTCCGCGACCTCGCATCTGCGACGATGACGATTGGCGAAAGCCTAGGTGATAGCCAATCTCCCCCCTTGCGGGGGAGATTGGCAACGTCGCCGCGGGCGTGCCCTCGAAGGCAACAAAGAAGGCCCGCGAACCCTGCGGTTCGCAGGCCTTCTCTTCTTCAGATGTCTTGTCGCTCAGCTCTTCAGCTTGGCATTGCACAGGCTGTAATAACCGCCGCCCTTCTGGATCCAGCGAAGGCCGTTCAACGTGCCCGCGTCCTTGTTGCCATGGTAGCCCTGGAGACAGGTCTTCATGCGCGCCTTCGCGGGCTTTTCGGTCTTGAACTCGGCGGCCAGCGTGGTTGGGAATGTCACGCCCGCGGGCGCTACAGTGGGGGCGACCGCCGCGCTGGTTTCCTTTTTCGTCTGCGGCTCGGTTTTGACCGTATCCTCGCTGACACTGTCCGCTGCTGATGTCGCGCACTTCTCCTTGCGAAAAGCCGTCCAGTCCATGCCGTTCAGAGTGCCGCCTTCCTTGGCTGTTCGATAGGTCTCGCCGCATTCCTTCATCGTCAGTGCGCTTGCGGGGGCGACGCTCCAAGCGACAAATGCGGTCGCAGCCAATACCGCCAATTTCAAACTGTGCATAAGACCCTCCTGGTTGATAATAAGTTTGACGTCTTTTTGTATACGGTTTGTTCTTTATATGTTCAACAGAATCGTTACGGACTACCGATGAGCTTGGCGGTGGGCAGTAGGCGAATTGATGATCCCGGCAGCCCGGCGACATGCAGTTGCGAGCAAGGCAGTATGCGTCTTCGCGCAACAAAAAAGGCCCGCGCATCTTGCGATGCGCGGGCCTTTGTTTGGAGACTATGGCTAAGCGATCAGCTCTTCAGCTTGGCATTGCACAGGCTGTAGAAGCCGCCGCCCTTCTGGATCCACTTCAGGCCGCCAAGCGCATTGGCGTCCTTCAAGGCATAATACTGGTCGAGGCAAGTGTGCATGCGGCCTTTACCGGGGGTCTCGCTGGAATATTTAGCCGAGATCGCGGACGGGAAAGTGACGCCCTTGGGTGCGGCCGTGGTCGGCTTTGCCGGCTCCTTGGTGTAGCTCGCCTCGTCGGCGGCCGGCACGGTGTCGTCATCCGAGGCACCGGTACCGCATTCGGCCTTGCGGAAGTCGTTCCACTTCATGCCTTTCAGCGTGTTGGCCGTCTTGGCAGCCTGATACTTGGTGCTGCATTCGGCCATGCTCAGGCCCTTGCCGTCGGCGGGAGCCGCGGCTGCCTTGGTGGCTGCCGGCTTGGCGGCGGCAGCGGCGGATGCACCGGCGGCGCATTCGGACTTGCGGAAGTCGTTCCACTTCATGCCGTTCAGCGTGCCGGCGGCCTTCGCCGCCTGGTATTTGGTGCTGCATTCCTTCGCCGTCAGGCCCTTGGCCGTGCTGTCGTCCGTCGCGGCGGCAGCCTTGGCCGGCTTCGTCTCGGCAGCCTTCGTGGTGTCAGTTGCTTTCTTGGTATCGGCCGGCTTGGCGTCGGTCGTCGCGGCGGCGTCGGTGCCGCACTGAGCCTTGCGGAACTGGTTCCAGGTCGCGCCGGCGAGTGTCCCCGCATCCTTGGCGGCGTTGTACTTCGTGCTGCACTCGGCCATCGTCAGTGCGTTGGCTGGCGCGGTCAGGAACAAGGTCGCGACGGCGAGGCCGGTCAAAGTGGCAAGTCGGTGGATGAGCATAGCGTTTCTCCGTTGCAGCAGCCCATGATACGTCCCTGCAAATCAATACCGCTCAACGGGCGGTTGCGCCAGATGCTAAGTGGCGTATATATCGCCGAAGACCGGTTTCTCCCGATAAGGTGATGAAATCGTTGTTTGTTGCCTGGTCCAAAGCAAGATTTTGCTGGTGCATCCGCGCTGAAAGGCTCGCATGACTTGTATATTGCAACATGGCAGTCTGGGCATGTCAGGTTGCGGCCACATGTGTGCAGTGCACAACAATGGTTTTCTAAGGATTGGTAACGTATAATCACACAATGTGATCATAGCGCCCTGGCCAATTGTGGCATGACGTGCCGGGGAAGAAACGTCGAGGAAGCTGACTAGCATGGCAGGGAATTATTTCGGCACGGACGGCATTCGCGGACGCGCCAACAAGTTTCCGATGACGGCTGAAATCGCGATGCGGGTCGGCATGGCCGCCGGCCTTTCCTTCCAGCGCGGCAGCCATCGACATCGTGTCGTGCTCGGCAAGGACACCAGGCTTTCCGGCTATATGATCGAGAATGCCATGGTCGCCGGTCTTTGTGCCGCCGGCATGGACGTGTTCCTGCTCGGCCCGATCCCGACTCCGGCTGTCGCCATGCTGGTGCGTTCGCTGCGCGCCGATATCGGCGTCATGATCTCGGCCTCGCACAACCCCTATTACGACAACGGCATCAAGCTGTTCGGACCCGACGGCTACAAGCTCTCCGACGAAATCGAGGAGCGCATCGAGAGCATGCTCGACAAGGATATCGAACTGGCGCTCGCCGATTCCGACGGGCTTGGCCGCGCCAAGCGCGTCGATGGCGTGCATGACCGCTACATCGAATTCGCCAAGCGCACCTTGCCGCGCTCGATGTCGCTCGCGGGCTTGAGGATCGTCGTCGATTGCGCCAATGGCGCGGCCTACAAGGTGGCGCCCGAGGCGCTGTGGGAACTGGGCGCCGAAGTCGTCGCCATCAATGTCGAGCCCAACGGCTTCAACATCAACAAGGAATGCGGCTCGACCCATCCGGCCGGCCTGCAAAAGAAGGTGCACGAAGTGCGCGCCGACATCGGCATCGCGCTCGACGGCGACGCCGATCGCGTCGTCATCGTCGATGAAAACGGCGCGATCGTCGATGGCGACCAGATCATGGCGCTGATCGCCGAATCCTGGCACCAGAGCGGGCGGCTTGCGGGCGGCGGCGTCGTTTCGACGGTGATGTCCAATCTCGGCCTCGAGCGCTTCCTCGGCGGCATGAAGCTGCAATTGCACCGCACCAAGGTTGGCGACCGTTATGTCGTCGAGCATATGCGCGCGCATGGCTTGAATGTCGGCGGCGAACAGTCGGGCCATATCGTGCTGTCGGATTTCTCGACCACCGGCGACGGCCTGGTTTCGGCGCTGCAGGTGCTGGCCTGCATCAAGCGGCAGGGCCGGCCGGTCAGCGAACTGTCGAAGAAATTCGAACCCGTGCCGCAGCTTCTGAAGAACGTCCATATTTCCGGCGGCAAGCCGCTCGAGGAGGCGCCGGTCAAGGCCGCCATCGAAGACGCCCGTAACCGCCTCGGCAAGACCGGACGGCTGGTTATCCGGCCATCAGGGACAGAACCGCTGATCCGCGTGATGGCCGAAGGCGACGACCCGCAACTGGTCGAGTCCGTCGTCAACGGCATCGTTGAAGTCATCTCGGAAACGCGCAGCGCCGCCTGACCCCAGCGCGTCCAGCAGGACGTGGATCGGACAACCAGGCGCGCCGCGCTCCCTTAACCGGTCCAAGGCCCGCCCCTCGGCGGGCTTTTTCTTGTCAGCCGCCACTTTTTTCGGTGCCCGTAAATCTCGCGCCAATCCCTAGAGTTTCGAGATTCGTGGTTAAGCAACAGGGTTAAACGCCTTTTAACCTTTGCAATTCATTATCCACGACTGAAAGCCAATCGCATTTCGGACGGATTCGCCGTTCCGAGCTTCTCAGGGGTGACAAGCATGTTCAAGACAGCAAGAAAGGTCCTGCTCGCCTTCCTGTTCGCAGGCCTGGCAGGACCGCTGTTCGCAGCCGACCTGCCGGAACCGATGGTCGAAGAGGCTCCGCCTCAGGCTGTCTACGAGCAGCCGGTCGAGGTCGGCGGCTGGTACATCCGCGGCGACATCGACTATCACAAGTCGACCGTGCGCGGCATCGACTATATGACCTACACCGTCGATCCCTGTAACTGTACGGTTACGCCCGGCACCAGAAGCTTCGATTTCGGCAAACTCAAGGGCGGTTTCTCGCTCGGCGCCGGCGTCGGCTACAAGATCAACGATCACTTCCGGACCGATTTGACCGCCGACTACTGGTTCAAGTCGAACTTCAACGGGGGCACCTCGGACATCAACGGTACTTCGACCGAAGTATCGAAGATGAGCGCCCTGTTGCTGCTGGCGAATGCCTATGTCGATCTCGGCACCTACCATGGCATCACGCCTTACGTTGGCGCCGGCATCGGCGGCGCCCGCGTCAAGTGGGATGATGTCTACGACCCGAACACCACCGAGTTCAATCCCGGCAGATCAAGCTGGCGTTTCGCCTACGGTCTGATGGCCGGCGCTTCGTACTGCCTGACCGACAAGATCATTCTCGATGCCGGCTACCGCTTCTCCCATATTCAGGGCGGCCGCATGTTCGACTGGAACATCACCAGCTCCGGTCCCGGCTTCGACCGTGGCATCAACACGCACGAAGTGCGCGGTGGCCTGCGCTACCAGTTCGGTGGCAGCAATGGTTGCGCCGCGCCGGTCGTGGCCTACCAGCCCGAACCCGAGCCGATCTACACCAAGTAACGCCATCTACATCACTTGAATTCTTCGAAAACCGTCCGGCCTCAAGCCGGGCGGTTTTTCGTTTGGGCCGCCTGGAATCGACAGGGGAAATGAATTCGCTAACGCTCTGTTAGCCTTAACCGGCACTTAACCACTATGGTTAACAATGCTCCTTGAAACGATGGCTGCCGCTGCGATTGCGGGCTGAGCCAAATTCGGGAGTCGGGGACCATGAAACTTACATCGCGTATGGCGCTGGCGCTCGGTGCACTAGCCCTCCTGCCGCTGACGCCGGTGCACGCGGCCGATTATGACCCGCCGATCTACGTCGACCAGGCGCCCGACTACGTCCCGGTCGAGGTCGGTTCCGGCTGGTACCTGCGCGGCGACGTCTCCTATCTGGCGCAGAAGAGCTTCAAAAATGAGGATTTCGCCTTCACACCTTCGCCACCTGCAAGCTTCAGCGACAAAGAAGATCCGATCTTTGCCAGCATCGGCTTCGGCTACCATTTCAACGACTATCTGCGCGCCGACCTCAATCTCGGCTATCTGCCTGGCAACGAGATCGGCGTCGGCTATGACGATTCAGCGACTGCGGCAGAGCCGACCGTGGCGTCGGCATCCCTGAAGAACTACGCCTTGTCGGGCATACTCAACGGCTATGTCGATCTTGGCACCTATGTCGGCATCACACCCTATCTCGGCGCCGGTATCGGGGTCGTTCGCAGCAAGCGCAGCCTGTCGGCAAGCTATTTCACCGACAATGGCGACGACACGGACGATTTCGCCGTAAGTGACAGCAAGACCCAGTACTCGCTGGCCTACACGCTGAATGCGGGCCTCGCCTATCAGGTATCGAAGAACGTTTCCGTCGACCTGGGCTATCAGTATTTCTCCGCCCCGGACGCTGAATATGTGACGGCTGAGAGCCTGACCTCCTATCCGGTCAAAAAAGGTATCAGCAACCATCAGGTCAAGCTCGGGCTGCGCTACGATCTCTGGTAGGCGCGGCGAGCACGAGGTTCAGGACGGCGGATCTTCGGGGTCCGCCGTTTGCGTTTGAAGTCACGACATCCCGATCAGGGATCGCCGGTATCCCGGCAGCGACAAAAACTTTCCTCTTGACGCCCGAAGTCTGAACGCATATCGCCGTCCGTGGGCCACCCCTCCCCAACGAGGGGCCACTATCTGGAAGGATAGACCACGATGACGACGCATACGAAGCCCGGACTCCGTCCGGCAAACCCCAATTTTTCCTCAGGTCCCTGTGCAAAACGTCCCGGCTGGTCGGTCGAGGCGCTGAACAATGCCGCGCTCGGCCGTTCCCACCGCGCCAAGATCGGCAAGACCAAGCTCGAACAGGCGATCGAGCTGACGCGGGAGATTCTCCAGGTCCCGGCGGGTTATCGCATCGGCATTGTGCCGGCGTCGGACACCGGTGCGGTCGAGATGGCGCTGTGGTCGCTGCTCGGCGAGCGCGGCGTCGACATGGTCGCCTGGGAGAGCTTTGGCTCCGGCTGGGTCACCGACGTGATCAAGCAATTGAAGCTCGCCGATGTGCGCAAGATCGAAGCCGGCTACGGCGAACTGCCTGATCTTACCAGGATCGATTTCGACCGCGATGTGGTCTTCACCTGGAACGGCACCACGTCGGGCGTGCGCGTGCCGAACGGCGATTTCATTCCCGCGGACCGCAAGGGCCTGACCGTCTGCGATGCGACTTCCGCCGCATTCGCGCAGAGGCTCGACTTCGAAAAGCTCGATGTCGTCACGTTCTCCTGGCAGAAGGTGCTGGGCGGCGAGGGCGCTCACGGCATGCTGATCCTGTCGCCTCGTGCCGTCGAGCGGCTGGAGACCTACAAGCCTTCATGGCCGCTGCCGAAAATCTTCCGCCTGACTTCGGGCGGCAAGCTGATCGAAGGCATCTTCAAGGGCGAGACCATCAACACCCCCTCGATGCTGTGCGTCGAGGATTACCTCGATGCGCTCAACTGGGCGAAGTCGACCGGCGGCCTCGACGCGCTGATCGCCAGGGCGGATGCCAATGCGGCCGTCCTCGATCGCTTTGTCGGCAAATCCTCCTGGCTCGGTCATCTCGCCGTCCAGCCGGCGACACGGTCGAACACGTCCGTCTGCCTGTCCTTCACCGATCCGGACGTGTCCGAGCTCGACGCCGACGGGCAGGCGGCTTTCGCCAAGGGGCTGGTGTCGGTGCTCGACAAGGAAGGCGTCGCCTACGATATCGGTGCCTATCGCGACGCACCGCCCGGCCTGCGCATCTGGTGCGGCGCGACGGTCGAGACGTCGGATCTGGAAGCGCTGCTGCCCTGGCTCGACTGGGCCTTCGCCGCACAGAAGGCGTCGCTCAAAGCGGCGGCCTGAGATCATTCGCGGCGGCCTCCGGGCCGCCCATTCCCATCAGGATCAAATCCATTTCAAGGAGGTCGCCATGGCGCCCCGCGTTCTCGTCTCAGACAAACTCTCCCCCACCGCCGTGCAGATATTCAAGGATCGTGGCGTCGAGGTCGACTATCTGCCCGATCTCGGCAAGGACAAGGAAAAGCTCGCCGAAGTGATCGGCCAGTATGATGGCCTCGCCATCCGTTCGGCGACCAAGGTCACCGAAAAGCTGATCAACGCCGCTACCAATCTCAAAGTCATCGGCCGCGCCGGCATCGGCGTCGACAATGTCGATATCCCGGCGGCAAGCCGCAAGGGCATCATCGTGATGAACACGCCCTTCGGCAACTCGATCACCACAGCCGAACATGCGGTGGCGATGATCTTTGCGCTGGCGCGCCAGATCCCTGAAGCCAACGCCTCGACCCATGCCGGCAAATGGGAAAAGAACCGCTTCATGGGCGTTGAGATCACCGGCAAGACGCTGGGCGTCATCGGCTGCGGCAACATCGGTTCGATCGTCGCGACACGCGGCGTTGGCCTCAAGATGCACGTCATCGCCTTCGATCCGTTCCTGTCGGACAGCCGTGCCGAGGAGCTTGGCGTCGACAAGGTCGAACTCGACGAACTGTTCGCCCGCGCCGATTTCATCACCCTGCACACGCCGCTGACCGACAAGACGCGCAACATCATCGATGCCGCGGCGATCGCCAAGATGAAGAAGGGCGTGCGCATCATCAATTGCGCACGCGGCGGTCTGATCGTCGAGGCCGACCTGATCGCGGCGCTGAAGAGCGGCAAGGTCGCCGGCGCCGGCGTCGACGTCTTCGAGGTCGAACCCGCCGAGAACAACGAACTGTTCGGCATGGAGAATGTGGTGGCGACGCCGCATCTCGGCGCCTCGACGACGGAGGCCCAGGAGAATGTCGCGCTGCAGGTTGCCGAACAGATGGCCGACTATCTGATCAAGGGCGCCGTCTCCAACGCCATCAACATGCCGTCGATCACCGCCGAGGAGGCGCCGCGGTTGAAGCCGTTCGTCAAGCTTGCCGAGGTGCTCGGCGCCTTCGTCGGCCAGGTCACCGAGGATCCGATCAAGGAGGTCGAGATCCTGTTCGACGGCTCCACCGCGACGATGAACACGCGCGCGCTGATCAGCGCCGCACTCGCCGGGCTGATCCGGCCTCAGGTCTCGGACGTCAACATGGTGTCGGCGCCGATCATGGTGAAGGAGCGCGGCATCATCGTCGCCGAGGTCAAGCGCGACAAATCGGGCGTGTTCGACGGCTATATCAAGCTGACCGTGAAGACCGAGCATATGACGCGTTCGATCGCCGGCACATGCTTCTCGGATGGCAAGCCACGCTTCATCCAGATCAAGGGCATCAACCTTGATGCCGAGGTCGGCCAGCACATGCTCTACACCACCAATGCCGACGCGCCGGGCATTATCGGGCTGCTCGGCACTGTCTGCGGCGAGAATGGCGTCAACATCGCCAACTTCCAGCTCGGCCGCAACCGGCCGGGCGGCGATGCCATAGCGCTGCTCTATCTCGACGCGCCGTTCCCGGAAGCCGTGCTGGAAAAGGTCAAGGCGCATAAGTCGATCGACTCGGCCAAGCGGCTGCAGTTCGACGTCAACGCGATGTGATCGAGGACAGGGGTCGCCCTCGTTGAACCGGCCGCCGCGGCGGCCGGTTCAGGTCAACTCGTCCGAGCCATCGGAGACACCCACGCGATGTCGGTAGACCAGTTCCCAGCCCTTCCAGCCCGTAAACAGCAGGATGAGAACCACGATCAGCGATAGGACGAAGCCGGTTGGCATCACGGCCGCCGCTCCGCCCGCATACCGCGAGTACCAGTTGTAAAGCTCGATCAACACGACGAGTACATTGCCGCCGGCATGGAGCCATGCCGTCGTGAGATTGCGGATCTGAACATCGCCGAGAACATCCGTCAGGCCAGCAAGCGCAGCCAGGGCAGCCATGATCAGGCCTGCGCCGAGAAGCCAAAGCGACCCGGTGACCCATCCGGGATCGGCTGTTCGCCAGAAGATAAGATCGCAAACGAAGGTGCCGACGAAAAAAGCAATCGGAAACGGAATCAGCATGGGATGGATAGGGTGACCAGCGATGCTTGCCGTGCTGCGAGGGTTGTGGCTCATCATGTCGCCTCCCTGCCGTTCAAACTCCGCTGGAGGTGAAATGTTCCAAGTGGGACGCGGCAGGGTTTATGCCGCCGTTCCGCGGCCATTGGCGAAGTCCAGGCCGTTCGCGTGAATTGCCGCGACGGCGGAGGGCGTCAGCCGCCACATGTCATCCGCGGTGGTCCGCCAACGCCATCTTGCGCCCGCTGTATTCGGCAAGTCCGATGCCGCCCAGCACGAGCACCAAAGCCAATGCCTGATAGAGGTGGAACGTCTCGCCGACGATCAGCACCGATAGCAGCGTGCCGAAGATCGGCACCAGATTGATGAACAGGCCGGCGCGGTTGGCGCCGATCAGTTCGTTGCCTCTGATGTAGAAGATCTGCGAAACGACGGAGGCGCCGATCGCCGTATAGACGATGACGGTCCAGCCGCGCGCGTCGGGCATGATGACCTTGCCGGCGACGACCTCCCACAGGAAGAACGGCAGCGAAGTGACGAGTGCCGCAACCGACAGGGCCAGCATCAGGCTTTGCCAATGCATCACTGGTTTCAACCGCAGTCCGACCGAATAGCCGCTGTAGAGAAACACGGCGACCAGCATGATGGCGTCGCCGAAATTGAGTTCCAGCGTCAACAACCGGCGCGGGTCGCCATGGCAGGCGGTGAGGATCACGCCGGCGATGGTCAGCACGACGCCGACAATCTGAGCCCAGTTCACGCGCAGGCGGAAGAAGACGAAATTGGCAGTCATGATCAGGATCGGCATCGCCGCCTGTTCGATCGAGACATTGATCGCTGTCGTGTAGTTGAGCGCCGTGTAGAAGATGGTGTTGAACAGGGTGAAGCCGCTGGCGCCGAGGGCGACCAGCACGAACCAGTGCTTGCGGACGACCGGCCAGTCCTTCTGGATGGTCTTCCAGCCGATGGGCAGCATGATCGTCACGGCCAGAACCCAGCGCAGGAAGACCAGCGTCATCGGCGAGACGTGATCGACCGCCAGCTTGCCGGCCACCGAATTTCCGCCCCAGAGCAAGGTGGTGAGCAGCAGGAATATGTAGGCGCTTCGATGCATCGCGGGATTCCAGTCGCCGGAGCTGCGGTGTTTGCCGGCCTATTGCCCTCGCTCGCCCAAGTAAATGATGTCAAAGCCGAAAATTGTTGTGCCTCAGGGCATTTTCGACGGCAAAGAAAGGTCGCGCTCGCGAGGTCTTGACGTTATAGAGGCCTGTCGTTTCGAACCATATTCAAGCCGCTTGGCGGCGTCTCAAGGGAAAAGAAACATGGCCAATGTGGTGGTCGTCGGCTCGCAGTGGGGTGACGAAGGCAAGGGCAAGATCGTCGACTGGCTGTCGGAGCGGGCCGATGTCGTGGTGCGTTTCCAGGGCGGCCACAATGCCGGCCATACGCTGGTCGTCGACGGCAAGGTCTACAAGCTGTCGTTGCTTCCGTCGGGCGTCGTGCGCCAGGGCAAGCTGTCCATCATCGGCAATGGCGTCGTGTTCGACCCGCATGCTTTCGTCGCCGAGGTGGCCAAGCTCAAGGCGCAAGGTGTCGAAGTGGCGCCGGATCGCCTGAAAATAGCCGAAAACACAGCGCTTATCCTGTCCCTGCATCGGGAGCTGGACGGATTCCGTGAGGACGCCGCATCCAATTCCGGGACGAAGATTGGCACGACCCGTCGTGGCATCGGCCCCGCCTACGAGGACAAGGTGGGCCGGCGCGCGGTCAGGGTGATGGACTTGGCGGATTTGGAAACACTGCCCGTGAAGGTTGACAGGCTGCTGACGCACCATAATGCGCTGCGTCGGGGGCTTGGCCATGCGGAAGTCACGCATGACGCGATCATGCAGGAACTGACCTCGGTCGCCGACGACATCCTGCCCTATATGGACCGGGTCTGGAAAATCCTCGATGACAAGCGCCGGGCTGGCGAGCGTATCCTGTTCGAGGGCGCGCAGGGCACGCTGCTTGACATAGACCACGGCACCTATCCATTCGTGACCTCGTCGAACACGGTTGCCGGACAGGCTGCCGCCGGCTCCGGCGTCGGCCCAGGCGCTATCGGCTATGTGCTCGGCATCACCAAAGCCTATACGACACGCGTCGGCGAGGGTCCGTTCCCAACCGAGCAGAAGAACGAGGTCGGCGAATTCCTCGGCACGCGCGGCCATGAATTCGGCGTCGTCACCGGCCGCAAGCGCCGCTGCGGCTGGTTCGACGCGGTGCTGGTACGCCAGGCCGTCGCTGTCAACGGCATCAAGGGCATCGCGCTGACCAAGCTCGACGTGCTTGACGGGCTGGACGAGATCAAGGTCTGCACAGGTTATCATCTCGACGGCGAGATGATCGATTATCTGCCGGCAAGCCAGGGTGCGCAGGCACGTGTCGAACCGGTCTACGAGACGCTCGAGGGCTGGAAAGGCACCACTGCCGGCGCGCGCAGCTGGAACGATCTGCCGGCCCAGGCCGTCAAATACGTCCGCTACATCGAAGAGCTGATCGGCGCCCCGGTCGCACTCCTTTCCACCAGCCCGGAACGGGACGACACGATACTTGTGACCGATCCGTTTCAAGACTAGTTTCTGAAGCCTTTTCCGGGCATCGCGGCCGATTTGCGGGGGCCGGCGCGGAAACAAAATACAGGTCGACTGAAGCATGGCAGATTACGTTGCTATTCTGAAAAAGGCGCTCGGCAAGCATGGCGACGAGACGCCGGAAAAGCGTACGCGCATCTATGCCAGCGTTCGCACCATGCTGGCGAAGAAGCTTGAGGAATATTCGCCGCCGCCGGCCGCCGAAGCCATAGCCACGCAGATGCGTTCGCTGGAAGACGCGATCGCGAGTGTCGAGCGGGACTATGCCAAGAGCCTGCCGGAGACCGATCCGCTGGCGGAGCTGGAACACATCTTTTCGTCGATCGATCGCAACAAGAATCAGCCGAGCCATACACGGCAGCCGGCCAAGGCCGAATCGGCCTGGCCCGCACCGCCCGCTGCAAAGCCTGAATCTTATCAGCCCGCGCCACCACCTGCCGCCAAGGTCGAGCCGAGCTGGCAAAGGGCGACGCCGGCGCCTTCCCAGCTGGCTCGCGCCGACACGCCTCTTCCAGGTATGGATGCCGACGAGGAGGAGGACGAGGCCGATGTGTTTTCCAGCGACGAAGAACCGGTGTCGGATACCTTCCAGCGCCTGCGTCCCGCCGAGCGCAAGCGCAGCTATGGTGGGCTGATCGCGGCCGTCGTCGCTCTTCTGGTCGTAGCCGGCGGTGGCTACGGAATCTGGCTGAACAAGGATGCCTTCGGCAAAATGCTTGGGCTTGGCGGCAATCAGGTCGCCAAGACCGAGCCGGTGAAACCAGCGCCTGCCAAGCCGGCAACCGATGCCGCGGCAACGCCTCCGGCGCCCGCGGCTGGCGGCACGGAAGCCGAAAGCACGAAATTCACGCAGCGGCTGACGCCGCAGGGCAGTGAAGTCGACCCGGGTCCGGCCGGTGGCCAAAGCGGCATCGGCGAAGGCGAATCGGTCGCCGCGCTGACCACGCCGCCCTCGGCGACGAACCCACCGGCGATTTCCGCTCCGGCCGCAGGCACACCTGCCGCGGCAGCGCCCCCCGCTACAGGTGCCGCCCCCGCAACACCGCCTGCCAACGGAGCTGCCCCGGCAGCGCCAGCCGATGCTGCCGGCACGCCGACCGCACCGGCCGGCGCCGCGCCGCCCGCCACGGCAGCTGCGCCTGCGGAAGCCGCTCTGCCTGTCGGCCAGAAGGCGATCTTCTATGAGGAGCGCACCAGCACCGCCCAGGGTTCCGCCGAGCCCGGCAACATCGTCTGGTCGCTGGTGCAGGAATCGCCCGGTGGCGACCTGCCGCCGGAGCCGGCGATCCGCGCCGAGGCCACCATTCCCGGCAAGGACATCCAGTTGCGCATGACCATCCGCCGCAACACCGACCAGACACTGCCGGCCAGCCATATCATCGAGATGATCTTCCTGACGCCCGACGGTTTCGAGGGCGGCGGTGTCGACAACATCCTGCGCGTCGCCATGAAGGGTTCGGAGCAGGATGCCGGCAGCCCGTTGATCGGCATTCCGGCCAAGATCGCCGACGGCTTCTTCCTCGTCGCGCTCAACGATACCAAGGCCGACGAAGACGCCAACATGACCCTGCTTCGCGGCCAGGACTGGATCGACGTACCGGTCGTCTACAAGACCGGACGGCGGGCACTGCTGACCATGGAAAAGGGCATTCCCGGCGAGAAGGTGTTCGACGAGGCAATCAAGGCCTGGCAGGCGAAGACGGCGGGCTGAGAAGGAAGCCGGCCCGAAGCCTCGTTGACTCAGAAGCCCTGGAACAACATATCGAGCGCGGCGACGATGTCGTCGTGGTGCCGGGAGAGATTTCCCTCGGCATCCGGCAATTCAGAGGCCATCAAGGCTGACATGAACTGCGTGACCATTACATGATCTTTGCCATCGATAGCGAAGGTCGGATTTAGTCGGCGGCCCGGAACCGGTGCTATGTTGGGCGGCATCAACGGAATGACGACTCTTGTGCTCAGTCCTTCAAGAAGGTCGGACTGAACATCGAGAAAATAGCCGCCGCCTTCAGCATTCCGATAAAGATCGTAACGTGCCATCAAAACAGCCGGTATTTGGCTAATGGCAGTCCGTTGCGCCTGACATATTCATTGGAGCTTTCAATGGCTTCTTTGTTTTCCTCTTGCCATCGACGCGTCTTTTCCGCCGCAATCGCTTTCGCGATCCCCGCCTCGGCGGCACGGGAAATGTTGATGCCCAACGCTTTCGCGTCGCTGATCAACTGGGAATCGATGGACGTGTTGACGGATTGCCGTTGAGGTTTTGACGTCGATTGAAGCATGGAAATCGCTCTCTTTTATGCGCATAATGTAGGCGCATAAAAGTTCACACACAATCCCTTACCCTTCCATCTCCTCGCGCAGCATCTCCAGTTCCAGCCACTCTTCCTCCAGCGCCGCCAGCGTGGCGCGCTCCTTGTCGAGGGCGGCGATGGTTTTCTGGAAGGAGGCCGGGTCGCGCTCGTAATAGGCCGGATCGGCAATGTTGTTCTCCAGCCTTGAGATCGAAGCCGTCACAGCCTCGATTTTCTTGGGCAGCGATTCCAGCGCGAATTTCTGTTTGAACGACAGTTTCTTCGCCGGCCCCTTTGGCGCGGCCGCTTCACTTCTGGTCGTCACTGGCGCTTCGCCGTTTTCGGCCTTCGCACGCGCCTTGCGGTCGTCCAGCCTGGTGCCGCCGCGCTGCGCCAGCATGTCGGAGTAGCCGCCGGCATATTCGATCCAGCGGCCTTCACCATCCGGCGCGATCAGGCTGGTCACGGTGCGGTCGAGGAAATCGCGATCGTGGCTGACCAGGATGACGGTGCCGGCAAAGCCGGCGACCAGTTCCTGCAGCAGTTCCAGCGTCTCCATATCGAGATCGTTGGTCGGCTCGTCGAGCACCAGAAGGTTTGCCGGCCGCGCCAGCACCCGCGCCAGCAAGAGCCGTGCCCGTTCTCCGCCGGACAACTCGCGCACCGGCGTGCGTGCCTGCTCCGGCTTGAACAGGAAATCCTTCATGTAGGAGACGACGTGGCGCTGCTCGCCATTGATGACGAGGTTCTCGCCGCGCCCGTCGGTGAGATATTGCGCCAGCGTCTCCTGCGGGTCGACCGCCTCGCGCTTCTGGTCGAGCGTGGCGATCTCCAGATTGGTGCCGAGCCGCACCGAACCGGCGTCCGGCTTCATCTCGCCGGTCAGCATCTTCAAGAGCGTCGTCTTGCCGGCGCCGTTCGGCCCGACCAGGCCGACGCGATCGCCGCGCTGGATGCGGGTCGAAAACCCCTTGACCACGGTGAGATCGCCAAAGCTCTTCTCGATGTTCTTCGCCTCGATCACCAGCTTGCCGGACTCGGCGGCGTCGCTCGCCACCATGGTCGCCGACCCTTCGGCACCGCGATGGCCGCGAAAACGCTGGCGCATGGTCTGCAACTCGCCGAGCCGGCGCATGTTTCGCTTGCGCCGCGCCGTCACGCCGTAGCGCAGCCAATGCTCTTCGCGAACGATCTGGCGGCCGAGTTTATGCTGCTCGCGCTCTTCTTCCTCCAGGACCAGGTCGCGCCATTCCTCGAAATGGCCAAAGCCCTTGTCCAGCCTGCGGGTCTGGCCGCGATCGAGCCAGATGGTGGCGCGCGACACACGTTCGAGAAAGCGGCGGTCGTGCGAGATGACGATCAGTGCCGAGGAGGTGCGGATGAGTTCTTCTTCCAGCCATTCGATGACCGAGAGGTCGAGATGGTTGGTCGGCTCATCGAGCAGCAGGATGTCTGGCTCCGGCGCCATCACGCGGGCAAGGGCAGCACGCCTCGCCTCGCCTCCCGACAGATCATTCGGACGTTCCTCACCCGACAGTCCGAGATGCTCCATCAGATAGCTGGCTCGGTAGGGATCGTCGGCGGGGCCAAGCCCGGCCTGGACATAGGCGCGGACGGTGGCAAAGCCCTCCATGTCCGGCATCTGCGGCAAATAGCGGATAGTTGCCGAAGGCTGGCGGAACACCTCGCCGTCCTGCGGCTCGATCAGGCCAGCGGCGATCTTCAGCAGGGTCGACTTGCCCGACCCGTTGCGGCCGACCAGTGCAATCTTGTCGCCGGCCGAAGCCGTCAAGGCGGCGCCGTCGAGCAGCGGCGTGCCGCCGAAGGTCAGTTTTATCCCGTCGAGGTTGAGAAGAGGCGGGGCCATGTCAGCTTTCAGGTAAGGGATAGGGATGAGCGAGCAGCATCGCGCGGCCATGGTCCAGTGCGATTTCGAGGCGGCCCTTGACCTCGTTGGAGATGGTCAGCGACGAACCGAACGCCACCTTGACGTGGTTCAGCGGCCATTTGGCGCCGGTGACGGTCAGGCCGGCGAGCTCGGAAAAGCCGAGCACCGAAAACAGCGTGCCATCGGCATAGTCGAAGCCGGCCGTTCCGCGCAGCAGGGGAATGCCCTCCTGGGCGCCGCTGGTCAGGAGCACATCAGTCCCGGCCTCGGCCAGCCGGAGGGCAAGCGCCAGATGCAGGAAAGCGTGGTCGGCGCGCTTGCCGCCGAAAGCACCGGCGAGCACCAGGCGGGTCGCGCCGCGCTCGAGTGCGGCGGCAATGGCCAGTTCGCCATCGGTCTGGTCCTTTTCCGCCGGGAAGGTCCGGCGCGGCACGGAAGCGAGATCGTCAGGCAGCTTGGCTGGCACGGAATCGAAATCGCCCACCCACAGTTCGGGCACGAGACCCAGCAGCCGCGCATGCCCGATGCCGGCGTCGGCGGCGATGACGCGGGAGCCTTCGGCCTGGCGGTCGAGCCGTGGCGTGCGGATGAGATCGCCGCCAAGCAGGATGGTGAATGTGCTCATATCGTGTGGCCCTTACCAGCCCGGCACGGGAAACGGAAGGCGGCAAACTCCCACTTGCATGGGGGATCGGCCCGGCCTATGTGTCGAAACGCTCTAACGGGGTGCCGGACGCGATCTTCGCGGACCGGCTGAGAGGCAGTCTCGCCAACCCGCTGAACCTGATCCGGTTTGTACCGGCGGAGGGATTAGACGTTTCGGACAGTCCGACGCCTCAATTCCTTTCAATTCGAACGAAGGAGGCGCCGATGCGCACGCATTTATACGCTCTAGTCTCAGCAATGGCCGTGGTCCTGTCCGGACCGGCCTTGGCCAAGGACAAACTCACCGTCTACACCTATGAGAGCTTTACCGCCGACTGGGGTCCGGGTCCCGTGGTGAAGAAGGAGTTCGAGGCCGAATGCGGCTGCGATGTCGAGTTCGTCTCGGTCGCCGACGGCGTCGCGCTGCTCAACCGCGTCAGATTGGAAGGCGCGTCGACCAAGGCCGATATCGTGCTTGGCCTCGACACCAATCTCACCGCCGATGCCAAGGCGTCAGGCTTGTTCGCGCCGCATGGCGGCGTAACTGATGTCAACGTGCCGGGTGGCTGGAGCGACGATACTTTTGTCCCCTTTGACTACGGATATTTCGCCGTCGTCTACGACTCCGAGAAGCTGAAGAACCCGCCGAAAAGCCTGAAAGAACTGGTCGAGGGCAGTGCCGATGACAAGATCGTCATCCAGGATCCGCGCACCTCCACGCCGGGCCTCGGTCTGCTTCTGTGGGTCAAGTCGGTCTATGGCGACAAGGCGCCCGAGGCCTGGGCCAAGCTCAAGGCGAAAGTGCTGACCGTGACGCCGGGCTGGAGCGAGGCCTATGGGCTGTTCACCAAGGGCGAGGCGCCGATGGTGCTGTCCTACACGACGTCGCCGGCCTACCACATGGTCGCCGAGAAGACAGAGCGCTATCAGGCAGCGTCGTTCGAGGAGGGCGAGTATTTGCAGATAGAAGTCGCGGGTATCACCACGGCGGGGGCCAAGAACCCGCTGGCGGCCAAGTTCATCGCCTTCATGACCGGGCCGAAATTCCAGGATGCCATCCCCGAGACCAACTGGATGTTCCCGGCCGGCAAGACCGACAAGCCGCTCAATCCGGCCTTCGACAAATTGGTCAAGCCGACCAAGACCTTGCTGTTCAGCCCCGACGAGGTCGCCGCCAACCGCAAGGCCTGGGTCGATGAGTGGCTGGCGGTGATGAGCAAGTAGGCTTGCGAGTTCTTTTGATGTTCGCGCCACTCCACCCCCCTCTGGCCTGCCGGCAATCTCCCCCTCAAGGGGGGAGATTGGCAGCGTCGTTGCTGGTTATAGTCCGGCAACGTTGGAGACTAGCGGAAGCATGGGTGGCGGCCGATCTCCCCCCTGGAGGGGGAGATGTCCGGCAGGACAGAGGGGGGCGCCAAGGAACGCAATCCTTTGTAATTGCCGCGATGGAAAGAATGGTGGTCCAGCGTGCAACGCGCGTCTGACCCCCGCATCACTGCTGGCACCCTCGCGCTCGCCGCAATCGCGCTGCTGATCGGCGGCGCGTTTGCTGGCCTGCTTTTCGAGGGCGCCCATGATTTCTCGGGCGCCTGGGCAGCCTTCGATCCCTATCTGCTTCGCGTCATTCGCTTCACGCTCTGGCAAGCGGCTCTCTCGACGCTGCTTTCGGTCATCCCGGCGCTGTTCGTGGCGCGCGCTCTGTCGCGACATCCACGTTTCTTCGGTCGCGCCTTCATCCTGCAGATATTCGCCGTGCCGTTGGCGCTGCCGGCTATTGTCGCAGCGCTCGGCATTCTGGCGCTTTATGGCCGTGCCGGCTATTTCGCCGGCGTGTTTGCTGTGATGGGCGGGGGAAGCTGGCCGGGCATCTATGGCCTGTCCGGCATCCTCGTCGCCCATGTCTTCTTCAACCTGCCGCTGGCGACGCGGCTGTTCCTCGAGGCGCTGCAGACCATACCGGCCGACCAATGGCGGTTGGGGAGCCAGCTCGGCATGGCGGCGCGGCCGGCGTTCCGGCTGATCGAATGGCCAACGCTGCGCGCCGCACTGCCCGGCGTCGCCGGGCTGGTGTTCATGCTCTGCATCACATCCTTCACCATCGTGCTGACGCTCGGCGGCGGGCCGGCCGCGACGACGCTTGAGGTCGGCATCTACCAGGCGCTGCGCTTCGATTTCGATCCCGCGCGGGCCGTTACACTGACGCTGTTGCAGATCGCCTTGACCTTTATCGTTGTGCTGGCCCTGACGCGCCTGGGCGCCAATGTGGTCGGCGACACCAATTTGCCGGTCGCGCAACGCCGCTATCTCTCGGTCAATCGGAGCGAGACCTGGTTGAACGCGCTAGTCATCATCCTGGCGCTGCTGTTCGTCGTTGGGCCGATGGCGGCAACCGTGGTGGCCGGGTTGGGTGCGGACCTCGGCCGTTTGGCCAGCGAGGCCACTGTCCGGCAGGCAACGCTGACCAGCGCGGCGCTCGCCTTCCTGTCGGCGCTGCTTTCGGTGATGCTGTCGCTGGCGCTGACCATGGCGCGGCGGGCACTGGCGCTGAACCGCCGTGCCGGCGCAAAGACACTGCTCGAACGCGCCACCGATACAGGCGCCGGTTTTGTCCTTGTCGTGCCGCCGACCGTCGTCGGCGCCGGCTGGTTCCTGTTGCTGCGCCATGCCGGCGATGTCTTTGCCATCGCCCCGGTCATGGTCGTCACCGTCAATGCGGTGATGGCGATGCCGTTCGCCCTGCGCGCCGTGCGTCCCGCCTATGATGCGGCGAGCGAGCGTCACGAACGGCTCTGCGCACTGCTCGGCATTGCGGGCTGGAACCGGCTGATGCTGGTCGACTGGCCGTCGCTGCGGCGACCGCTCGCCACGGCCTTCGCTTTCGCCATGGCGCTGTCGCTCGGCGATCTCGGTGTCATTGCCCTGTTCGGCAGTGATTCCGTGCAGACATTGCCCTACCTTCTTCTGGCACGGATGGGCAGCTACCGCACCGAGGATGCCGCCGGCCTGGCACTGCTGCTCGGCCTCGTCTGTCTCGCGTTGATCGTGGCGGCGCACTGGCTGGGAAGGGAGAAGGTCCGCGATGCGTGAGAGGGCGGCCAACAGGCTCGAAAAGGGCGCGCCGGTGCGGCTGGACAATGTGTCGTTCAGTTATGGCAGCTATGGCGATGCGCCACTTGTCTTCGACGTCGAGTTCGCCACGGCGAAGATCACCGCCATCATGGGTCCGAGCGGTTCGGGCAAGTCGACGCTGCTCAATCTGGTCGCCGGCTTCGAGACCCCACAATCGGGCCGCGTGCTGATCGGCGGGGCCGATGTCAGCGCCGAGCCGGCCTCGGCGCGGCCGGTGTCGATGGTGTTCCAGGAGAACAATCTCTTCGCGCATCTTTCCGTTGAGCAGAATGTCGGGCTCGGCCGCTCGCCCTCCCTGGGACTGACCGAGGCGGACCGCGCCGCGGTCGCCGAGGCGCTTGCGCGCACCGGTCTCGCGGGCAAGGAGAAACGCCTGCCGCGCGAGCTCTCCGGGGGCGAACGCCAGCGCGTCGCACTGGCCCGCGTGCTGGTGCGCGACCGACCGGTGTTGCTGCTCGACGAGCCCTTCGCTTCGCTCGGACCCGCTTTGCGCGACGAGATGCTGGATCTGGTTGCTGCCGTTCATGCCGAACGCGCCATGACGGTGCTATTTGTCACCCACCAGCCCGAGGATGCACGCCGCATCGGCGAGCACATGGTGTTTGTCGACAATGGGTTGGTGGCCGCAACCGGCAAGGCTGATGATTTCTTCACCGGGGCTGGTCCGGAGGCGTTCCGACGCTATATCGGCGCGGGTGCTGGATATTCCACATCACGCGATGTTGCCCGGAAGCGGACATAATTTACGGTCAAACCGGCTCCAGGCGATGTGGCGTTTGCTTGCCATGACCGGGGGAGTGTGGCTAGGTCGCCCTACCGGTCCGGCACAGGCCGTGATTTGCCTGCAGTATCCGCCGCCCGCCCTAAGGGACGGGCAACGGATGCTGCAGCAGTTTGAGATAGCGCATGACACATTCCGAAGATCGCCCCCGATTTTCGTGGTCATGCGCCGGGACCCGAAAGGAAGCCGTTCTGGCGATCGGCGCTAACACATTGGGAATGAAACCGCTGGCGCGTTTTCTCGCGCTGGCCGGTTTTGCCGTGGCGTTGGCAAGCTGCCAGATGTTCACGCCACCGGAAGTTCAGGAATCCGGCTTCCAGCCTTCCGACAAGCCGATCACGGTGGACAATGTCGGCGCCAACAACAAGCTCGCCGCATTGGCCAAGGCGCAGCACCCGCGCATCCTGGCGACTTATGGCGGTGAATATTCCGACCCCAAGCTCGAGCGCATGGTCGCCAAGGTGGTCGGTAGTTTGACGGTGGTGTCCGCCAACCCGACACAGACCTATCGCATCACCATTTTGAATTCGCCCAACGTCAACGCCTTCGCGCTGCCGGGCGGCTATCTGTACATCACCCGCGGCCTGCTGGCGCTGGCCAATGATTCGGCCGAGCTTGCCGCCGTCATCGCGCATGAGATGGGCCACGTTACCGCCAATCACGGCCTGCAGCGCCAGCAACTGGAGGCCGAGGAAGGCCTGGCGACCAAGGTGGTTTCCGACGTGCTCGGCGACAGCCCGACCGCCAAGGCGGCGCTGATCCGCGGCAAGCTGAGGCTGGCGCAATTTTCGCGCAACCAGGAGCTGGAAGCCGACGCCATCGGCATCAAGTCGATCGGCGAGGCCGGCTACGATCCTTTCGCCGCCGGCCGCTTCCTGCAGTCGATGTCGGCCTATACCGATTTCCGCTCGATCAGTGGCGCCACCGACGCCAGCCTGGACTTCCTGGCCACGCACCCCAACACGCCGCAGCGCATCGATCTGGCGCAGCGCCATGCCCGCCAGTTCGGCGCGCCGGGCGTCGGCACGCGCGACCGCGATTCCTTCCTCGCCGGCATAGACGGCCTGCTCTATGGCGACACGCCCGAGGAAGGCTATGTGCGCGGCGAAACCTTCCTGCATCCGGGCCTTGGCGTGTCGTTCACGGTGCCGGACGGCTTCATCATCGACAATTCGGCGGCAGCGGTGACGGCCACCGGCCCCGGCGACATAGCGATCCGTTTCGATGGCGTCTCCATCGACAAGAACCGGGCGCTGACGGACTATATCCGCAGCGGCTGGGTGGCTGGTCTTGTCGACAGCAGCGTCAAGCAGGAAACCATCAACGGCAATGAGGCGGCGACCGCGCATGCCGTCGCCGAAGGGTGGCAGTTCGACATTGCGGTGATCCGCGCCGGCGGCCAGGTCTACCGGCTGCTGACCGCTGCCCCTTCCGCCAGCACGTCGCTGGATACGATCGCCCGCTCGGTCAGCGGCTCGTTCCGGATTTTGAGCGCTGCCGAAAAGGCGGCGCTGAAGCCGCTGCACATCCGCGTCGTCACCGTCCAGCCTGGGCAGACGATGGGTTCGCTTTCGGCGCAGATGGTCGGCGTCGACCGCAAGCTCGACCTGTTCCGCGTCCTCAATGCGCTGTCGCCCGGTGCCGCGGTTTCGGCCGGCGACAAGGTCAAGATCGTCACCGACAAGTAGGCGCCGCTGGACGCCTGCCGTTCAGGCGGCAGTCGCCATGAACTCCGGATTCTGCTTCACCAATGCGACCTTGAGCTTTTCCATGGCGCGGGCCTCGATCTGGCGGACGCGTTCCTTGGAGATGCCGAGCGTTTCGCCGAGCGCTTCGAGTGTGGCGCCCTCGTCGTTCAGCCGCCGTTCCTCGATGATCCTCAGCTCCCGTGCGTTGAGCGCGCGAAGCGCCTCCCTCAGCCAGAGCGAGCGGCGCGCGACATCGATCTTGTCGCCGACGATCTCGTCGGGCAGCGGATCGTCCGAAATCAGGAAATCCATGCGCTCGGTCGAACCCGCATCGTCGGCAATAGGCATGTTGAGCGAGGAGTCGGGCGCCGAGAGCCGCGAATCCATCATCGCCACATCGGCTTCGGAGACGCCAAGCGCCTCCGACACCTCGCGATAGAGCGTGGCGTTGGAGAGCGGCTCCGTGCCATTCGCCAACCGCGCGCGCAGGCGTCGCAAATTGAAGAACAGCGCCTTCTGGGCCGAGCTGGTGCCACCACGCACGATAGACCAGTTGCGCAGGATATAGTCCTGCATCGAGGCGCGAATCCACCATGTCGCATAGGTCGAGAACCGCACCTCGCGCTCCGGCTCGAAGCGGGCGGCGGCCTCGAGCAGTCCGACATGACCCTCCTGAACCAGGTCGCCGAGCGGCAGGCCGTAATGGCGGAATTTGGAGGCCATGGAAATGACCAGCCGCATATGGGCGACGGTGATGCTGTGCAGCGCGTTCTGGTCGTTGTCCTCTTTCCAGAGCAATGCAAGCCGATGCTCTTCGTCACGCTCGAGGTAGGGAGCCTTCATTGCCGCGCGGACCATGATCCGTCCTGCCGTGTCTTCCATCATGAGGCGCTCCCTGGGTGGTGCGGATGACTTTGCAAACTTGGCTGGCGCCCGGGTTGAAATGGCGGCGTCGTGCCCTACAACAGCCAGAACTGCCATGCGCGGGAAAGGTTCCGCGACCGTGGCGGCGGGATTGTGTTGCCTGAAGGATTCCCAGGACGGTTCGTGATGGCTGCGATGACGAGCAGAAAGTGCCATTTGGAGAATTAGGTTTCATAAACCGGTTGTTTTTGAAATTCTGTTCCTTATTTTTTCGGCTTGCATCTGTCAGTTTCCAGCGCTCACAAATATGCCGGCCAGCCGGCCAAGGACGGGATCACAGAAAAATGAAATGGCTCAAGTCGCTCATCATCGCCGGAACGCTGCAGGCCCTGGCTGTCACTGCAGGCCATGCCGGCGCCAATCTCGACCAGATCAAGCACGCCGGTGTCATCAAGGTCGGCACGGAAGGCACCTATGCGCCGTTCACCTACCATGACACGTCCGGTGCACTGGTCGGCTTCGACGTCGAAATCGCCAAGGCGATCGCCGACAAGCTTGGCGTCAAGGCCGAGTTCCTCGAAGGCAAGTGGGATGGACTGATCGCCGGCCTCGACGCCAATCGCTACGATGCCGTTATCAATCAGGTCGGCATCACCGACGCCCGCAAGGCAAAGTACGACTTCTCCGATCCCTACATCGCCTCTAAGGCGGTGCTGATCGTGCGCGGCGACAACACCGACATCAAGAGCTTCGCCGATCTCAAGGGCAAGAAGTCGGCGCAGTCGCTGACCTCGAATTTCGGCAAGCTGGCCGAAACGAACGGCGCCGAACTGGTCGGCACCGATGGCTTCGACCAGTCGATCCAGCTGCTTCTGACCGGCCGCGCCGACGCCACGATCAATGACAGTCTGTCGTTCCTCGACTTCAAGAAGCATAAGCCGGACGCCAATGTGAGGATCGCCGCGCAAGAGGAAAACGCCGACTATTCCGGCGTCATCGTGCGCAAGGGCGATCCGGAGCTGGTCGCCGCGATCAACAAGGCGCTGGCCGACATCAAGGCCGACGGCACCTACAAGAAGATCTCCGACACCTATTTCGGCCAAGACGTTTCGAAGTAATCCATGAGGCGGGCCGGTCCGCGGCCCATGAGACACATCGAGCGGCGAGCCGTCTTTGACGGCCCGCCGCTTTTGTCGTGATATGGCCGACGCATTCTTGCTTTGACCAAGCTGCTTCGACCAATCTGGAGGGTCTTACGTGCCGCACTGGCTGCAACTGATGCTGGAGTCGCTGCCTTCGCTCCTGTGGGCGGCGCTGATCTTCACCGTGCCGCTGACGCTATTGTCCTTTGCTCTCGGCTTGACGGTCGGCCTGGGTGCTGCACTCGCCCGGCTGTTCGGCCCCAAGCCGCTGGTCGCGCTGGTGCGCTTCTATGTCTGGATCTTCCGCGGTACGCCGCTGCTGGTGCAGCTGTTCCTCATCTTCTACGGCCTGCCGTCGGTCGGGATCCTGCTCGACGCCTTCACGGCGGCGCTGATCGGCTTTACCTTGAACATCGGCGCCTACACGTCGGAAATCATTCGCGCGGCAATAGGCTCGGTGCCGAAAGGCCAGTGGGAAGCCGCCTATTCGATCGGCATGACCTGGGGCCAGGCGATGCGGCGCACCATTCTGCCGCAAGCCGGCCGGGTCGCGGTGCCGCCGCTCTCCAACACCTTCATCTCGCTGGTCAAGGACACGTCGCTGGCCGCCGCCATCACCGTGCCGGAGATGTTCCAGGCGGCGCAGCGCATCGTCGCCACCACCTATGAGCCGCTGATCCTCTATGTCGAGGCGGCGATCCTTTATCTGGCGCTGAGTTCGGTGCTGTCGGCCTTGCAGACGCGGCTGGAGATCCGGCTCAACCGCTATGGCGGCTTCCTGGAGGCACGCTCATGATCGGCCTCAGCAACATCGAAAAGCGCTTCGGCGACAATCTCGTGTTGAAGGGCGTGACAGTCACCATTGCCGAAGGCAGCGTCACGGCGCTGGTCGGACCTTCGGGCGGGGGGAAGAGCACCCTGCTGCGCTGCATCAACCTCCTGGAGATTCCGACTTCGGGCACGGTGCGGATCGGCGACGAGACGCTCGAATTCCACCCCGGCGGCAGGGTTCCGGCCAGGGATATCCAGCGCCTGCGGCTGCAGACCGGCATGGTGTTCCAGAATTTTCAACTGTTTCCGCATCGCACCGCGATCGAGAATGTCATGGAAGGGCTGGTGACGGTGCTGAGATGGCCGCCTGAGAGGGCACGCGAGCGGGCGCTGGCTTTGCTGGAGAAGGTGGGGATGGCGCACAAGGCCGACGTTTGGCCAGCGACCTTGTCGGGCGGCCAGCAGCAGCGCGTGGCGATCGCCCGCGCGTTGGCGCCCTCACCGAAAGTGCTGCTCTGCGACGAGCCGACTTCGGCGCTCGACCCGGAACTGGCGCAAGAGGTGGTCGACGTGCTTGGCAAGCTCGCCAGCGAAGGCACGACCATGGTGATGGCGACGCATGATCTGCGCCTCGCCTCCAAGATCGCCCGGGAAGTGGTGTTCCTCGATGCCGGCGTCGTCGTCGAGAAAGGGCCGGCCGCGGTGCTGTTCAACAATCCGGAGCAGCAACGGACGAAGCGGTTCATTGCAACGCTGAAGCAGGAGGCTGAGAAGGAAGGCGGCGGCGAGGTGTAAGCGCGGCCCTCGATTCAGCACCATTTTCCAGAAAGCAAAAAACCCGGCGCGATGAACTGACCCCTTAAAGTTGGACAGTTTAAGGTGGCGGCAGATTTAAGGGCTGGTTCTGTATTGCACAGGGCTCAGCCCTTTCAGTTTCAGTTTGATGCGATCATGATTGTAGTAGTGGATGTAATCCTCGATGCTGGCCTTGAGGCTCTGAACGTTCTCGAAGGTATTGGGGTAGAAGAGCTCGGATTTGAGTGTTGCGAAGAAGCTCTCGATAGGTGCGTTGTCGAGGCAATTGCCTTTGCGTGACATGCTCTGGGCAATGCCTCGTGCCTGGAGCCTGCGCTGGTAGGCAGGCGTCTGATACTGCCATCCCTGATCGGAGTGTAGGATGGGCCGTTGGGTTTGGTCGAGCCGGTCCAGCGCTCTGGCGAGCATATTTTCCACCAGCTTGAAGAGTGGTCGCCTTGCGGTCTCGAAGGCGATGATCTCGCCATTATAAAGGTCCATGACCGGTGAGAGATAGAGTTTGTCGCCCGCCAGGTTGAACTCCGTCACATCGGTCACCCATTTATGGTTGGCGCTGTCAGCGTTGAACTGGCGTTGAATGAGATCGGGAGCCGTCCTTCCGATGCCGCCTTTGTAGGAGCGATACTTCTTCGGCCTGACCAGCGACTTCAATCCCATCTCCACCATCCGACACTGCACCGCCTTGTGATTGACGACATGACCGAGCCGGCGCAGTGCAGCAGCCACCCGGCGATAACCGTAGCGGCCCTTGTGGCTGTCGAAGACGGCTCTGATCTTCTCCTTGAGACCAGCATGGCGGTCGACGCGGGACGCCTTCTGTCGATAGTAGAACGTGCTGCGGGAAAGCCCTGCCAGTTTGAGCAGACCATCGAGCGGATAGAGCAGCCTTAACGCTTGGACAGCTTGCGCTTTTTGGGCGCGTGTCCCTGCGTTAAGGCCTCCAGTTTTTTTAGGTAGGCGTTCTCCATGCGCAGATGGTTCAGTTCCGCAAGCAGCTCTTCGCGGCTCTTGGTCTCATCACTCTGCGCCACGGGCGGCTCGCCAGGCGACGGCTGGTCTGACATCGATCGCGGCCTTCCTCTGCGGCGCGGCGCGAGCGCCTCTATCCCACCGGCTTCGTAGCGCCTCTCCCAGTCCGGAAGGCAGCCGGCGTTGCGGATATTGAACAGCGCGGCCGTCTGTCGGCAGGACAGTCCATCCTCCCACATCCGGTGCAGAACCGACAGCTTGAACTCGCCGTCATAGTGGCTGAGCTTGCGAGCGAGGCCGGCAACCCCGTGCGCTTGATAGCTCGCAACCCATTTGCGCACCGTTGCAGCATCTACGCCGTCGGCTGCACCGGCGCTCGCATAGCTCTCTTCACCACTCAAATAACGATCAACAACAGTGCGCTTCAAACTCTCGCTGTGTTTGGACATGAAAACCCCCGAAGGTTGATGTCCAACTTTCGGGGGTCAGTTCATTGGCCGGGCTTTTCATCAATTCAGAGGTGACGAGATCAGGCAGCTTCTTCCTGCTCGGCCTCTTCATTGTCGGCCTTGGCGCCACGCTTAGGGCCCTTGTTGAGGTTGACCTCGATCAAGCGCACGGCTTCGGTTTCCGACATGCGGTTGACGGCCGCGATCTCGCGGGCCATGCGGTCGAGCGCCGCCTCATAGAGCTGGCGCTCGGAATAGGACTGCTCCGGCTGGTTGTCGGCACGGTAGAGGTCGCGCACGACTTCCGAGATCGAGATCAGGTCGCCCGAATTGATCTTCGCATCATATTCCTGGGCACGGCGCGACCACATGGTGCGCTTGACGCGGGCGCGGCCCTGCACGACCTTCAGCGCGCGCTCGACATAATCCTCTTCCGACAGCTTGCGCATGCCGATGGAGGTCGCCTTGGCGACCGGCACCTTCAGGCGCATCTTGTCCTTCGAAAAGTCGATGACGAACAGTTCCAGCTTGTGTCCAGCAACTTCCTGCTCGTCGATCGAGACGATCTGGCCGACGCCGTGCGCCGGGTAGACGATGTACTCGCCGGTCTTGAAACCGTGACGCGCAGCGGTGGACTTCTTCTGCGGGGTGATCGTTGCCATTACGCCCTGAACTCCTTGTTGTGGCACCGGCGTCCTGCCGGTCCGAACTCGCGCGATCGGGGAAGCCGATCGTTAGCCGCACAACAGATGAACCCATCGGAAAAGCCGGACCGGCAAACGCGACATTGCGACCGCCTGGCCCAGATCGCTCTGGTCCGAATGGGATTTTCACCTTTCAGTGATTTGGGGCGTCTGCGCCATAAATCGACGTTGTGTCACCGGCATGTTTCGCTGATGTAACACAAAAAGTCGGAAGAATCAAGGTTTTGCTGCACAAGCGAAGGCCACAGGCCAGCGCCGCCTGTCAAGCCGGTTAATGCGACGTGCCTCTTACCCAGCGTAATACCGGCCTTTGCGGCCGTGTTGTCAATCGCCTTCGCCGGGCTCTGCCGAGAAGTATTTCTCGAACTTGCCGGCCTCGCCGTCGAAGGATTTGGCGTCGGCCGGCGGTTCCTTCTTGGCGGTGATGTTGGGCCATTTGTCGGCGTATTCGGTGTTGACCTGCAGCCATTTGTCGAGGCCGGGTTCGGTGTCAGGCTTGATCGCGTCGGCCGGGCATTCCGGCTCGCAAACGCCGCAGTCGATGCACTCGTCGGGATGGATGACGAGCATGTTCTCGCCTTCGTAGAAACAGTCGACCGGACAGACTTCGATGCAGTCCATGTATTTGCATTTGATGCAATTGTCGGTCACGACATAGGTCATCGGTCGGCTCCGGGACGTCCCATTTTGTTGGGCTTTTTCCGTCAGGTAACGCCTTTGTCGACCGCTTGCAAGGGTAGCCATTGCGGACGGTGCCGGTGTTTCCGGAATGGAATTCCAGACTGAAGGCCCGGCGGAAGTCAGTCATGTCCCGCAGAGCGTCTGTTTGCCGGGCTCAGTTCTCGCCTCAGGCGTGCCGTTGTCCCAAAACCGCTGCGTGTTTTTGGACGCCAGGCATCAGTCTTCGCCGAGCAATCGGTCGGTCTGGCGACGTTCCTTCTTGGTCGGGCGGCCGCTGCCGGCCTCGCGCAGCCCCGGAATTGCATCGGGAGGGGCTTCGCCCTTCGGTGCGGGCGGTGGCGACATGTCCTCGTAAAGCGTACGGGCCTCCTCGGCCGGGCCGCGCCGCGTACCGGCGCCGAGCACCTTCCAGATGAAGATGCGGCGCTCGAGCGTGATGGTCAGGACGTCGCCTGGCTTGACCTGATCGGAGGCCTGCGCTGCTTTGTCGCGATTGATGCGGACGCGGCCGGCGACGACCAGTTTTGCCGCCAGCGAGCGCGATTTCACGGCGCGTGAGAAGAACAGCCATTTGTCGATGCGCTGGCGGCCTTCGGCAACCATCGAAGCGAGCCGGGTTCTACTTCTTCAACTGGTCGCGCAATGCGGCGAGCTTGGCGAAGGGCGAATCCGGGTCGAAGCGCACCGGGCGCTCCTCGCGCGGCTTGGGCTGGAAGGCCGGCTTGCCGCCTTGCGGACCACCTTTGGCATCCGGCCTGCCACCCTTCCAGTCGGGACGGCCCTCACGGCGGTCGGGACGCTCGCCTTGCGGCCTGCCGTCACGCCGCTGTTCGCCTTCGGACTGCGGCTTGGGTTTGAATTTCGAGCGGTCGAAGCGCGGCTTGCCGGCTCCATCGCGCCGGCCTTCATGGGCAGGCCGTTCTCCGGGTGCAGCTACGGCCGGTGCGCCGGCGGTATCCACGGGTGCATCGCTTCGACCGCGCGCTTGTCCGTTGCGTGGGCGATTGTTCCTTCGGTTGTCGTCGCGGTTGCGCGGACGCTGTTCGAACCGGCCCTGACGCCACAACAGGATGGGTTTTGGCGCTTCGGCTTCCGGAGCGGGTTCGCCAGCGGCTGCTTCAGTCACCGCCACAGGTTCGTCCGGCGCGGCGTCCGTTGCCGGCGCGGCATTTGACACCAACTCGGCCGTTGCGGCTTCTTCTGCCGCTGCAACTTCGATCTCGGCAGTCTCAGTCTCTGCCTGCGGTTCAACCGGCGCCGGTTCGGCGACGTCGGGCGCAGCCTCGGCTACAGACGCTTCGTCTTGCACGGTTTCGACAGGAGCGTCCGCCTGTTCTTCCACGGCAGGCGCAGCAGGTTCAGCCGCGGCGTCGGAGGTGATTTCGGCGGGAATTTCGGCCGCGGTTTCCGAAACGGCCACTGCGTCCGATGCCGGCTCCGACCCTTCGACGGCTGCCTCTGCTGCGGCATCCGTTGCCGCGGCTTCCGCCGCTTCGGCCTGCTCGACTCGTGCAGCTTCTTCCGTCGCAAGCTTCGCCACCGCCGCTTCGCGCGCGGCATTGTCCTGTGCTTCGAGCCGCGCCTTGACCTCGACGGCCGGCTTCGGCTCGGCACGATAGCCGAGACCCTTGAGGATTTCTTCCATGTCGTCGGCGGTGGCGCCGAGGATCGACATCATCGGCGGCGTCACCATGAAGGACTGGCCGTCATAGGCGCCGTCCGGGCGCTGACCGAGGCCGGGCTTCCAGTTGGTCGCCGGACGGATCAGATCCGCCAGCCGTTCCAGTATGTCGATGCGCACGGCGCGACGGCCGAGATTGCGGTAGCCGGCAAGCTTGTAGAACGTCTTGTCGAAAGCAGGGTCGATCACCACCGAGGTGCGACCCGAGGCGAGCGCATGGACCACGTCGCCAAAGCCCGGCTTGTCCTTGCCGTCGTTCTTCAGCGCCCACAGCAATGTCACCAGCCCGGCAGGCGCCGGCTTGATCAGCGCCGGCACGAAGACATGGTAGGCGCCGAAGCGCACGCCAAGCCGGCGAAGGGCGGCGCGGCCTTCCTGGTCGAGCGACTTCATCTCCTCGGCGATGTCGCGGCGGTTGATGAGGCCGAAATTCTCGACCAGCTGGAAGGCGATGCCGCGGCCGATGCCAGAAATCTGGTCGGCGTTCCTGAGATCGACCAGCGGCTTCAGCAGCGACTCGATCTGGAAATTGACGAATCGCTCTGCACGCGCGGCGACCTTGTCGCGCGCCGGGCCGGTCAGCTGTTCGTCGGCCAGCAGCACCAGCCGCGGCTTCAGCGCGTCTTCGCCTGATACCAGCGTGCCGATCGGCGCGCCGATCCAGCGCAGCGTGCCGTCCGAGCCAAGCGCAATGTCGCCATTGGCCGAGGCGCCGAAGCGTTCGGCCCGGGCCTCGAACTCGGCGGCCAGCGCCTTCTGGGCGGCGGTGCGCACCGCCTTGGCGTCTTCACCGCCGGCGGTCTGGTCCGCGGTGAAGCGGAACCCTTGCAGCTCGCCGACATGATGGCCTTCGACAAGGACGGTTCCGGTAGGACTAATTTCGGCTTCAGGCATGGTATTTTCTCTAAGGCGCCGCATGAGGACGGAAGTCCTGCGGTCTACGAAGCGTTTCGTCAACCGCTCATGCAGCGCATCCGACAATCTGTCTTCGATTTCGCGCGTCTTTTCCTGCCAGTGTGCCTGATCGGCCAGCCAGCCGGGCCGGTTCGACACGAATGTCCAGGTGCGGATCTGGGCAATGCGATGCGACAGCGTGTCGATATCGCCCTCGGTGGTATCGGCGCGGCGCACCTGCTCGGCCATGTAATTCTCGTCGACATGGCCGTAGCGTGCGAGGTCCGTGTAAATGGAAGCGATGAGGTCGGCATGCTGCGCCGGCGCGATCCTGCGGTAGTCGGGCAGCGCGCAGGCTTCCCACAGCAGCGCCACGCGCTTGGCATTGGTGGTGAGTGCGCGAATGTCCTCGTCGCGCGACAGATGCTCGAGCGCCTGTGCATCGACGGCAGGCAATGCCCGCGTCAGTCCCTCGACGGGGGCGTTGGTCTCGATCGAGCGCTTCAGCGCGTCGAGGCTGGCAAAGTCGAAATGCGCGGTGCGCCACTGCAGCACCTTCACCGGATCGAAATCGTGGCCTTCGATCTTCTTGATCAGCTCTTCGTCCAGCGGGTCGACCTGGCCGGTGACACCGAACGTACCGTCACGCAGATGCCGGCCGGCGCGGCCGGCGATCTGGCCGAGCTCGGCCGCGGTCAGGTTGCGATACTGAAAGCCGTCGAACTTGCGGTTCTGGGCGAAGGCGACGTGGTCGAGATCGAGGTTGAGACCCATGCCGATGGCATCGGTGGCGATGAGGTAGTCGACATCGCCGGACTGGAACAGCGCCACCTGGGCGTTGCGGGTGCGCGGCGAGAGCGCGCCGAGCACGACGGCGGCACCGCCCTGCTGGCGGCGGATCAGCTCGGCGATGGCGTAGACCTCGTCGGCGGAAAAGGCGACGATCGCCGTGCGCCGCGGCAGGCGGGTCAGCTTCTTGGAGCCGGCATAGGCAAGATGCGACAGCCTCGGCCGCGTCACCACCGAGACACCCCTCAGCAGGCGCTGCAGAATGCCGTGCATGGTGGCTGCACCGAGCAGCAGCGTTTCCTGGCGGCCGCGCAGATGCAGGATGCGGTCGGTGAAGATGTGGCCGCGCTCGAGGTCGCCGGCGAGCTGCACTTCGTCGATGGCGACGAAGGCGGCGTCGGTCTCGCGCGGCATGGCCTCGACAGTGCAGACCGAATATCTGGCGCCCGGCGGCTGGATCTTTTCCTCGCCGGTGATCAGCGCCACTTTGTGGGCGCCGACCTTTTCGCAGACACGGGCGTAGACCTCGCGCGCCAGCAGCCTGAGCGGCAGGCCGATGATACCACTCTCATGCGCCACCATGCGCTCGATTGCGAGATGGGTCTTGCCGGTGTTGGTCGGCCCGAGCACGGCGGTCACGTCGCGGCCCGACAGGATCAGCGGCTCGGTGTGTTTGGGCTGGATGTTCATCAACCTAGAATAAGGCTTCTGGGACCTGGAAATAAGGCTTCTTGGCCTCTGGTTGTCGGGAGCGTGCCTCAAATGGCGCGTATGACAGGCGACACATAGGGATTTCGGGCGCGAAGCGAAAGCGGAATGTTCCGCCGGCGGCCAGAAGGTGGTTTTGTCAAGCTTTCAACCGGCTGCGGATTAACGGATAGAACGAGTCTGGAACGAATCGGCGACGAATCAGTGACTCCTGCAGATTCAGCTTTTGTTCACGGCTACATGTGGATTTCGCGACCGCGAGTCGCACCACATGCTGAATCGCTGAACTGGCCCGTTTGATGCTAAGAGGGCGTTGCCGTTAACCTTTGCCTGGAAACAATCACGGTGGCTTGGCGAGCTCGACCAACATTATGAAATTGTTGATCTTTCTTAACCTGCGTTAAGCAGTTGGGCAGGCGATTCCGGCTGTCGTCGTTAACGCTCAGCTCATAACCGGAACGAATCGGCGACGAATCGGCGATGGCGTAATTTTCCCGATTTGTTCACCCCAATATCTTGTGTTGTGAACAGTTTATCCACCGAGAATCCACAGGTTGCCAGGGAGCTTTTGCACAGGGCGGCTGCCGGCTGTTAACCTTCGCGTGCCGAATTGGGTTAGCTACGGTCGCGAGCACGTCAAAGGGACCGTGCCGGAAACGGGCCGGTGTGCCGGCCCGTCGATCTCCTACATCGCCACGTCAGGCGAAGTATTGGCCACCGTTGGCCGTGATGGTCGAGCCGGTGATGAAGCCGGCATCTTCGGATGCGAGGAAGACTACGCAGCGCGCGATCTCTTCCGGTTCGCCGAGGCGACCGACGGGGATTTGCGGGATGATGCGGTCGTTGAGCACCCTCTCGTCGATCGCCTTGACCATCTCGGTGGCGATGTAGCCAGGGCAGATGACGTTGACGGTGATGCCCGCGCGGGCTCCCTCTTGAGCGAGGGCTTTGCTGAAACCGATGTCGCCAGCCTTCGCGGCGGAATAGTTGACCTGGCCGGCCTGGCCTTTCTGGCCGTTGATCGACGAGATGGTGATGACGCGGCCGAACTTGCGGTCGCGCATGCCGCTCCACAGCGGATGCGTCATGTTGAAGACGCCTGACAGGTTGGTGTCGATGACCTCTTTCCACTGCTCGCGCGTGATCTTGTGGAACATGGCGTCGCGGGTGATGCCGGCATTGTTGACCAGCACCGAGACCGGGCCGAGATCGGCCTCGACCTGCTTGATGCCGGCGGCGCAGGAATCATAGTCGGCGACCGACCATTTGTAGACCGGAATGCCGGTCTCGGCCTTGAATTTCGCCGCTGCGGCGTCATTGCCGGCGTAGTTCGCGGCAACCGAATAGCCGACGGTCTTCAATGCGATCGAGATCGCCGCGCCGATGCCGCGCGATCCGCCTGTGACGATTGCTACCTTGGTCATGCATTTCCCCTTTTTTTGATATCGCCCTGTTGTCGGGCTTGGCAGGCACTGGATACAGAACGGGCGGCTCGCGCCGCCCGGTTGGTGAGTTCTTCAGAGTGCTTCGATGCACATGGCGACGCCCATGCCGCCGCCGATGCACAGGGTAGCGAGACCCTTCTTGGCGCCGCGCCGGCGCATCTCGAAGACTAGCGTGTTGAAGACACGGGCGCCGGAAGCACCGATCGGGTGGCCGATGGCGATGGCGCCGCCATTGACGTTGACGATCGAGGGGTCCCAGCCCATGTCCTTGTTGACGGCGCAGGCCTGCGCGGCAAAGGCCTCGTTGGCCTCGACCAGGTCGAGATCGCCGACCGACCAGCCGGCCTTTTCCAAGGCCTTGCGCGATGCTGGGATCGGGCCGGTGCCCATGATCTGCGGATCGACGCCGGCGGTTGCCCAGGACACGATGCGTGCCAGCGGGGTGATGCCGCGCCTCACCGCTTCCGCCTCGCTCATCAGCAGCGCGCCGGCGGCACCGTCATTGATGCCGGAGGCGTTGGCGGCGGTCACCGTGCCGTCCTTGTCGAAGGCCGGCTTCAGCTTGGTCATGGCGTCGAGCGTGGCGCCATGGCGGATGTATTCGTCCTGGTCGACAATGGTGTCGCCCTTTTTGCCCTTGAGTGTGACGGCGACGATCTCGTCCTTGAACTTGCCGGCCTTTTGCGCGGCCTCGGCCTTGTTCTGCGAAGCCAGCGCAAACTGATCCTGGTCTTCGCGGGTGATCTGGAACTGACGTGCCACGTTTTCGGCGGTGTTGCCCATGTGATAACCGTTGAAGGCATCCCACAGCCCGTCCTTGATCATGGTGTCGATCAACTTGAAGTCGCCCATCTTGACGCCGGCGCGCAGGTGCTGGGCATGGGTCGAAAGCGACATCGATTCCTGGCCGCCGGCGACGATGACCTTGGCATCGCCGGTGGCGATCTGCTGCATGCCGAGCGCAATGGCACGCAGGCCCGAGCCGCAAACCTGATTGAGGCCCCAGGCTGTGGTTTCCTTGGGCAAGCCAGCATTGATCGATGCCTGGCGGGCCGGGTTCTGGCCTTGCGCGCCGGTCAGCACCTGGCCGAGGATGACCTCGTCGACCTCGCCTGGTTCGACACCGGCACGTGACAGCAATTCCCTGATGACAACGGCACCGAGCTCATGCGCCGGGGTGGCGGCAAAGGCGCCGTTGAAGGAGCCGACCGGCGTGCGCGCCGCGCTGGCAATGACGATGGAAGCGGACATTTTCTTCTCCAGACTTCAAGGGTGTCGTTCTGTCGTTAGGGACTTTTCTTGCCCTTTCCCAACCCCAAGTCAAACCGGAAATAGGCAGGGCGCCCATGCGCCGCAAGCAGGTCGCGCCTTGCCATGGCGCCCATTCGTCCATTGCTGCGCAGCATATTTTGCCTGCTATGCAGCATTTAGTGATCCCGCACTGCACAAACTGCTTGGAATTGTGAAGCTTTTGCGCATATCCTCAAAAAAAAGGCACAATCGTTATCGGCGGCTTGCTCAGAGGCGCGCCGGTGTCCCCGGGAGGATGTAGATGGCCGCTAAAGACGATCCGATCATCATCAAGAAATACGCCAATCGCCGCCTCTACAACACCGGCACCAGCACCTATGTGACGCTCGAGGACCTCGCCGAGATGGTCAAGAAGGGCGAGGAGTTCACCGTCCAGGACGCCAAGACCGGCGACGACATCACGCATCCGGTGCTGACCCAGATCATCTTCGAACTGGAGAACAAGGACGGGCAAAACATGCTGCCGATCCCGTTCCTGCGCCAGCTCATCGCTTATTACGGCGACCAGATGCAGATGATCGTGCCGAGCTTCCTCGAACAGTCGATGTTCGCCTTTTCCAAGGAGCAGGAGCGCTTTCGCGAGCAGATGAAGGGGGCGATCGGCAAGTCGCCGCTCGACATGATGAAGATCACCACGCCGATCAAGGCGCTGGAGGAACAGACACGCCGCAACATGGAAATGTTCCAGAATGCGATGCGGCTGTTCACGCCGTTCCCGCCCGCCGGCACCGCGCCGGCCGCTGCGCCGTCGCCCGAGCCGGCCAGGAAGGAAACACCTGACAAGCCCGACGATCTTCAGGAACTGAAGGACCAGATCGCGGCCATGCAGCGCAAGCTCGACACGATGTCCTGAGCTTAGCGCTCTTGCGATCTTACGGCAGCACGCCCTCATAGCGGCCGCGCGGCCTGATGACACTTCGGCTTGTAATCTGTTCGACCGTGTGCGCTGCCCAGCCGACGCTGCGTGCGAGCGCAAACAGGCGGAACGGCGTATCGCGCGGCAAGCCAAGACTGCGCGTCAGCGCGGCCAGCCCAAAGTCGATGTTGGGAAGCGCGCCGGTCGCCGCAAAGGCAGCGTCGCGCAGCGACGATAGTGTGCCGTCAACCTCGATCACCGACAGAAGCGCTGCCCCTCGGGGGTCGCCGTCGGGATAGAGCTGATGACCGAACCCCGGCAGCGGCCGGTCATGGCTGAGCCAGCGCCGAATCGCCGCATCGGCGCCATGCCGCGCCGCATCCTCAGCCAGTTGCATCACCGCCTCGCCGGCGCCGCCATGGCGAGGGCCTGACAGCGTCGCGAGCCCGGCCAGCAGGCAAGCGGCCAGCGGCGCGCCGGTGGAGGCTGCGACGCGCGCGGCGAAGGTCGATGCATTCAGCTCATGATCGGCAAGCAGGACAAGCGCGCGGCGGATCGCATCGGCGCCGCCGGCATCCACCGACCAGGCCTGTGCCAGCCGCTGATGGACGGAATCCGGTCCCGCCGGTGCGCCCAGCGCGGCGGCCAGCACGCCGACCGCGTGCGCGGCGTCGGCATGCAGCGAGGCGGCGCTGCGCCCAAGTGACGGGCGCCCCTGGCCGGCAAGCACGGCAAGTTGCGCAAAAGCCGAGGCCCGGCCGGCTTGATGGGGCGCGTCCGGCGATGGTGCTTCGAAAGCCACCGGTTCCGGCAGAGCCCAGAGAACGGCGGCGGCTTCTTCCAGTGTGGCGTGCCCGGAGAGCACCGCGGCGTCCTGTCCGCGATAGATGAGCCGACCGTGCGAGACGGTCGAGATCGCCGTTGCGATCGAGGGCTCGCCCCAGGCAATGGCGCTTTCAGCGATGGCTGATGGGCTCCGTCCGCGCGCCCTCCGCGTTGCCAGCGCTTCTATATCGTCGGCACGATACTGGCTGCGGCGCGGATCGGCGCGGTCGGGCCGCATGCCGATGCGCCCACGGCTGACATAGGCGTACAGCGTCTGCGCCCGCACCTTAAGCCTCTCCAGCGCTTCTTCCCTGGACAACCACTCGGACATATCGAACCCTGATATTGATTCTATTGATCAAGATTGATGGAAACGTTGCCCATCTCTATCTCCGATCTGGAAATGCTTCAAGGAGACAGGCTATGGCGAATGGGCTCGATGACGTGGTGGCGGCGGAAACCGTGCTTTCCGATGTGGATGGTCTTGGCGGCCGTCTGACGATCCGAGGTCATTCGCTGCCCGAGCTGGCCGGCCGCTGGGACTATGCTCAGGTGATGCGCCTACTGCTCGACGGCTTCTTCGACAATCTTCCCGGCGATGCGAAGCTGACGGGTGCGCTGGGCCAGGCACGTGCTGAGGTGTTCGAGCGACTATTGCCCTCGTTGCCCCGGCTGGCGTCGCTCGATGTCTACAGCGCCATGCGCGCCGGCATGGCGCTGCTGCCGGACGGCGACACATCGACGAACGCCTTGCTGCTCATCGCAGCGCCCGCCGTGCTGACGCCGGCCCTGCTGCGCCTGCAGCGCGGCGAGGAGCCGATCGCGCCGGACAGCCGGGCCGATCATGCCGCCGACATGTTGAGGATGCTGAACGGCAGCGTCGCCTCGCCGGCGCTGGCGAAGGGGCTCGACACCTATCTGGTGACCGTCTGCGACCACGGCCTCAACGCATCGACCTTCGCCACCCGCGTGGTCGCTTCGACACTGGCCGGCCTGACATCGTCCGTGCTGGCCGGGCTTGGCGCGCTCAAGGGGCCGCTGCATGGCGGTGCGCCAGGCCCGGTGATCGAGATGCTGGATGCGATCGAGGCGCATGGCGATGCCGCCGGCTGGCTGCGCGACGAGATCGCGCATGGCGAGCGCATCATGGGTTTCGGTCATCGCATCTACCGCGTGCGCGATCCGCGCGCTGATGTGCTGAAGGCGGTCGTGCGGCAACTCGGCGGCGAGGGCGAAACCGGCCGCCGGCTGGCCTTCGCGGAGACAGTGGAGCAGGTAGCGCTCGACGTGCTGCGGATCGCCAAGCCGTCGCGCTCGCTGCAGACCAATGTCGAGTTCTACACCGCGCTGCTGCTGGAGGCGGCGGGCTTTCCGCCACAAGCCTTCAGCAATGTCTTTGCCGCCGGGCGCGTCGCCGGCTGGATCGCGCATGCGCGCGAGCAGCAGACGATCGGGCGGCTGATCCGCCCGCAGTCGCGCTATGTCGGGCCGGTGCCGGATCTCGTCGCCTGAGGCTTTTTCGCTTCGCTGGTGATGGCGGCACCCCCTAAAGACTCCGATCATGTCCTCCTGGTGAGCGGCCGCGTGGCTGCTTATGACGAAAATTTCATCTCGCCCACAAATCTGGCCGCTGTTATTGCGTCGTATTGAGCATATATGCTGCACTGCAACATAGATGCATTCTTGCCGTAACCAGAGGATTCCGCCCATGGCCGCCAGAAAAACCGCCGTAGTCACAGGCTCTACCTCTGGCATCGGCCTGGCCATCGCCCAGGCGCTGGCGGCCGAAGGCCGCAACGTCGTCGTCAATTCCTTCTCCGACACGGCGGCCGACCACGCCATCGCCGACGCGATTACCAAACAGTATGGAGTGAAGACCGCCTACATCAAGGCCGATATGTCGAAACCGGCGGAATGCCGGGCGCTTGTCGCCAAGGCGGCCGAAACATTCAGTTCGGTCGATATCCTGGTCAACAATGCCGGCATCCAGCATGTCGCGCCGGTGGAAGAGTTCCCGATCGAGAAATGGGACGCCATCATCGCCATCAACCTGTCGTCGGCATTCCACACCATTGCAGCCGCCATTCCGCTGATGAAAAAGGCCGGCGGCGGGCGGATCGTCAACATCGCCTCGGCACACGGCCTGGTCGCGTCGCCGTTCAAGTCGGCCTATGTCTCGGCCAAGCACGGCATCATGGGATTGACGAAGACCGTCGCGCTCGAACTGGCGCGCGAAAAAATCACCTGCAACGCCATCTGCCCGGGCTATGTGCTGACGCCGCTGGTCGAGGCGCAGATCCCCGATCAGATGAAAGCCCATCAGATGGACCGCGAGACCGTCATCCGTGAGGTCATGCTGGACAAGCAGCCGACCAAGGAATTCGTCACGGTGGAGCAGATCGCGGCAGCGGCGGTGTTCCTGTGCTCGGACGCGGCAGCGCAGATCAACGGCACGCATCTCTCGGTAGATGGCGGCTGGACCGCCGCGTGAGGCGCGAAATCTTCTCATCTACCCAAAACGAACTAAGGACGACGCCATGACCAAAAACGGCAAGGCGGAGGAGACGAAGAAGATAAACGTCGCACTTCAGGGCGGCGGCTCGCACGGGGCCTTTTCCTGGGGTGTGCTCGACCGCCTGCTGGAGGACGGACGGCTGGAGATATCAGCAGTGTCCGGCACCAGCGCCGGCGCCATGAACGCGGTGGCGCTGGCCGACGGATATGTGCGCGGCGGTGTCGAGGGAGCGCGGCAAAAACTTGAGGATTTCTGGCGCGCGGTGGCGGCCAAGGGCCGGTTCAGCCCAGTGCAGCGCATGCCGTGGGATGTCGCCTGGGGCAACTGGTCGATCGAGAATACGCCTGGCTATGTCTTCTTCGACACCATGTCGCGCGTGTTCTCGCCCTACGTCGCCAATCCGCTCGGCCTTAACCCGCTGCGCGACGTGGTGGAGCAGGAGATCGATTTCGACAATGTCCGCGCCTGCAAGTCGATGGAACTGTTCATCTCGGCGACCAATGTCGAGACCGGACAGTTGCGCGTTTTTTCCGACGGCGAGATCGACCTCGACGTGGTGATGGCTTCGGCCTGTCTGCCGCAATTGTTCCGCGCCGTCGAGATCAAGGGCGTGCCCTACTGGGACGGCGGCTATGGCGGCAACCCGGCGCTCTATCCGTTTTTCAAGACCGCGGCGACCGAGGATGTGCTCCTGGTGCAGATCAATCCGGTGGTGCGGGAGGGAACGCCAAGGAGCGCCAACGAGATCCAGAACCGCATCGACGAGATCACCTTCAACGCCGGGCTGCTGCGAGAATTCCGCTCGATCGCCTTCGTCAAGGAACTGATCGCCGCCGGCCGTCTGCCGCATGGCGAATATCGTGACATCCGCATGCACCGCATCGATGCCGACGAGGCGTTCAAGGACCTGTCGGCGTCATCGAAGGTCAATGCCGAATGGGCGTTCCTGACCTATCTCAGAGACCTCGGCCGCACAGCCGCCAGCGACTGGCTGGAAGAGAATTACGACGCCGTCGGCAAGCGACCGACGCTCGATCTCTCCGGCGAACTCGATGACGGCTTCAAGCCGGTGCGCGGTCCGGCACCCGGCCGGCGGGTCAAGGAATTCCTCGCTGTGCGCAAAAATCCGGAGGTGGTTCGCCGTCGGGCCTGAACTGAAACCTGATACAGCTGGTTTCATCGAGCTTTCAAGGTCAGGTCGATCACCCTGATCAGGGCAGCGGCCGCCTGCCGCTGTCCCTCCGGATCTCTGATCCGCGCCTTCATGCCTTCCAGCCCGTCGAGCAGCATGTCGGCGAGCAGTTGTGCCGACAGGCCCCTGGCCGCCAGGTCGACGCCGTTCCTGGCTGCCTCGCCCTCTATCGCGGCGCCGATGTGTTGGCCAAGCCCGCCGCGCCAGCAGCCTACCAGATCGCCAAGGCTCGATTTCATATCCAGCAATTCGGCGCCGTGCGGCGAGGCAACGACCGCGCCCATCATCGAGATGAATGCCTCATCGATGGCCCGCATCATGCGCTCGGTGAAAGGGCCATCGCCGGATAGGGCAATCTTTGCCGCCTCGACCGAGCGCGACAGGATCATCATGGCGATGGCGCGGAAAATGTCGGTCTTGTTCTTGAACAAGAGATAGAGCGCCGGGCGCGACATGTCTGCGGCGCGGGCGATGTCGTCCATGGTGGTGCGGGTGAAGCCATAGGCCAAAAACACCTTCATCGCGCCATCCAGGATACGGACGCGTTTGGGATCTGTGGCGGCGATGTCTTCGATCTGGTTCATGGAGCAATTCTATCCTGCAAAATCCTATTTGACAAAATGACGAAATTTGTCAATCTGTATTGGGCGAAACGGTCGAAAGGACGCTTCGCCCTTGGCAGTGGACGACAACAAAGGGTATCCCCATGCGCCTTACCGTCGACGGTCAGTCTTTCGATATCGATGCCGATCCTGACATGCCGCTGCTGTGGGCGCTGCGCGATCTCATTGGCAAGACCGGGCCGAAATTCGGCTGCGGCATCGCCGCCTGCGGCGCCTGCACGGTTCATGTCGACGGTCAGCCGGTGCGTTCCTGCTCACTCCCGGTTGGCCAGGTCAGCGGCGCTGTCACGACCATCGAAGGCATCGGCACAGCAGGCGGACTGCATCCGGTGCAGCAGGCATGGCTGGAGGAACAGGTCGCGCAATGCGGCTACTGCCAGCCCGGCCAGATCATGAGCGCGGTGGCGCTGCTCGACGAAGTCGCCAGCCCAAGCGACGCCGATATCGACAACGCCATGGGCGGCAATCTCTGCCGCTGCGGCACCTATCCCAAAATCCGCTCGGCCATCAAGAAGGCCGCGGCGCTCAAGACGGCGGGGCTCTGACCATGGCCAGTGTCGGAAAGATCGCCCGCCGCACGTTTCTGATCGGCGCTGCCGCCGTCGCGGGCGGCGTTGCCGTCGGCTATTACTACTATCGCAAGCCCTTTCCGAACCCGCTCGAGGCCGAACTCGGCAAGGGTGAGGCGACGTTCAACCCCTATGTGAAGATCGGCGCCGACAACACCATCACCATCGTCGCGCCGCGGGCCGAGATGGGGCAAGGCATCTCGACGACGCTGGCGGCCATGGTCGCAGAGGAACTCGACGTTGGGCTCGACCGGGTCAAGGTGGAGCATGGACCGGCCTCCCATGCCTATTACAACGCCGCGATCCTCGAAGAGGGCGGTCCGTTCGCCTTCTTCGACGAGAGCATGACCGCGCAGGCGGTGCGCTCGGGTCTCGGTGTGGTCGGCAAGTTCCTTGCCCTGCAGGGCACCGGTGGTTCGGCTTCGACACGCGACGGTTTTGACAAGATGCGGCAAGCGGGTGCAGTCGCCCGGCAGATGCTGATCGCGGCTGCGGCGCAAAAACTCGGTGTCGCCGCCGCCGATCTGGAAACGGCCGACGGTTCGATCCTGCACAAAGCGTCCGGCAAGTCGCTGACCTATGGCGCGGTCGCCGCGGCCGCCGCCGCGATGGCGCCGCCGGCCGAAGTCAGGCTCAAGGACCGGGCCGACTGGAAACTGCTGGGAAAGCCGCAAAAGCGCATCGACATGCTGGCCAAGGTGACCGGGGCGCCGATCTTCGGCATCGATGTCAGGCTGCCGGACATGGTCTACGGCACGGTCAAGATGAGCCCGCGCTTCTGGTCGGCGCCGATCAAGGCGGACCTCTCGAAAGCCGAGAAAATGCCCGGTGTGATCAAGATCGTGCCGCTGGAGACGAATTACGGCCATGGCTTCGGCATCATCGCCGACAACACATGGGCGGCATTCAAGGCGGCCGAGGCGATCGATGCCCAGTGGTCCGATCCCGAATACCCGCTCAGCAGCGCCGCTATTTCAGATGTCCTGAAGCAGGCGCTCGGCACCAAGGGGTCGGTGATGCGCGACAATGGCGACGTCGACACCGCCTTTGCCGACGCGCCGCGTGAAAGGATCGTCGAGGCCGACTATGCGGTGCCCTATCTGGCGCATGCGACGATGGAGCCGATGAACGCCACGGCGCAGCTCAGGGACGGCGCGCTCGACATCTGGTGCGGCAACCAGGCGCCGACCCTGGTGCGGCAGCTTTGCGCCAACGCGGTCGGCATCGAGCAGGACAAGATCACTGTGCACACCACCTTCATGGGCGGCGGTTTCGGCCGGCGCGTCGAGGTTGACTACGCGCTGTGCGCCGCGCTGATGGCGAAGGAGACGGGCGGGCGCCCGATCAAGGTGACCTGGACGCGTGAAGAAGACATGCGCCACGACGCCTACCGGCCGGCCGCTATCGGCAAGTTCCAGGCGCGGCTCGGCGACGATGGCATGCCGGTCGCCGTCGACATGAGGATGGCCTCGCCATCGGTGATTGCCGGCATGCTGCGCCGGCTGTTTCCTTCGATATCGCCGCTCGGTCCCGACAAGAGCATCGTCGACGGTGCCTATGACCAGCCCTACACCATTCCGAACTACCGGGTCAGCGGTATCGCGGCGCCGGTCTCCATCCCTGTCGGCTCCTGGCGCTCGGTCGGCAGTTCGGTCAACGGCTTCTTCCATGAGGGTTTCATGGACGAGATCGCCATTGCCGGAAAAATCGATCCGGTCGAGATGCGCAAGAGACTGATGGCCGCTTATCCCTCGGCGGTGAAGGTGGTGGAGAAAGTCGCCGCGATGGCGAAATGGGGCGAGGCGCTGCCCGCCGGCAAGGCCAGGGGTATCGCCTTCACGCTGTCCTTCGGCAGTTGGGTCGGCGAGATCGTCCAGGTGGCGGACACGCCGGCCGGCATCCGCATCGAGAAGGTGTGGATCGCCGCCGATGTCGGCACCGCGCTCGATCCCGGCATCATCGAGGCGCAGCTGATTTCGGCCGCCATCTACGGACTCTCCGCAGCTATGGGTCAGGAAATCACCTTCGCCGACGGCATGGTCGAACAGTCGAACTTCCACGATTTCGACGCCATGCGGATCTTCCAGTGCCCGGTCTTCGAAGTCGCCATCCTGGAAAACTTCCACAAGATGGGCGGCGTCGGCGAGGTCGGCACACCGCCGGCGGCTCCGGCGCTCGCCAACGCCATCTTCGCGCTCACCGGAAAGCGCGTCCGCACGCTGCCGCTGTCGAAAACGGTGGCCTTCGCATGAAGAAGCTCCTCATCATGCTGACGCCTGCTGCCATGCTCGTGCTCGCAGCGCCGTTTGCGATCGCGCAAGAGAGCCAGATGCCGGCGCCGGCGACCGTCGACGCGGCGAAAGGCCTGTCCGAATGGGACAAGGTCTATGCGGTGTTCTCGCATCCGCGCTGCGCCGACTGTCATGTCGCGGACGAGCGGCCGCGCTGGTCGGGTGCGCATTACGGCGGTACGCGCGTTCACGCCTTCAATGTCCAGCGGGGTGCTGACGGGTCGGGCTTCGGCAATCCGGGCCTGCGCTGCACGACTTGCCATTTCGCCAGCAATTCCAAGGCATTGCACGGTCCGCCCGGGGCCGAGAACTGGCATCTGGCGCCAGCCGAGATGGCCTGGTTCGGCAAATCCTCGGCCGAAATCTGCGCCCAGATCAAGGATCCCCTGCGCAACGGCAACCGTAGCTTGAAGGATATCGCGCTGCATGTTCGCGACGACAGATTGGTCGCCTGGGGCTGGGCGCCAGGAGCGGGTCGTGAACCAGCCCCGGGCTCCGCCGAAGCAACCTATCAAGCGATCGAAAACTGGGCAGCGGCCGGCGCATCTTGTCCGCCGGCGCAATGATCTTGCAACTTTCAGACTATATTGCGGTGCAACTTTGATGTAGAAGCGCGCTTCGCCGATCACGGCAAATTGAACACGGCTCGGCGCGCACCCATATCGGCGACGCGCCCGCGTTATGAGGACGCTGGCCGAACCCGCAGTGGAAAAAACGACGATGAGAATCAGGTTTCACAAGCTTGCAGCCGTTGTTGTGCTCATTGGTTTCGCGGCGTGGATGGCGACAGGCGAGTTTTCGTCGGTCGGCAGCGTAGCCGCCAACAAAGCCAAAGCAGCCGAAGCCGAACAGGCCAAGGCGCCGGACGCGAGCAAGCCGAAGACGGCGGAAGCCGAGCCGAAGGCACCGCTGCGCACGGTCGCGGTGGTGACACCGCCTCGCAAGACCTATGCACGCGCCATCCGCATTTCCGGGCTGACCGAAGCCGACAAGCGGGCGGTGCTGGCGACGCGCGTCGCCGGTGTCATCGACAAGCTACCTGTCAAGCAAGGCGATCACGTCAAGACGGGGGATCTGGTGCTGATGCTTGCGGCGGAAGAAAAGATCTCGATGGTCGACAACGCCAAGCAGTTGGTGGTGCAGCGCCAGGCCGAGCTGGACGCAGCCTTGCGGCTGATGAAGACCGGCAATCTGCCGAAGCTGCAGCTCGACACCGCGCGCTCGAACCTGACCTCGGCGCAGTCGCTGCTGGAAACGGCACAGGCCGAACTCGACCGCAACGAGGTGAAGGCGCCTTTCGACGGCGTTATCGACCGGGTGCCGGTGGAACTTGGCAGTTCCGTCATGCAAGGCGGCGAGGTGGCAACCATCCTCAAGCTCGATCCGGTGATTGCCCGTGGCGAAGTCAGCGAGCGCGATCTCGGCTATCTCAAGCTCGGCGACAAGGCCACCATACGGCTGGTCAGCGGCCAGACGGTCGAAGGCACCGTGCGCTACATCAGCCGCGACGCCTCGTCGGCGACCCGCACCTTCCGCGTCGAGGTTGCCGTCCCCAATGCCGACGGCTCCGTGCCGGCCGGCATGACGGCGGAAATCGCGCTCAACGCACAGCCGACCGACGCGGTGCTGCTGCCGCGCTCGGTTGTGACGCTCGGCGACAAGGGCGACCTCGGCATCCGTGCCGTCGGCAAGGACAACAAGGTGGCGTTCTTCCCGATCGACCTCGTTGACGACACGCCGACCGGCCTCGTCCTCGGCGGCATACCGGCCGACGCCCGCATCATCGTCGCCGGCCAGGAACTGGTGAAGGAAGGCGATCTGGTCAATCCGGTCGAGGCCGACCAGGCGATCATCAAGAAGCTGCTCGGCGAGGCGACGACCGGCACCCAGTAGCGTAGCACAAGTCGCGACGGACTAGCCCTGGGCGGGGACAATCGGCTGCGACGCAGCTCGTGGAAATTCAAGAACAGGCGTTAGCCATGGATATCGTCAGACTCGCAATCAACAATGCCCGCCTGACCATTTCGGTCCTCGTCTTCCTTCTGCTGGCGGGCTGGGTCGCCTATCAGGCGACGCCAAAGGAAGCGGAGCCCGACGTTCCGATTCCGATGATGTATGTCAGCCTGATCTATCAGGGCATTTCGCCCGAGGATTCGGAGCGGCTTCTGCTGCGGCCGATGGAAAGCAAGCTGAAAAGCCTGAAGGGCCTCAAGGAGATGCGTTCGGCCGCCTTCCAGGGCGGCGGCTACGTGCTGGTCGAGTTCCAGCCGCAGACCAATCTGGCCACCGCGCTGCAGGACACGCGCAGCAAGGTGCAGGACGCCAAGGCCGACCTGCCGCAGGCGGCGGAAGAACCCGTCGTTACCGAAGTCAACATTTCCGAATTTCCCGTGCTCGTCGTCACGCTCTCGGGAAATCTGCCCGAACGCGTGCTGACCGCCGCCGCGCGTGAACTGCGCGACCGCATCGAGGAGGTTCCCGGTGTTCTCGAGGGCTCGCTGCAGGGTGCGCGCGATGATCTCGTCGAGGTCGTCATCGATCCGATGAAGCTGTCTTCCTATGGATTGCAGCTCGATCAGTTGATCGGTGCGGTCGGCAACTCCAACAGCCTGGTCGCCGCCGGCAACATCGAAGGCTCGGAGGGCAAATACGCCGTCAAGGTGCCGTCGCTGATCGAAACGCCGGAGGACGTCGCCGCACTGCCGGTGGTCGCCGGCCCCAATGCCGTGGTGCAGGCCAAGGACATCGCGACGATCCGCTCGACCTTCAAGGATGCCGAAACGGTGACCCGTCTCAACGGCAAGCCGGCCATCGCCATCGAAGTCAAGAAGCGCATCGGCTCCAACCTGATCGACACCATCGCCAAGGTGCGAACGGTGTCCGACGAGTTCGTCAAGTCGATGCCCGAGGGCATGAACGTCACCTACACGCAGGACAAGTCGGTCTTCGTCAACCAGCTGCTCGGCGACCTGCAGAACCATGTGATGATCGCCGTCATCCTGGTGTTCATCGTCATCCTCTACGCGCTGTCCGGCCGCGCCTCGCTGCTCATCGGGCTTGCGATTCCGTCGTCGTTCCTGATCGGCATCCTGCTGCTGGCGATGATGGGCTACACGATCAACATGATCGTGCTGTTCAGCCTGATCCTGGCCGTCGGCATGCTGGTCGACGACGCCATCATCGTCACCGAGTTCGCCGAACGGCGGATGAGCGAAGGCATGCCGAAGGAGGAAGCCTTCGCGCTCGCAGCCAAGCGCATGGCCGGTCCGGTCATCGCCGCGACGATGACGCGCATCGCCGCCTTCTCACCGCTGCTGTTCTGGCCGGGCATCATCGGCGACTTCATGAAGTACATGCCGATCACGCTGATCGTCACGCTATCGGCCTCGATGCTCTATGCGCTTGTCTTCGCGCCGACGCTGGGTGCGATCTTCGCCAAGGCGCCGCCGCATCATGAGGATGACAATCGCGACGGCTGGTACATGGCGATCGTCAAGCAGGCGGTGCGCTTCCCCATCACCGTGCTGGTGCTGACCGTCGCGCTCTTGTTCGGCGTCGGCTTTGCCTATTCGAAATACGGCGCCGGCGTCGAGTTCTTCCCGAATGTCGAACCGGATTACGGCCTGCTCTACGTGCATGCGCGCGGCAATCTTTCGCTGGCCGAAATGGATACCGCGACCAAGATCGCGGAAGACAGGCTGCTCGGCTGGCCGGGCGTGAAGTCGGTCTACACCCGCGTCGGCAAGACGCAAGGCGGCGGCCAGGATATCCCCGAAGACGTCGTCGGCGTCATCCAGTACGAGTTCATCGACTGGCGCGAGCGCAAGGCGGCGAACCACATCCTGGACGATCTGCGCGGCGTCATGGCCGGCATTCCCGGCGTCGATGTCGAGGTGCGCGTGCCGGAAGCCGGTCCGCCGACCGGCAAGCCGATCCAGATCAGGCTTTCGGCCGTCGACCCCAAGGGGCTCGACGACAAGGCCCGTGAGGTTGCGGCGCGCATCGGCAAGGTGCCCGGCGTCATTGATATTTCCGACGGCCTGCCGCCGCCCGGTGTCGACTGGGCGCTCGAGGTCGACCGTGCCAAGGCGGCGCAGTACGGCATCAGCCCAACCTCGGTCGGGACGGTGGTGCAACTGGTGACCAACGGGCTGAAGCTCTCGGAATACCGGCCTGCCGGAGCCGACGACGCGGTCGACATAAGGCTGCGGCTGCCCGAAGACCGGCGCACGCTGTCGACGCTCGACGAACTCAGGGTGCAGACCTCACAAGGCTCGGTGCCGATCTCGAACTTCGTCGTGCGCAAGCCCGAGCCGACGGTCGGCATCCTCAACCGCATCGACGGCGCGCGTACGGTGGTCGTCCAGGCCAACGTCGCCGCCGGCGCTCAGGTCGCGGCTGTGCAGGAGCAGGTCACCAAAGCCGTCTCCGACATGGATCTCGGCAGCGGCATCCGCTGGAAGCTGGCCGGCTCGAACGAGGACAGCGCCGAAGCCAGCGCCTTTCTTAGCAAGGCCTTCGGGGCGGCGATCTTCCTGATCTTCCTGGTGCTCTTGGCGCAGTTCAACAAGTTCACCAGCGTCTGGCTGGTGCTGTCCTGCGTGGTCATGGCGACGATCGGCGTGTTCCTCGGCCTGCTGATAACAGGCGAGACGTTCGGCATCGTCATGTCGGGCATCGGCGTCATCGCTCTGGCCGGCGTGGTGGTGAACAACAACATCGTGCTGATCGACACCTATGACCGGCTGCGTGAAGAAGGCTGGGACAAGGTCGAGGCGGTGCTGCAGACTTGCCGCGAGCGCGCCCGTCCGGTGGTGCTGACGGCTGTTTCGGCCATTCTCGGCGTGCTGCCGATCGCCTTCGGCCTCGGGTTGGAAATCTTCCATCACGAGACGACGATCAACGCGCCGTCGACGCAATGGTGGATTTCGCTGTCCTCGGCGATCGTCTTCGGCCTGTCCTTCGCCACCGTGCTGACGCTGGTGGTGACGCCGTCGATGCTGATCGTGTTCACCCGCGCCAAGGTCAAGCCGGGCGCACGGCGCGGTTGGTTCAGCCGGCTGTTCCGGCGTGGCAAGGGCGAGATTTCCTCGACCGATGCGCAGGGGCAGGATACCGGAGCCGAGCCGGATATCGCCTTTCCGAAAGCCGCCGAATAGACCAATGCCGATTTGACCGCAAAAGGCCGCCCGGGACAACCCGGCGGCCTTTTGGATTGTTGTTGGGCGAAACGTCGAATTGCGGGGTTCTCATGCCGATCACCACCATCGTCATCATCGTCCTGGTCCTTATCCTCATCGGCGCGGTGCCGGCCTGGCCACATTCGCGCTCCTGGGGCTATGGGCCCTCGGGTATTGTCGGCGTGGTGCTGGTGGTGCTTATGGTGCTGCTGTTGATGGGACGGCTCTGAGGCGCCCTCTCAGTCCGCGGAGATTGTCAATGTGCGGAGGAGCATCGCCCGCCATCGCGGACGTCAGGCAGCTTTCGCAACGCGGGTCACGGTGGCAATGCCGATATCCCCGAGAGCTTCAGTGACGGCCTGATCCAGCGGCGTGTGCGGGATCGCGCCGATGATGCCTTCCAGCCTTGCCGACGCCAGTTGGTGCGGTTCGAAGCGCAGATAGGACATCGACACGATCTCACGCCACATCGCCACGAACGGGCTACCGGCGCGCAGCACCCACCAGGCCATCGAGGTCATCTTGAGCGGACGCCCAAGCGCCTTCTCTGCGGCTGCCTTGATCTCCAGGTCGGTGACGGGATGGCCGGGGAAGTTGAAGGCTTCATAAGCGCCGAGCTTGTCCAGGTTCTGCGCCAGTACGACGAAAGCCCTGGCCAGATCCGGTAGGTAGGCCCATTCATGCACGAGGTCGACCGGGCCGGGCGCCGTATAGATACCCTTGTTGATCTTGGCAGCGACGACCAAGTCGAACCACGAGCCGCTGCCGGTGCCGCCGAAGAAGTCGCCGGCCCGCAAAATGATGGTGCGGACGCGGCGTGCTTCGGCCTCGCGGTGAAACAGGTCCTCCATGGCGACGCGGATGCGCCCCTTGTCGGTCGTCGGGCGGAACGGCGTGTCTTCCGTGATCACCTCCGGCATCGGCGATCCGTAATTGTATACGGTCCCGGGAAAGAGATGCAGTGCGTTGTTGGCATGGCAAGCGGCCATGACATTCTCGGCGATCGGCAGGCACTTGACCCATTCGGTGTAGATCGGGTTGAGGCCGTTGAAGATGATATCGACACCTTCCGTGGCGCGGATCAGCGCTTCCCGGTCGAGCGCGTCACCGGCAACGGCCGTAGCGCCTTCAAGTTCAGTTGGCAGTTTGCCGTTGCGGGTGACGGCGCGGACCTCGTAGCCCACGTCGATGAAGGCCTTGGCGACCACGCGGCCGAGCCGGCCATTGGCACCGAGAATTGCGATACTGGTCATTGGAAGCACTCCTGGGTTGGGATTTGCGTGGCCGGTCTGGACGCGCGATCGGGATCAGCGACAAGCGCGATCGAGATCAGCGGCTGCCGAAGAGGTCGCGGTTGCTGCCTTGCGTGACCGGCTGCCGGACGGCCGCATCCGGGTTGTGGATCGAAGCGGTGGTCGTGTTGTCGGTGCTGGTGACAGTCGGCTGGCTGGCGTCGTTCGACCCAAACTTGTCGCTGCCGGCAAAAGCGGCGCTGACGGAAATGAGGATGGCGGCGGTGGTGAGAGCGATCTTGGTCATCTGAGTTCTCCTGGTTGGTGTTTGCAGTCCGTGTTGGTGTCTGCAGCCGGAATATGGTCGCTCCGAACGCGAATGGAAATTGACTACAGATGGCGATCTGATATTCATAAATGAATGGCTGAAATCGACTGGAACCTGATCAAGAGCTTTGTCGCCGTGGCGGAATCCGGCAGCCTGTCGGCCGCCGCGCGAAAGCTTTCGGCCAGCCAGCCGACGCTTGGCCGTCACATCGGCGAATTGGAACAGGCGCTGGGCATCACACTGTTCCGTCGAGGACGGCACGGCTACGAACTGACGGAGGCCGGCAGCACGCTGTTCGAACGCGGCAAGGCGGTCAGTGAGCAGGCAAGCGCCTTCTCATTGCTGGCGCTGGGTTCGGTAGAGGCCATCGAAGGCACGGTGCGCATCGCCGCCAGCGAGGTGGTGGCGGCCTATGTCCTGCCTGAAATGACGATGCGGCTGGGGATCGAGGAGCCCGGCATCGAGGTCGAGATCGTCGCCTCCAACCAGGTCGAAAACCTGCTGCGTCGAGATGCCGACATCGCCATCCGCATGGTCAAGCCGGCGCAGAACGAGCTGATGGCACGCAAGGTCTGCGATATCGAGCTCTGCGCCTGCGCCGCCAAATCCTATCTCGACAGGCGCGGCCCTCCGCTGAAGCCCGCCGACCTTGTCGACCACGACCTGGTCGGCTTCGACCGCGGCGACGAGATCATCAGGGGCTTTACCCAGCATGGTATCCCCGTCACCCGGAGCAGCTTCCGCTTCAGGGCCGACAACCAGATCGTTTTGTGGGAAGCGGTGCGGGCGGGAAACGGCATCGGCCTCGGTCAGGAGCCGCTGGCCGACAGGGATCCTTTGATAGAGAAGGTGCTGCCTGACCTGCCGCTGCCAGTTCTGCCGGTGTGGCTGGCGATGCATCGCGATGTGCGTACCAGCGTGCGCATCCGCCGGGTGGTGGATTTTCTGCATGAGGAGCTGAAACGCTATTCGGCGGGTGCTGGCGCGAATTCAGCGCGGTGAGCGAGCCCGGCCATCAGCAACACGATGATCAGCAGTCCCGACATGGTGATGAAGATCGGGCCGAAGCTGGAATGCTCGGCAACGAAGCCGATCGCCGACGGCGCCACCAGTATGCCGCAGTATCCGATAGTGGTGACCACGCTCATGCCGGTGCCGGAAGACATGCCTTCCTGGTTGCCGCCGGCCGAAAAGATGATTGGCACCATATTGGCGATGCCGAAGCCGCAAAAGGCAAAGGCTGCAATAGCGAGCCAGGGCGAGGGCGCCAGGCCAGCCACCAGCATGCCGACCGCGGCTACGAGGGCCGACACGCGCAGCGTCGTCACCGCGCCGAAGCGATTGCGTATGCCGTCGCCGAAGAACCGCGTAACCGCCATGACGCCCGAAAATCCGGCGTAGGCGAGGCCGGCAACGGCGAGATCGGCGCCGAGTTCCTGGCGCAGATACAGGGCTGCCCAGTCGAGCACCGCGCCTTCGGAGATCATCGCCAGCAGCGCCATCAGTCCGATCAGATAAACCAGCGGGTTTGCCGGCAGTGCGAATTTGTGGTGCTCGGCTGCCTGCGGTCTGTCTTCGGTGAGGAGATGGCGAACGGCCACCGCGATCACCGCGAAGGCAAACACCGTTACCGCCACCGCGTGGGCGAGGTGGCCGTAGTGCTGGATGGCAAAGCCGCCGAGGCCGCCGCCGGCGAAGCCGCCGAGACTCCAGAAGCCGTGCGAGGACGACATGACGGCGCGGGAGAGCCGCCGTTCGACCACCACGGCATTGGCATTCATGGCAACGTCCATGCCACCGATCGAGCCGCCGAAGATGATCATGGCCGCGGCCGCCAGCGGTACGTTGGGCGCCAGCGCCACGACCATCAGACCGAGGCTGCCGCACAGGGCGAACCAGCGCAGTACGGTGCGCGAACCATGTCTGGAGATCAAATGGCCGCACCAGGTCATCGCGACGACGGCACCGACGCCGAATAAGAGTATCAGCAGACCGAGCGTGAACTTCGAAATCTCCAGCCGGGTCAGGAACACAGGAATCTGCGGCGCCCAACTGCCCGTCAGGAAGCCGTTGGCGAGGAAAATGGCCGCGAGCGCCCATCGTCCGCGAATGGCAGTCAGCTTGGCAGTTGACGCGTTCATGAGGCGAATCCCGCTGAAAATGGCTTCGCGCGGCAAATTAGATCGATTCAATTTTCAGTCAAGGCTCTTTCTGGGAGCATTTTGAGCCAAACATAGCCGTAAGCGATCACTGGGGCGACGGCGTCAATGGTCTTGGGGGCGCCTTGCCTCGAATTCGGCCTTCTTGGCGTCGGAGGCCTCGGTTTGGTTGAGCGCCTGCCACTCCCCATAAGGCATGCCGTAGACGATCTCGCGCGACTGACCCTTGGTGAGTTCGACGCCCTCGGCATTGGCTGCCTCGCGATACCAGTTCGACAGGCAGTTGCGGCAGAAGCCGGCGAGGTTCATCAGGTCGATGTTCTGCACATCGTTGCGCTCGCGCAGATGCTCGACCAGCCGGCGGAAGGCGGCCGCCTCGAAATCGCGTTGCTGCTCGTCGCTGAGTTCGTTCATCGAAACCTCCGTCATAGCGGCCCGGTGCGCGAGCCGAACATCTTCACCACATGTATATCGGGACGGCGGTCTATCGCGTCAACGATCGGCGCCAGCCGTTCGGCCCAGGCGAGCGCGCCCTTCTGGTCCGATATCAGATCCTGTCTGATCTCGATCAGCGCATGGGCGAAGCCGTTGACGATGGCGTGCTTGTACATGGTGTCGCCGCGCAGCGCGCCGTCATAGGGTTCGTTGTCGCCGACGACGAGGTTCTTGTCCTGCGCCAGCATGTCTATCAACGGCCGCGCCACGCGGTCGTCGAGGTCCCACAGGATCCCGACGTGCCAAGGACGCTGGATTCCTTGCATGGCGGGGGTGAAGGAATGCACCGAAAAGATGAAGGGCACCTGGGCGGAAGCCTGTGCGACCGAGGCGATCATGGCGCCGACGGCGTCGTGATAGGGCCGGTAGAACCCGTCGAGCCGCCTCTCGCGCTCATCGGCAGCGATGGGGTAATTCCCAGGTACGACAGTGCCGTCATAAAGCTGGCGAATGAGCGTCGGGTCGTCTTCGCCGCGATTGGGATCGATCAGCAGCCGCGAAAAATTGGCAAGCACCGCCGGCACGCCGAGCAGGGCAGCCAGTTCGCGCGTCACCGCCTCGACGCCGATGTCATAGGCGATGTGCCGGTCGAACTCGGCCGAGGGCAGGCCGAGGCTGCCGTAGTCGTCGGGCAGGTCGCGACGGGCATGATCGCCCAACAGCACGATGCCTCGCTTGCGGTCGCCCTCGATGACGTCGAAAGGCGCGAAAACTGTGGATCGGGTCATTGGCGGGAAATGGTCTGTTCGCGGGCTTCCGGGGAGGGTGCTATCGTCATTCCACGAAGACGACGCTTGCGCAATGCCGTTGTTTGGCCAAGGTTTCCCGGGAAATCTGGCACACGTCGGCGAATTGTGCGCCGGAGCCTTTCTAAATCGATTGGAATTGGACAAAACGGTGCGTTGACATGCGCCCGGACTTTTCCGAAAAGGGGCGCAGAGAGATGCTGATGTGGTTTTTGAGGGGTTTTCGGATGAGTTCCGCCGGCGGGCAGCGCATGCGCTCTGCCTTTGCCATGCCGCTCCTCACTCTTGCCATAGGCCTGTCGGCGATGGTCGTGGCTTCGCCGGCGCGTGCCGATTTCCGCGTCTGCAACGCCACGCAGAACCTGGTCGGTGTCGGCATCGGCTATCGCGCCAAGGCCGGCTGGATCACCGAAGGCTGGTGGCACATCGAGGGATCGAGTTGCAAGACGCTGATCGAAGGGCCGCTGTCATCAAGGTTTTACTATCTTTATGCAGAAGACGCCGAGCGCGGTGGACGCTGGGACGGCCCGATCAACATGTGCGTGGCTGAAAAAGAGTTCAAGATCGCCGGCGTAACCGACTGCGTCGCCCGGGGCTTCCAGCGCGCCGGATTCCAGGAATATGACACGGGCGAACAGGCAAGCTGGATGGTCCAGCTGACCGATGAGTCCACAACGGGAGGCGCTCCAGCCGCCCCGGGAACAAACAGTCAATGAGACGTAGCCGCAAGGTCAAGATCCTAGCCACCATCGGTCCGGCCTCCTCGTCGGAGGAGATGCTGAAGAAACTGTTCGAAGCGGGCGCCGATGTGTTCCGCATCAATATGAGCCATACCGACCATGAACTGATGCGCACGCTGGTCGGACGCATCCGCGCTGTCGAGGAAGCGGTTGGCCGGCCGATCGGCATCCTGGCCGATCTGCAAGGGCCAAAGTTGCGCGTGGGCAAGTTCGCCAACGGCAAGGAAGTGCTGACGCAAGGCCAGACCTTCACCCTCGACGACAATCCAGAGCCTGGCACCTCGACCAGGGTCTATCTGCCGCATCCGGAAATCCTGAGCTCGGTCGAAGCCGGCCATCGCCTGCTGATCGACGATGGCAAGCTCGAGCTGAAGGCGGTGAAGAGCGACGGCAAGTCGATCGTCTGCACCGTCGTCGCCGGCACCACCATTTCCGACAAGAAGGGCGTCAGCCTGCCCGACACCGACCTCCCGGTCGGCGCGCTGACCGAGAAGGATCGCAAGGACCTCGATGCCGTGCTGGCCACGGGCGTCGACTGGGTGGCGCTGTCCTTCGTGCAGCGGCCGGAGGATCTGGCCGAAGCGCGCAAGATCGCACGCGGCCGGGCGCTGATCATGGCCAAGATCGAAAAGCCGCAGGCCGTCGCCCGGCTGGCCGAGATCATCGAATTGTCCGACGCGCTGATGGTCGCCCGCGGCGATCTCGGCGTCGAAATGCCGCTCGAGGCGGTGCCCGGCATCCAGAAGCAGATCACGCGCGCCGCACGCCGCGCCGGCAAGCCGGTGGTGGTTGCAACGCAGATGCTGGAATCGATGATCACGGCACCGGTGCCGACCCGCGCCGAGGTGTCCGATGTTTCGATCGCCGTCTTCGAAGGCGCCGATGCCATCATGCTGTCGGCGGAATCGGCGGCGGGTGCCTATCCCGTCGAGGCCGTGGCAATGATGAACCGTATCGCCACCAAGGTCGAAACCGATCCGACCTATGCCGGCATCATCAACGCCCAGCGCTCCGAGCCGGAGGCGACTGGCGCCGATGCCATTTCGCTGGCCGCGCGCGAGATCGCCGAAACGCTGAAGCTGGCGGCGATCATCACCTACACCGCATCAGGCACCACAGGCCTGCGCGCCGCCCGCGAGCGGCCGCAAGTGCCTGTTATCGCGCTGTCGCCGATCCTCAACACGGCGCGGCGGCTGTCGCTTTTGTGGGGCACGCATTGCGTCGTCTCACCCGACGCCGTCGACCTCGACGACATGGTCAATCGCGCCTGCCGCATCGCCTTCGACGAAGGCTTCGGCAAGCCGGGCGACCGCGTCATCATCACCGCGGGCGTACCGTTGCGGACACCGGGTTCGACCAACATGCTGCGCATCGCCTACATCGGATCGGACACACAAGTCAGCCGCTAGATTCCTAAAGCGTGTCGCCTCTGAACGGATTCAGGTGATCCGCTTTAGGTCGGCGCGAGTTCGGCCTGCGGTACCTTGATATCGGCGCATCTGCCGGCGCCGTAGGCGTCGCCGGCGATGCGCGCCTCCACTGCCGTTGCCATCGCCTGCAGGTCTATACTCTTCCCGGCGACCTTCTCGATGGCGCCGACGGTCAGGTCGGGCGCGATCCAGTCTGGCTTGTGGCCGAGATTGTGCACCCAGACGAGTTCGGCACCGGCAATGTCGCGCGCCAGGCCGACCGAATGGATATGTGCATAGACCACCTTGTCGCGATCGCCTGAAATGACCACGGTTGGCGCCTTGATCTCGTTGTAGCGCGGTGCGGCGCCGAGGGCATAGCGATAGAGCCCGGCGACATCGGTGGCGTTGGCACGAAAGGCTGTTGGTCGCAGCACCAGCGGGATAGAGGCCATTCTGAGATAATTGTCGGGCACCTTGTTGGGCGAGAAAACGCAGGTGGTGGCGTCGGCCATCTGCAGTGTACCGGCCGGATAGGTCAGCGTCTCGGAAAACAGCCAGCCGAGCACCGGCATGGTAGTCAGATCGTAGTACCAGGCGGTTGCGCCGCCCGGCCATGGGTGGGTCGCCGGTGCGAGGAAGACCAGCCCGAGCGTCTTGTCGGGATGCTCCCGGCCAAAGGCCGATGTCACCACGCCGCCGAAGGAATGGCCGACGATGACAGCCTTCTTGATGCCGAGATGGTCCATCAGTGCGGCAATGGTGTCGGCCTGCGCCGACGGGTTCTCGTTGTTGGTGCCGCGACCCGACCAGCCGTGGCCTGGCCGGTCGAAGAACAGCATTTCGGCGCGGCCTTCGAGCAAGGGACGCAGCGGCAGCATCTGGTCCCTGAGATTGGCGCTGGCGCCGTGGATGAAGACGATCGGCGGCAGCTCGGCATTGGCGGGTGCCGGAACATGGACATAGTGGATGCGGGCGCCGTCAATGTCGGCGAACTCGCCGATCGGCGGATTGCGGCGCTCGATCAGCCATGAGCCGACGCGGGTGACGCCGACGAAGCCGAACACAAGCGCCATCAGGAAGGCAAGGGCGGCGTAGATCAGGTTCATGGGGGAGATACGGAGGTGGAGGGGGATGAGTTGTAGGGGAGTAGGGGAGTAGGGGAGTAGGGGAGTAGGGTGTGTGTTCCGCAGGTACAATCTGCCCCTACTGCCTTATTCTCCCCACTCCCCTAGAGCAATCAAATGCCTTCACCGGCAAGTTCCTCCGAAATCGTGCCGACCTGGTCCTGGGCGCTGCGCATCATCGGATAGATGGCCAGCACCTTTTGCCAGGCCTCGAGCGCCGATTGCTTGTGGCCGGTCAACGCCATGATCTGCGCCAGGCCGGACAGCGCACCGAAATGGCGCGGCTCGAGCTGCAGCGTATGGTCGATGTCGGACATCGACTTGCCGTAGTTCTTCATCATGAAATGCACGGTGGCACGCCGGTTCCAGCCTTCGGCATAGGTCGGCTGCAAAGTCACCACTTGGTCGAGGAAATCGAGCGCGACGTCGAATTTCTGGCTTTCGACGGCTTTTTGCGACCATTGCATCATCAGGTCGATCGAGGCGCTGCCGGATTGCGACCACTCGCCCCAGATGTTGCCGGCGATGCGCTCGGCCGCCTTTTCGTTGCGCTCGCGTTTCAGATCGCTGAACAACTGGTCGAGGCGGGCTTGTTTCGTCGTTGCGGCGGGCGGGGCGTCCTGAGTGGCCGGCGGCGCGACAGCATCATCCGCCCATGCCGGGCCATAAATGGCGCCGGAAACAAGCAGAGATGTCAAAAATGCAAAAAGAATCCGCATCACCGGACTCTAGTCCCGGGCGGCGGAACGTCAAACTGAATTTGGCGTGAAAGGCCGGCAGGCGGCAACAAGCATCAAATGGGCGGAGGCAACAGCCTCCTGCCGAAAGCTCAGCCCTGGCGTGCCTTGTAGCGCGGGGCGGTCTTGTTGATGATGTAGACGCGGCCCTTGCGGCGAACCAGCTGGTTGTCGCGGTGACGCGCCTTCAGCGCCTTGAGCGAATTCTTGATCTTCATGGTCTTGCCTGTCGGTGTGGACCCGGTCCGGGTCGAAATTTTAAGGCGCGCCAGAAGACGCGCCTTTGAACTGTGGGTGGCTCATAAACGAGGAGCCTTGTCCCTGTCAACCGCAAGCGTGCTCCATTGCGGCTGTGAATCATCCCTGTCATCAATTATCCGCCATATCGGCCTGGCGCATTGCGCGGCCCTGGGCCGGCTGGGATGATGCGGTCGCCGTGAAGTGATTTGGAGAGAACCATGCGCCGAATGTTCCTGTCCGCCTGCCTTGTCCTGCTGGCGGCAGCTTCGGTTGCGCGCGCGCAGGAATGCGACCGCAGCGATGATAGCCAGCAGATGATGAACATCTGTGCCGGCGAAGACTATCAGGCCGCCGACGCTAGGCTCAACAAGGCCTATCAAAACCTCACCAGCTCGGATGATGCCGGCGGCAAGAGATTGCTGCAGGTGGCGCAACGCGCCTGGATCACTTTTCGCGATGCCGAGTGCGCGCATTCCACTGCCGCCAGCGAAGGCGGATCGATCCATTCGATGGAAGTCTCGCAATGCCTGACCAGATTGACCAATGATCGCGTCAAGCAGCTCGCTGCCGCGGCCAATTGCGAGGAAGGCGATGTGAGTTGCGCCAATCCAGGCGAGGACGAGAGCGACGACGTGCAGTAGGCAACCTTATGAGGCGCGACGGCTGATCCGAGTGAAGTGGCCCATCTTGCGGCCGGGCCGCGCTTCGGCCTTGCCGTAGAGATGCAGCATCAGATCGGGCTCGGCGAGAAGCTCAGGGACGCGCAGCACATCGTCGCCGATCAGGTTCTCCATCACGCAGTCGGAGTGGCGGTCCGGGCTGCCGAGCGGCAGGCCGGCGATGGCGCGGATATGCTGCTCGAACTGCGAAACGATACAGGCGGCTTCCGTCCAATGGCCGGAATTGTGCACGCGCGGCGCGATCTCGTTGGCCAGCAGCGAGCCGTCCGCCAGCACGAAGAACTCGACGCCGATGACACCGACATAGTTCAGCGCCGACAATATCGTCGATGCCGCCATTCGGGCTGCTGTCGCGGTTTCGGGCCTTACGCCGGCCGGCAAGGTCGACGTATGGAGAATGCCATTGCGGTGGACATTCTCGGCCGGATCGTAGGCGACGACCGCACCGTCCAGCCCACGCGCCGCGATCACCGAGATCTCGCGCTCGAACGGCACGAAGGACTCCAGGATCAGCGGCACATTGCCCATCGCCTCGCAGGTGCCGGCAAGACCGCCGGCTTCCATGTTGCTGAAGACGCGCTGGCCCTTGCCGTCATAGCCCATGCGCCGAGTCTTCAGGATGCCGCTGCCGTCGAACGCTTTCAGCGCCGCCGTCAGCTCGTCATCATTGTCGACGGCGTGGAAATTCGCGGTGGCAATGCCGATGCCGTTGAGGAATGTTTTTTCGTCCACCCGGTCCTGCGCCACTTCCAGCGCACGCGCCGGCGGATAGACCGGAACCTTGGCGGCCAGAGCGCTGGCGGCCGCGACCGGGACGTTCTCGAACTCGTAGGTGATGACGGAACTCGACGCTGTCAGTTCGGCAAGGGCGGCCGAGTCGTCATAGGCAGCTGTTATTTGCCGGTTGGCGACCTGTGCCGCGGGGCAATCCGCTTGCGGCTCCAGCACCACGGTGCGGTAGCCGAGGCGGGCGGCGGCAACAGCCAGCATGCGGCCGAGTTGGCCGCCGCCAATGATGCCGATGGTCGATCCGGCGGGCAGGCTCACGGCGTATCCGTCGGTTCTGCCGCGACCTTAGCGGTCTGCGCGGCGCGCCAGGCATCCAGACGGACGGCAAGGCTATCATCGTTCAGGGCCAGCACGGCAGCGGCCAGAAGGGCTGCGTTGGCGGCGCCGGCCTTGCCGATGGCCAGCGTGCCCACGGGAATGCCGGCCGGCATCTGGACAATGGACAGCAGCGAATCCTGCCCGGAAAGCGCTTTCGATTCCACCGGCACACCGAACACCGGCAGCGGCGTCATCGCCGCCGTCATGCCGGGCAGGTGCGCCGCACCGCCGGCGCCGGCGATGATCACCTTGTAACCGGCCGCCTTGGCGCCTTTGGCGAAATCATAGAGCCGGTCCGGTGTGCGATGCGCGGAAATGATCAGCCGCTTGTGCGGGATGCCTAGTGCTTCCAGCGTTTCGGCGGCATGACGCATCGTCGCCCAGTCGGACTGGCTGCCCATGATGATGGCTACGTCGGCGCGTTGATCGTCCAAGTCCGTGTTCCCCGGCGACAAAGGCGCGCCTTAGCGGAATTCGCGCGAGGCCGCAAGGATAGGCGGCCGCCGCTTCGGTCCGGCAAGACGAAACCAGCCGTTCAGATGCCGTCGCGCTCGGCCTCTGGCGTCGAGACCAGCAACGCCGAAGCCGCGTTGGCAGCGGTGACCGCCGCGTGCATGGTCTCTCCTCGGGCAAGTCCCGCGGCCAGCGCGCCAACGAATTCATCGCCGGCGCCATGCGTGCTGGCGACCTTGACCGGGACGGCCAGCAGCGCAAAGGCCTCGCCGGTCTGGTCGCAGGAGGCGACGCCCTCGCCGCCCGCCGTGACAATCGCCACCGGATAAAGATCGGCCAGCAATCGTGCGGCTTGCGCGGCCCCGTCCTGCGTCTCCACCACTGCTGTGCCAGCCAGGAATTCCGCCTCGATTGCGTTGACCACCAATATGTCGACCAGGGCGATCAACTCGTCGGAGAGTTTGCGCGCGGGGGCCGCGTTGAGCACGACGCGGCCGCCCTGTGCTTTGACGGCGCGTGCGGCGGCAATGTTGCCGGCTTCCGGCACTTCGTTCTGTAACAAAAGCACTGCCGTTTGGGCCATCACATCGGAAGCAGAGGCAATGTCGGCATGGCCCAGTGTCAGATTGCTGCCTGAGACGATCACCGCGCCATAGTCGCCGCCCGCGTCGAAGATCGCCACGCTCATGCCGGAGCTGGCGCCAGCGGCCACCCGCACGAAGCGGTGGTCGACCAGCGCGCGATCGAGATTGGCCAGCAACGCCCGCCCGAAATCATCGTCGCCGACGGCGCCGATCATCGCCGCGCGCACGCCGGCCCGCGCCGCCGAGACAGCCTGGTTGCCGCCCTTGCCGCCGCATTTCGGGTGCCAAGCATGGCCGGTCACCGTCTCGCCCTTGCGTGGGCGGTCGGGCGCGTCGACCATGATGTCGTAGTGCAAGCTGCCGAACACGGTGACCAGCGGCGTTGTCGTCATGAGCCCCGGTCTTTTCGTTTCGATGTCACCGCCGACATGGTGCGGCCGAGGTTGCGCTCCGCCGCCTGATAATCGCGCTGCGCCACCGCCACGAACAGCGCGTCGAGGATGTTGAGCTGGGCAATGCGGGCCGCCGCATTTTCGCCCATCAGCGGCGAACCCTGCGCGGTCGAGCAAAGCACGATGTCGGCGACCGCAGCCAGCGGCGAGTTGTCGTAATTGGTGATGGCCAGCGTGCGGGCACCGTTCTTGCGGGCCAGCTGGATGGCGTCGATGACGGCCGACGTGTTGCCCGAATGCGAGAAGCCGACGGCGATGTCGTCGCCGCCGAGCAGCGAGGCCGACATCAGCATCATATGCGAATCGTCATAGACCGATGCGCGGATGCCGATGCGCAGAAACTTGTGCGAGACATCGCGGGCGATCTGCGCCGAGCCGCCGACGCCATAGAAATCCCGGTTCTTGGCACGGAAGAGCAGCTCGGCGGCGCGGTCGAAATCCTCGATGTCGAGGATTGCCAGCGTTTCCTCCAGCGCCTGGATGGAGGTGCGGAACACCTTCTGCACGATCTCGGCCGAACTGTCGTCGGACGACAGTTCCTGGTGCATCTCGGCGGTCGGCAGGCGACTGTATTCATAGACGGCGGTGCGGAAGTCGCGATAGCCGGAAAAGCCGAGCTTCTTGGCGATCTTGACCACCATCGCCTCGGACACGCCGGACTCTTCGGCGATCTGCTTCAGCGGAATGCTCTCATCGAAGCCGCGCCGGCCGAAGACGGTTTCCACCACCTTCGCCTCCAACGGGGTGAGATGCGGCATCATCATGCGGATGCGCGGTCCTACCGCTTTCAGGTCCAGCCCGCTCAAGGTCATCCACGCCCCCTCGTCACGCGATCGATAAGCATCGCGGCGAGGATTATAAGACCAGTTGCCAGAAGCTGATAGAAGGACTGGACGTTCATCAGCGTCAAACCGTTGCGCATGGCGCCGAGGATGATAGCGCCCAGGATGGTTCCGACGATGCTGCCCTTGCCGCCCATCAGCGAGGCGCCGCCGATGGCGGCAGCCGCGATGGCGTCGAGTTCCCAGAGATTGCCGAGGATGGGCTCGGCGGCGCCGAGCCGGCCGATCAGGATCTGCGCGGCAAGCGCCGCCAGCAGGCCCGAGATCATGTAGGCGGCGATCTTGGTGCGGGCAATCGGCACGCCGGCGATGTAGGCCGCCTCCTCGTTGCCGCCGACGGCAAGCAGATATTCGCCGAAGGGCGTCTTCTTCAAAACGACCCAGGCGACGACAGCCACGCAGGCGACGATGACGACCGCCAGAGGCAGTCCAAACAGCGATCCGTTGAAGATGGCGCGGAACCCCGCGGGCAGGCCCAGAACCGGATTGCCGCCGGTGTAGATCAGTGCCAGCGCCCGGTAGGTGCTGAGCGTCCCCAATGTGACGATGAAGGGCTGCAGCCCGACATACGCGACGAGCACGCCGTTGACGAGGCCGCAGGCAAGGCCAATGGCGAAGCCGGCGGCGATGGCCAGCGGAAACGGCACGCCGGCGACCATCATAGAGGCCGAGATGACGGCCGAGAGTGCCGCCGTCGGCCCGACCGACAGGTCGATGCCACCGGAGATGATGACCAGCGTCATGCCCAGCGCCAGACAGGCATTGATGCTCGACTGCTGCAGGATGTTGATCAGGTTGCGCTCGGCGAAGAAGCCAGGCACCAGCGCGCCGAATACTGCCAGGATCACGACAAGGCCGATCAGCGTGCCGGCGTCGCGCATGGAAACGCCGCGCAGGAATTCGGCGCGTGGCCGCACCAGAGTGGTATCCGACATATCCGTCACCTCTGCCTTGCCTGTTACGCGGCCGGCGTTTGCGTTTGCGGGATGGCGTGCGCCGCGATCGCCTGTTCGCTGATATCGTCTCTGTGGAGTTCGGCCGCGATCGTGCCGTCGCGCATGACCAGCACGCGGTCGGCAAGCCGGATCACTTCGGGGAGCTCGGAGGAGACGACGATCACGGCATGGCCCTCGGCGGCGAGTTCCTCGATCAGATGATAGATCTCCGCCTTGGCGCCGACATCGATGCCGCGCGTCGGTTCGTCGAACAAGAGGATGCGGGTTCCCGCCGCCAGCCAGCGGCTGATGATCGCCTTCTGCTGGTTGCCGCCGCTGAACAGGCGAATCGGCCGGTCGAGCAGAAACGGCCGCAGGTTGACACGGCTCATCTTCTCGACGGCCACGTGTTTCAACCTGGCGTGATCGATGAGACCGCGCGGCGCGAACACGGCCATCGAGGCGAGCGCCATATTGCAGGTGATCGAGCGCAGCGGCACGATGCCTTCGCGTTTGCGCTCCTCCGGCACCAGTCCGACGCCGGCGGCAATCGCATCGCGCGGGCTGGCGAAGCGCGCCGCCTTGCCGTCGATTGCAATCGTCCCGGCCGTGGCGCGATCGGCGCCGGCCAAGAGCCGCAAAAGTTCAGTGCGGCCGGAACCGACCAGGCCGGCAATGCCCAGCACCTCGCCGCAATGCAGATTGAACGACACGTTGCGCACCTTCGTCGCCGAAGAGAGGCCACGCGCGCTCAGCATGACCTTGTTCGTGGCATGGGAATTATGGTGTTCCCGCGCCAGTTCGCGGCCGACCATCATCGCCACGACCGCTTTCTCCGACAGGTCTTTCAGATCGACGGAATCGACGACGACGCCATCGCGCATGATGGTGGCGCGCCGGCAGATGCCGAACACCTCATCCAGCTTGTGCGAGACATAGACGACGGCGACGCCATCGCGCGCCAAACCTGTAATGACTTCGGCGAGCCGTTCGAATTCGCTCGGCGTCAGGCTCGATGTCGGCTCGTCCATGGCGACGATGCGGGCGCGATCGAGCAGCGCGCGAGCGATCTCGACGATCTGCCGCTGCGCCACCTTCAGGGTACCAAGGGGTGCCGCCGGATCGATGGAGGGATCAATGGCCGCAAGAGCATCCGCAGCACGGCGCTCTTGCTCGCGCCGGGCGACGAAGATACCGCCGCGCGTCAGCGGATGGCCGAGGAACATGTTCTGGGCGACGCTGAGGCGCGGTACCTGCTGCAATTCCTGATGGATCATGGCGACGCCCGCAGCGCGTGCGGCGACCGGGTTGGCGAGTGTAACCGGCTTGCCGTCGATGAGGATGCTTCCCGCTGTCGGCCTGTAGACGCCAGACAGGACGCGCAGCAGCGTCGACTTGCCGGCGCCGTTTTCGCCGAGCAGGCCGTGGATTTCACCGGCCCCGACCGAGAGTGACACCTCGTGGAGCGCCCGTACGGCCGGAAACAGCTTGGAAATGCCCTTGAATTGCAGCCGGGGTGACATCGGGTTCTATCTCCGGGCAAGAGTGCCGGCCGGCAGCGAATTGCTCTGGCCGGCACCCGCCGATTAGCCTTATTGGCCCGCTGCCGCGTCCTCGAGCAGGGCCTTGCGCGCGCCGGTGCCGGAATAGCGGTCGGCATTGTCCTTGGTGATCAGCGCCTGCGGCGTGGCGACAACGCGCGGCAGCTTCTGTCCCGCGACGAGACGCAGAGCTGTTTCCAACGCCACTTCGCCAGTCAGCACCGGGAAACTGTCGACCGTGCCGGTCAGTTCGCCGGCGCGGATCGAGGCATAGGCGTCGGAAATGCCGTCGGTGCCGAAGACCGCAACCTTGTCCTGCAGGCCGGCGGCCTTGACAGCCTCGACGATGCCCAGCGCCATGCCGTCATTGTTGGCATAGAAGCCGATCAGGTCGGGGTGCTGCTGTAGGATGTTGGTGGCCGCGTCATAGGAGGCTTGGCGGTCCCAGTTGCCGGGAACGCTGGCGACAACCTCGAAATTGCCCCCCTCGGTGATGGTCGACTTGAAGCCGTCGGTGCGCTGCACGGCGGCATAGACGCCAGCCTGACCTTCGACGATGGCGACCTTGCCGCCATTCGGACGATTCTTGATGAACCATTTGGCGACGCGCACGCCATTGTCGCGTTGGACATTGCCGACATAATGCTCGGCCTGCGGGATGACGGCGTCATTGACGTTGACCACCGGCACGTTGGCGGCCTTGGCCTGCTCCATGATCGGCTGCAGATTGGCATCCGTCTGCGGCGAGACGAGCAGCACGTTGTAGCCCTGCGTCACCAGGCCTTCGGCGATGGTGAGCTGGCCGAGCTGGTCGCCCTCGCTCTGCGCTGCCTGATAGACGACGGGAACGCCGACCTTGGCGCCGAATGCCGTGTAGCCCTCGCCCAGCGAGCGCCAGTATTCATTGGTCAGCGTCTTGGAGACCGCGCCTGCCTTGGTGCCTTCGGGCAGCTTGGGGAACGCGCCGAATTTAGCCTCGACCTGCGACCAGTCGATGCGGTCCTTTTCCGTGTCGGAATTGAGCGGCGCGAGGTCGGCGGCAAAGGCAGAGCCGATCGAGAGCGCCATCAGTGCGGCGGTAGCGGTGGCAAGCAGAAGTTTCATTGTATTCCTCCCTGGTTGAAAACGGTGATGGCGCGGATGCCTCAGCTATCCGGCCCGAGCATGATTTCCTGGATGATGGCCTGCGACGTCACCGCGTCCTGGCTGTCCATGGCGGCGGACAGGCGATTGTCCTGCTCCAGCCGGTCGACGACGCGCAGCATGCGCTTGACGGTGGCGATGTTGACTTCGCACTCGCGCACCGGATCGAGCCCGGTCATATCGGGGAACGTGTCGAAATAGATGGCGCCGGCGTAACCGTCGCGGCGAATCTGCCTGAGCAGCTCGATGGTCTGCAGCGTGTGCACCGCGCCGACCATCAGGCCGTCGTCGCGCTTGGCGTAGCCGTCGTTCAGGTGCACGCCGAGCAGCTTGCTGTGACGCGCCACCAGGGCCGCGGCAAAGGCCGGCTGTTCGTCGGCGTAGAGCACATGAGCGAAATCGAGCGTGACGCCGAGATTGGGCAGGCCCACATCGCGGATCGCCAGCAAGGTCGTCGCCGCATCCGGCATCAGGCTGTAAGAGCGTGGTTCGTTCGGTTTGTATTCAAGGCTGATCTGACAGTCGGGATCATGTGTCGCAACTTCACGAATCCCATCAATTTCGTGTTGCCAAAGCGTTGAATAGTCGGCCTGGAAGGCGTAGTCGAAGCCATCTTGGCCGAGCCACAGCGTCATCAGGCTGGCGCCGGCCTCACGCACGGCATCGATGCCGGCCTTGGTCAGGTCGATGGCCTCGCGGCGCACCGCCGGATCCGGATTGGTGAAGGCGCCGAGCTTGAAGGCGGGGTTGGAGTAGTAGCGCATGGCAAAGCCATTGATGGAAAGCCCGAGATCGCCCAGTTTCAGGGTGATTTCCGTGGGCTTTTCACCGACGTGGTCAGGAAAGTTGAGGTCGAGATCGGTAAGCCCCTCGACCTTGGCGGCGCGCGCCGCCATCTGCAGCAGCGACGGCTTGCCGGTAAGATCGGGCCACTCGGCCTGCGGTCGCGAGGCAAAGGAATTCAGGCGCGTGGCGAAACGGTTGGCTGTCATGAGCGATCCTTCATCGTCATAACTTCACATAAATATAGATATTTGTAAAGTTATTGTTGAAAAGTTGTGAAGCAGCCGCCAAGCTGGAACCGCCAAGGCGCGCAGAGGGAGCCGGCAGTTTCCTGGCCGGTGCCCTGGAGAGCCCGTCAGGGCAGGAGGCGCATGATGGCGCGTGCCGGTTACGGCCGACGCATTTCAGGTAGCGATTCGCCGGGTGTTCAATCTGGCCAGCGTAAGACGCCGGACGAATCCTTGCGGGCGACTTTCATCGCATCGGCCGGGCGGTCCTTGGCGGTCAATATGGCGCGCAGCCGTTCGGCGACGATCTCGGCCTCGCCGGGATGAAGATTGCAGGGGTCGAGGAAGAAATGGCCGCGCTCCACCTCGTGGTTGCGCACGATAATCGGCGGCGAGCCCGTCGCCAATGCCGAGGTGAGACCGGCCGCCGTGAACCGGCTTTCGGGCAGTACAAAAATCTGAAGCCGATCCAGAGGGTTGGCGGTCGGATCCGGGATGATCTGCGCGATGACGCCCGGCAGCCCGTGCAACGTGTCCTTCCACAGGTTGAGCGCGGCGTCTTCGCGGCGGCGGATGCCGGCATGGTCGCGCTTTTCCCAGGCTTCCAGTGCGGCCATGGTGCCGGCGATGCTTTCCTTGCCGACCTTCATGGCGCGGGCGACGCCGCGGTTCTGCAGATAAGCGGCGCGAACCAGATCCTTGCGGCCGGTGACGATGCCGCTGGTCGGCCCGCTCAGGAATTTGTGGCCGCTGTAGATGACAATGTCGGCGCCGCGCGCGAGGAAGTCGCGCAGATCATACTCTGAAGCCGCATCCACGATCACCGGGACACCCCTGGCGTGGCAGATCTCGCAGAATTCCTCCAGCGACAGCATGCCATACTGCACGGTGTGGTGCGCAACGACATAGAGGCCCGCCGCCGTGCGGTCGTTGATCGCGTCGCGCACATGATAGTCCTGCGTCACGCTGACCGTGCCGGCCGGCACGACCCTGGCGCCCGCCAGCCGGACCGACTGGTCGATCGGCGCACCATAGTTGACGATGTGGCCGAGCTGGACGATGACCTCCGACTTGAGACCTTCCGTGTTATCAGGCAGCCGCTCGATGGCGAGCAGATTGGTCCCCGTCATCGCACCGGCGATCGCCATGGTGATGCCGCTGGCGCAGCAGGCAGTGATGAAACCGGTTTCGCCGCCGGTCAGGCGCGCGACGATCGTGCTTGCGGCGCGTTGCAGGTCATCCATTTCCACCCATTGCGAGGCCATTTCCGCCATGGCGCTGATCGCTTCGGGGACAATGATCGACGCGCCGAGCGCGGTCATCGTGCCGGAGACATTGATGATCGGGCGAAGGCCGAGCCGTTCGCGGATGGTGGTGTTGGAGCCGTCGGTGGAAGTGGTTTTCATCTCTCGGATTCCATTCTTCTAAAGGTCAGGCGGCGATCTCGACAACCGCCTCGATTTCAACGGTGATGTTTCCAGGCAAGGAGCCGACGCCGATCGCCGAGCGGGCATGGCCGCCGATATTGTCGAACACATCGGCAAACAGGTCGGAACAGCCATTGACCACTTTCGGGTGGTCGCTGAAGGTCGGTATGGCGTTGACGAAGCCGAGCAGCTTGACGACGCGCACGATCCGGCCAAGGTCGCCGGTGGCTGCGTGCATGACGGCAAGCAGATTGAGGCCGGTGAGGCGGGCATGGCCATAAGCCTGCTCGACGGTGACATCGTCTCCTACCTTGCCGGTGAACAGTTTGCCATCGGTGCGCAGCGGTCCCTGGCCGGACAGGAAGATCAGCCGGCCGCTTTCGGCATGGGTGACGAAGTTGGCGATCGGGGTCGGCGGCTCGGGCAGCGTCAGGCCCAACGCGGCGAGCCGGATATAAGGCGTCATGAAAGAAGGCTCCTTACGACAGCGTTCGCTGTCCCGTTCTAGAAATGCGAGGCGCGGAAGCGTGCCAGGAAGGTGCGCAGGCGCTCATTGTCGGTGTCGGCTGCCAGGATTTCGGCGGGTGGACCCGCCGCGCTGACGCCGCCATCGGCCATGAAGATGATGCGGCTCGAGGCATCTCGGGCAAAGGCCATTTCGTGCGTGACCATCACCATCGTCATGCCGTCCTCGGCCAGGCTGCGCACGACCTCAAGCACCTCGCCGACCAGTTCCGGGTCGAGCGCGGATGTTATCTCGTCGAGAAGCAGGATCTTCGGCCCCATGGCCACGGCGCGGGCAATGCCGACGCGCTGCTGCTGGCCGCCGGACAGTTCGGCGGGCAGGCTGTCGGCCTTGTGGGCTAGACCGACCCGGCCGAGCCAGTGTTCGGCGATGGTGCGCGCTTCGGCGTTGCTCTTGCCGCGCACCTTGGTGAGGCCAAGCATGATGTTGCCGGCGGCTGTCAGGTGCGGAAAGAGGTTGAAGCTCTGGAACACCATGCCGGTCTCGGCGCGCATCGCGGCGAGATCGCGTTCGCTGCGACGCTGGCGGGTTCCGGCTTCGCGAAAGCCGACCTCCTTGTCGTCGATGCGAATCGAACCGCTGTCATAGCTTTCGAGAAAGTTGACGCAACGCAGCAGCGTGGTTTTGCCGCTGCCGGAGGGGCCGATGACCGTCACCACCTCCCCCTTCGCCACCTGCAGGCTGACCGAACGCAGGACCTGGACGGTCCCAAAGGCTTTGGAAACGTCCAGGACGTCGAGAAGGGCCGGGGTGTTTTTCGGACTTGTGGACATTGCTATTCCCGGATGAAGGAGAAACGCCGCTCGAGCCGCCGGCTGGCGAGCGAAAGGGCATAGTTGACCGCGAAGTAGATGAGCGCGCCGAGAATATAGAGCGGCATGGCCTCGTAGGTGCGGCCGATGACCTGGTTGATGGCCTGCATCAGGTCGGTGATGCCGAGCAGCGATACCAGCGCGCTGCCCTTGACCGCATCGGTGACGCCGTTGATCCAGGGCGGCAGGAAGCGCCTGAACGCCTGTGGGAAAATGACGTAGGCGAGCCGCTGGCGAAAGGTGAGTCCGATCGCCATCGCCGCCTCGGACTGCCCTTTCGGAATGGAGCCGACAGCACCTCTGAAATATTCGACGACCTGGGCTGTCTTGAACAGGGTCAGCGCCAGCACGGCGGCCCAGAACGACGGCAGATGAAGCCCGACGGCCGGCAGTCCGTAATAGACAAAGAAGATGAGCACCAGGATCGGGATGCCGCGGATGGTGTCGCTGAAGATGCGCACGGCCCATTGCAACGGCACCGGGCCATAGACCAGACCGACGCCCATGATCACGCCGGCAATCAGCGAAAACACCACGACCAGCAGGGATACCCACAGTGTCAGCGCAAAGCCCTGGGCGAGGAAAGGCAAGGCATAGGCGATCTGGGTCAGCATGTCAGCGCGCCGCCCTGAACCGGCGCTCGACAAGCCGAAGCGCAAAAAGCAAGATGTAGCCGGTCACCAGATACATCGCCGTGACCACGAGATAGACCTCGACGATGCGGAAGGTGTTGAAGTTGATCCACTGGGCGCCATAGGTCAGCTCCGGCACCGAAATGACCGAGGCGACGGAGGTGTCCTTGAACAGCGATATGAAGGTGTTGGACAATGCCGGCAAGGTGATGCGCAGCATGGTCGGCAGGCGCACGTTGAGCAGCCTTTGCCAGGGCGTCAGGCCGATTGCCTTGCCGGCGTCCAGCTGTCCGCGCGGAACGGCTTCGAGCCCGGAGCGAAACACCTCGACCAGATAGGCGCCGCTATAGAGCGACAGCGTGACGACGAACGAGGTCGGCGCGCTGTAGGCGATGTCGACCACTGTCGGCAGGCCGTAGAAGACGAGGTAGACGAGCAGGATCAGCGGCACGTTGCGGATGAATTCGACGTAGGCGGCGATGATGGTGCGCACGATGCGTCCGGCAGACACGTACCAGACCGCCAGAACCAGGCCGATGACGGTGCCGATGGCGATCGATATGACGGCGAGCTCGAGACTGAGCAGCAGTCCTCCCCACAGCTTGTCGAAGTGCCGCCAGATCAGGTTGAAATTAAGGGCATAGCCCATGCGTCCGCCTCAGTGCCGCAGGCTTAGAGCAGTTCACCGTTTCACGGAAACGGCGACCCGCTCTAACTCTTTGTTTTGACGCAATTCCGGGCGGAAAACCGTTTCACACTTTTCCTGGAATTGCTCTAGGGAGGCGGAAGGGCGCTGGATACGCCCTTCCGCCCGGCAGGTCAGATGGCTGGGAAGCCGGGATGGCGCGCCGGCGGCTCCTGTCCGAAAAAGTCCTTGAAGGCGGCATCGTAGAGTGCGTTTTCGTGGCCGAACATGGCGATGGTGAAGGTCGAGTTGACGAAGGTCAGCCAGTCAAGGTCGCCTTGCCGGAGTGCCGCGCCATAAAGCATGCTCAGCCAGCTCTTGCCGGCGTCGAAATATCTGTCCGGATTGCGCGAGGCGAGCCAGCGCACCGTGGACAGATCGACGGCAGCGGCGTCGACGCGTTTCGATTCCAGTGCCTGCAGCACGTTGGCCTGGGTATCGATCTGCATAACCTGGCACTCGGGCAGCACCGAATGCACCTGCGCCTCGGCATCGACATTCTGCAGGATGGAGACGCGTGTCGCCGAGCCGCCGGCAAGCAGCTTGTCGAAGGTCTTGTTCTCGGCGGTCGGAAGGCTCAGCAGGGCGACGCCCTCGACGTAGTAAGGCCGGGAAAAATTGACCAGCTGCGAGCGCTGGGCGCTCATCGTCATGAACTGAATGGTGATGTCGACCTTGTTGGTGGTGACGTTGGGGATGCGCTGTGCCGGATCCTGCATCACGAACTCGACCTTGGTCGGATCGTCGAAAAGGCCCTTGGCAAGAATGCGCCCCATGGTGATGTCCATGCCGACGAGTTCGCCGGCATCGTTCTCGAAGTGCCACGGCGCATTGGTGCTGCCGGTGCCGACGATCAGCTTGCCGCGATCGAGCACGGTGCGCAGCAGGCTGTCGGGTGCTGCCTGGGCAGCGGCCTTTTGGGCATCGACGGTTACCGCCGCACCCACGACGCCGGCCGCGGCCAGTCCCGCCATTCCCAATTTCAGAAAATCACGTCTTCCGGATGTGTCGTTCACGGCGACCTCCTTTCGTTTGTGTTCCCCTTGCACAGGCAATACACGCGTCAGTGACGTCGAAGCGATTGTCTCTTACAAGAGACGCATGTATCCTGTACAGGACAGATACTAACACCGGGAATCAACAATGCAAGATGGCAATACCTCGGCACTTTCAGCCGGCGAGAAGATTTCGGGCTCCCGTGAAAAGGGGCTCAACCGGGTGCTCGAGATTCTGGAGTTTCTTCACACGACCCAGCGCGCGATCGGCATTGGCGACCTTGCCAAGGGCGTGAACGCGCCCCGCTCGACGACCTATACGCTGGTGCGGTCGCTGGTCGATGCGGGACTGCTGGAAATGGAAGGCGACGGCAATCGCGTCTATTTCGGCAAGAAGCTCTATCTCTACGGAATGGACTATGTGCGGGGCAACGACCTGTTGAGGCGGGGGCGCCAGGAGGTCGACAATCTGTCGCGCGAGACCGGCGAGACTTCCGAACTGTGCATGCTGCAGAGCGGCCGCTATACGATCGTCCATGCGAGTCCCGGCACCAGACCGTTCCGCATCAGTTCCGCCACCGGCTTGCAGATACCGCTGCCCTGGACAGCCTCGGGGCGGCTGCTTCTGGCGGGGCTGGAGAAGGCTGAGATCGAAGACATGGTGTCAAACGACGATCTCGTGCTGCCCGACGGGCGCAAACTGCGGCTTGACGATTTCGTCGCCGACATAGCAAAAGCGCAGGTCACCGGCCATTGCGTCACTTCGGGCCTTGTCGATGCCTATACGAAGTGCCTTGCCGCACCGGTGTTTTCAGCGCCGGGCAAGGTCGAGGCGACGATGTGCCTGGTGGTCCCCATCGATACGTCCGAGGAGCGGACCGGCGAACTCATCGGCCTGCTGCGTGATCGTGCCGCAAAGCTTTCGATCGCCGGGTAGCGCGCGGGCGAGCGAATGCCAACTCACGCAATGATGTCGGGAATGATCTTGTCTTCCAGTGCCATCAGCCGATCCTTGAGGAACAGCTTCTTCTTCTTCATGCGCTGGATCTGCAGCGGATCGCAGGCCATGGCGATCATCGCGTTGATGGCGGCATCGAAATCGGCGTGTTCCTGCTTCAGGCGGGAAAATTCGAGGCGAATATCGGCCTGTTCCTGATCGGACATTCTCTACCGTCTGCACGTCTGCGGCGCCCAAAGCTGGGCCTGATTGGGCGGGGCCGGGTGTTTTGTCACCGGCGTGCAGCCCATATCACATTTCACAGTGTCGTGGAATGCTACCACGGATCATTCGACATCGCCCGCGGAAGGTGACACACTGTCACCGTGCCGTCACAGAAGCGAACCTGCGGTGGACGCGCCGTGACGGTTGCAATCGAGGAAAACCATGAAAGGGAGAACCAATCATGTCTCTTGCATCCCATCTTGATGAGTTGCAGCGGAAACACGGCGACATCGAACGTGAAATCGATGACGCGATGAATCATCCATCGGTCGACGACCTCGAAATCGTGAATCTCAAGCGACGCAAGCTGGCACTCAAGGACGAGATTGAAAAACTAAGAGGCAAACCGACCACGCATTGATACCCTCCTGACATAGCCGCCCAATATCCGCGGCCTCTTTTCCCGGCGGCACCACGCCGCCGGTGTGGAGGGTTTTGATTTCCAGCACCGGTCTGTCAGCCGAAGCTGGACTTGCACAGGCTCAATTTCCGCTTCGGCCGTCGCCCGTTTCGCCAGATCATCGATTGTTTCCTGGCCTCTGGTGGCGGACCGATTCCGGCCAGTGGCGACCTGTCGCCATTGACAAGCCATCTTTGCTCCTCCACCTCATGCCCGGACCTCAGCGCATCGGCCCGGGGCGTCGTTGTGCGTCCATGCAGGACACAAGATGCTCCAGAGACAAAAGGCTGCCGGCATGACCGGATATTTTTCCTCTCCTTTTCCCCGCCGTACGTCGGTCGGCGTCGATGTCGGCGGCGTGATCGTCGGCGGCGGCGCGCCTGTCGTCGTCCAATCGATGACCAACACCGACACGGCCGATATCGACCAGACCGTTGCGCAGGTCGCAGCCCTGCACCGGGCCGGGTCGGAGATCGTGCGCATCACCGTCGATCGCGACGAGAGCGCCGCCGCCGTGCCGCGCATTCATGAGCGGCTTCAGCGGCTGGGTATCCACGTGCCGCTGGTCGGCGATTTCCACTATATCGGCCACAAGCTTTTGGCCGATCATCCGGCCTGCGCCGAGGCGCTGGCCAAATACCGCATCAATCCGGGCAATGTCGGCTTCAAGGACAAGAAGGACCGCCAGTTCGCCGATATCGTCGAGATGGCGATCAAGCATGACAAGCCGGTACGCATCGGTGTCAACTGGGGCTCGCTCGACCAGGAGCTTTTGACCCGGCTGATGGACGACAACCAGGACAAGGGTTTCCCGCTGACGGCCCAGGAGGTGATGCGCGAGGCGATCGTGCAGTCGGCGATCCTGTCGGCCGAGATGGCGGAAGAGATCGGCCTTGGCCGCGAGAAAATCATCCTGTCGGCCAAGGTCAGCGGCGTGCAGGACCTGATCGCCGTCTATACCGAGCTCGCCACCCGCTCCAACCACGCGCTGCATCTCGGCCTGACCGAAGCCGGCATGGGCTCGAAGGGCATCGTCGCTTCGTCGGCCGCCATGGGCATCCTGCTCCAGCAAGGCATCGGCGACACCATCCGCATCTCGCTGACACCGGAGCCGAATGGCGACCGCACGCGCGAGGTGCAGGTGTCGCAGGAATTGCTGCAGACCATGGGGTTCAGGCAGTTCGTGCCGATCGTCGCCGCTTGCCCCGGCTGCGGCCGCACGACCTCGACCGTGTTCCAGGAACTTGCCCAGAACATCCAGGCGGATCTCAGGAAGAATATGCCGGTGTGGCGCGACAAATATCCCGGCGTCGAGAACCTCAAGGTCGCGGTGATGGGTTGCATCGTCAACGGCCCGGGCGAGTCCAAGCATGCCGACATCGGCATTTCGCTGCCCGGCACCGGCGAGACGCCGACCGCGCCTGTCTTCGTCGACGGCAAGAAGGCGGCGACGCTGCGCGGGCCGTCGATCGCCGCGGATTTCGAGAAAATGGTCGCCGACTATATCGAACAGCGGTTCGGTCGCGGCGGCAAGGCCGCGGCAGAGTAAGTCAAATGCAGCGTTTCCTATGGGCGACGCTGATCCTGCTGTACGGGCTGACCTGGTCGGCCCTTGTGCAGGCCGATCCGCCGCAATCCGCTAAGCAGCGGCTGATCGACAAAGTCTGCAATCTGATCCAGGCGCATGCCGACCAGAACGGCCTGTCCAGGGATTTCTTCGCCCGGCTGATCTGGAAGGAAAGCCGTTTCGATCCCAACGCCGTCAGTCCGGTCGGCGCCGAAGGCATTGCCCAGTTCATGCCGGGCACCGCCAAGATGCGCGGGCTTGCCAATTCCTTCGACATCAACCAGGCGATTCCGGCTTCGGCTAGATATCTCGCCGAAATGAAAACCGGCTACGGCAATCTCGGCCTGGCCGCCGCCGCCTACAATGCCGGCGAGAGCCGGGTGTCGCGCTGGCTCAGCTCCGGGGGGTTCCTGCCAATGGAGACCGAAAGCTATGTCTTAGACATCATGGGCGAACCAGCCGACAAGTTCACGGACCGGGCCTATGCTGGAAAAGTCGAGCCGCTCGACGCAAAGACGGATTTTGCCGTCGCTTGCCGAAAACTGCCGGTGATCATGTCGCGGACGGTGGCCATGGCTTCGATCAACATAAAGCCATGGGGCATCCAGGTGGCCGGCAATTTTCGCCGCAGTGCCGCGATCAACCAGTGGCTCAGGGTAAGGAGCCGGTTCCCGGCCCTGCTCAACGGGCATGATCCGGTGGTCAGCCGGGTGCGCACGCCGATCGGCCGGCGCGGCATCTACGCGGTCAGGATCGGTGTCGACCGCCGCGCCGATGCCAACGTTATTTGCCAGAAATTGCAAAGTGTCGGTGGGGCGTGCGTGGTGGTGCGCAACCGGTAATTTGGCCGCTGCCGGCGCGATGTTCTGTCTGAGAAAGGCATTTATAAGCGACAGCCGGAACGTCGCATCCAGCAAAGATTTCAGCTATAGCGGCCGCCATCTTTACTGGGCGGCGGCCCTGTCTTTGACGAGCAGCATGGGTCTCAACATGTTCGATGGATACATTATCTGCGGCACGCCGAGGACCGGAAGCACGCTGCTGTGCAAGCTTCTGGCATCCACGAAGACGACTGGCGATCCGCACTCATTCTATCGGCGGCAGGATGTGCTGGAGTGGGCTGAAGAGTGGAAGCTGCCCGATCGCGACACGATGAGTGAGCTCGACTTCAATGTCGCCTATCTCAACGCGGCGATCGCTGCGGGCAAGGGTGGAACCGGCCTCTTCGGCCTTCGCTTGATGCGCGAAAATCTGGATGAGCTTTCGACGATCCTCGACCGGATTTTCCCGAAACTGCCGTCGGACAGAGCGCGGTTCGAAAGAGCATTCGGCAATGTTCTCTACATACACCTCTCGCGGGAGGACAAGCTCGCGCAGGCTGTCTCCCTGATCAAGGCAGAGCAGACCGGTCTTTGGCATATCGCTCCCGACGGCACCGAGATCGAAAGGGTCGCGCCGCCGAAAGAGCCTCAATATGATTTCGAGCGGATCAAACGAGAGGTCACGGAACTCGAGACCTATGACGCGGCCTGGAACATTTGGTTCGCAGAGCAAGGCATATCCCCGCTGCGTGTCGGCTATGAGCGCCTTTCAGGCAATCCGGCCGCGACATTGCTAGGCATCTGCGAAGCCCTGAGGGTCCGAGCGCCTGACGAGGAGGATGTAAGCCCCGGCGTTGCAAAGCTTGCTGACGCGACAAGCCTCGACTGGATGCGCCGCTATCGTCTGGAGGCAGCAGCCGTCTGACGCATCCCATGGATGCAGCCTAGGCGGTCTTCGCCACCACCGTTTCGCTGAGCCAGGTGCCGATCTTGGTGCCCAGGCGGTCGGGCGAAACTGGCTTCGGCAGATAGTCGTCCATGCCTGATTCGATGCACTTGTCGCGATCACCCTTCAGCGCGTGCGCGGTGACGCCGATGATCGGGATGTGGGCGCCCGTCGAGACCTCCATCGCCCGGATGGCGCGGGTCGCCTCATAGCCGTTCATTTCGGGCATCGAGACATCCATCAGGATCAGCTTGGGGCGCAGCGCCCGGTACATCTCGACCGCCGTGCGGCCATTGCCGGCGATGCGGTAGCTCAAGCCCAACCCGTTGAGGATTTGGCCGAACACCAGCTGGTTCACGTCATTGTCCTCGGCAATGAGGATGTCGATCGGTCCGTTCGGCGCGGTTGTCGATTCCGGCGCTGCCGCGACCGGCATTGCCGGGCCGCGGATGACGGTGAAGGCGGGCGGCGCCGCCGGGGGAGCCTGCACGATCGGTTCGCGGACGAACCGCGCCTTGCCGACCTGCGAGCGGGCCTTCTGGATCACCGAGATGACCGTGCCGAGCAGCACCGCGGAGCGCGCCGGCTTGGTCAGGTGTGCTGCAATGCCGTAGTCGATGATCATCTTGCCGAAATCGACCTGGTCGACCGAGGTCAGCAACACCACCGGGATGGAGGACAGCCGGCTGTCGGAAGCAATGGCTCTGGCGACGTCGGCGCCGTTCATGCCCGGCATTTGGTAGTCGAGGATGATGCAGTCGACGGCGGCGCCCAATTGAAAGGCGCGGTCGAGGAAAGCAAGCCCAACCGCGCCGCTTTCGGCGGCGGCGCAATCGAAGCTCCAGCTTCTGAGCTGCTCGAGCAGGATTTCGCGGTTGACCGGATTGTCGTCGATGACCAGCACGCGCGCGCCGGTGACGTCGACCGGCACGATCTCGTCGCGCGCCGCCGCCTGATGCGCGGCCAGCGGCACCGCGAACCAGAACACCGAGCCGCGGCCGATCTCGCTCTCGACACCGATCTTGCCTGCCATCAGGTCGACGAGGCGGGCGGCGATGGCGAGGCCCAGCCCCGTGCCCTCATGACGGCGGGTGGACGAGCCGTCCACCTGCGCGAATTTCTCGAATACATTCTGCAGTTTCTCGGCCGGTATGCCGATGCCGGTGTCTTCGACGCGGACCTTGAGCTGGACCACGTCGTTGACGATTTCGCCGCCGACATCGATCAGCACATGACCCTTCTCGGTGAATTTCACGGCATTGCCGAGCAGGTTGGTGATGATCTGCCGGAACCGGCCGGCGTCACCGACGACATGGGCCGGCAGGCGCGGGTCGACACGCACGATCAGTTCGAGGTTCTTTTCGGCGACGCGCGCCGAGACCAGCGTCGCCACATCCTCGACCGCCTCGGAAAGGCGAAAGGGAGCAGGGTCGAGGGTGAGCTGGCCGGCATTGATCTTGGAGAAATCGAGGATGTCGTTGATGATGGTGAGCAACGCGTTGCCGGATTTGACGATGACGTCCGTGAAGGTCTTCTGGCGCGGGGTCAGATCGGTCTTGGCCAGCAGTTCGGCCATGCCGAGCACGCCGTTCATCGGCGTGCGGATTTCGTGGCTCATATTGGCCAGGAATTCCGATTTGGCGCGGTCGGCGGCCTCGGCCTTGAACAGGGATTCGGCGGATTCGGCAAAGGCGCGGCGGATTGCCACTTCCATCGGGCGGAAGATCCAGAAGGCGACGATGGCAAGTGCCGCGAACAGGATGCCGCTCGCCCACAGCAGCAGTCTGTCGCTTGAGGCATCGGCCAGGTGGCGCTCATCATCCATGGCGGTGCGGACGCGAACCAGCATAGGCTGGGCAAACAGGTCGTTCTGGTTGCGGATTTCGCGATAGCTCCACTCGTCGACCTTCTGCGCCACCGACATCAGGTTAAAATTGCGCACCATGTCGCGCGGCGACCAGAACAGATCGCCGTTGACGGAAGCGGACTGGAGTTCGTTGACGGTCTTGATCGACAGCCGCGGCTTGATCGCCGCAAGCTGGGCGGTCAGCGTCTCGATCTCGCCGGTCAGACGCTCCGAATGGCCGCGCGCCGATGTGGTCAGGGCATCGCGTGTCTCCGCCCGCCAGGCTGTCCCGGTCGTCTCGGCAAAGCTGGTCGCGTTGCGCAGGTCGCGGGTGAAGATGACGAGATTGCTGCTCAGCGCATCGATGTCGCGGCGAAAGGAATTGACGCGGTCAAGCGCAATCACGATGCCGGCGGAAGCCAGCGCGAAGATCAGCAAACCTGAAATATAGCGGATCCGGACCGACCGGATGAAGGACGAATATTCAGGCATGCGCAACCCCAACACATACGCACCATTTTAATGGCCGGGATTACGCTTCATTTACATTAAAATTTCGTTCGTGCGGGTTGGCAGGCCATGCGAGCCGCCGGATGGACACCACGCCTAGGCCGCATCCACGACGAGGGCGCGGATGCGGCCACTCACCGAGCCTTCCCCGAACCGTTTCCCAAGGGCATTTGCCACGTATCGCGTCGTCTCCTCCAGCGAGCCGCCGCGCGCCTCGATCTCAGCCCGCAGGGGCGTGCCCTGGCAATAGGCCGCGGCCGCCTCATATGGCGAGGAAGCGGCGCTGACGGCATCCAGCGGCTCTATGGTGATGTCACGGAAGCCGGCGGCATGCAGGTCGGCGCGGATGGCGTCTGCATCGTGATAGCCATGCGGCGTCCTCGCCATGAAGCGAGGCGGATCGGCCGGAAAGAAATGGCCGAGTGCCCGCGTCACTTCCTCGGCGAACTCATTGTCTTCGATGGCACCCCAGACGTTGAACAGGAAATGCCCGCCCGGCCGCATCACCCGCCGCGCTTGTCCGTAGGCGCCCACTCGATCGGGGAAGAACATCGCGCCAAATTGGCAGACCACGGCGTCGAACCGGGCGTCCTCGAAGGGCAGTGCCTGGGCGTCGGCCTGCTGCCAGATGATACGAGGATCGTCCGCCATCCGCGTGCGCGCGTGGTCGAGCATCGGCTGGTTGAGGTCGGTGGCCACGATGCGTGTTTGCGCCGGCAATCTTGCTGCCAGCGCACGCGTCACCACACCGGTGCCCGCCGCCACTTCGAGCACCGATTGCGGCCCGAGCTTCGACACTCTCTCCGCCAGATCCTGCGCATAGGGCTCGAAGATCAGCGGCACCATCGCCCGGTCGTAGACTTCGGGAATGGAACCGGTGAACAGCTTGTCGGTGGTCGACATGGCATCCCTCCAACTCTATCCGCACCGCGTGCTTGCCGTGCGGTGGCAAAGCGATGTCGATCCTCTGCCTCGGCAGGCTTCCGCTCAAGCTCTATTTCAGAACCGGCCGGCGGGGACGTGCGTGCGTCGATCAGCTCGATGTTCCGGCTGGCACAACCTCAGCTGTTACGCGCCGCCACGAACGTCGCCGCTTCCTTCAGCAATTGGGCATCGTCGCCATAGGGCTCAAGCAGTGCATGGGCCTGTTCGACGAGGCCGTGAAGCTGGCCGCGTGCCCAATTCGCACCATGCAAGGCCACCAGCGTCGCCTTGCCGGCGGCGGCGTCCTTGCCGGTCGCCTTGCCCATCTGGCTGGCATCGGCGGTCAAATCGAGCAGGTCGTCGGCAAGCTGGAAGGCAAGACCGATCGCCGAGCCGAATTCGGCCAGCCGCTCGCGGTCATCGGCCGGAGCGCCGGCGATGAGGGCACCTGCCTCGCAGGCAAAGCGGATCAATGCGCCGGTCTTCATCGCCTGCAGCCGGATGATGCCGGCCTCGTCCGGCGGCGTCTGTTCGGCTTCGAGGTCGAGCTTCTGGCCGCCGACCATGCCGCCGGGTCCGGCGGCGCGGGCCAGCGCCAGCACCAGGGCTGCCCGCCGCTCCGCCGGCAGGGCGGTCGCCTCGCCAGCGATGATGTCGAAGGCCAGCGTCAGCAAGGCATCGCCAGCCAGGATGGCGGTCGCCTCGTCGAAGGCTCTGTGCACGGTCGGCTGGCCGCGGCGCAGATCATCGTCGTCCATGGCGGGCAGATCGTCGTGGATCAGCGAATAGCAATGCACGCATTCAAGTGCGGCGGCGACACGCAGTGCCGCCTCGCCATCGGCGGAAAAAAGGGCTGCACTTTCCATGACCAGGAAAGGCCGCAGGCGCTTGCCGCCGTTCAGCACGCCGTGGCGCATGGCCGCCATCAGCCGGGCGGGCCGGGCGATCTCGCCGGAAAGCGCGCGGTCGTCGAGCAGCCGCCGCAGCAGCACCTCGACGGCTGCCGCCCGTCTGATCAGCGCCATTTCGAACGCCATTTGGTCGTCATTCGTCATGGCCCGGACCGGTAGCCGACACTCAGACGTTGCGCAAGAAGCCAAGCGCCATTATGCCGGGGCAGGGAGAAGCACGGGTTGGGCGGCTTGGCGGAACCGATCGTCGATCATGAAACCGAAAGACTGGACATGGCGACGAGATCGCGGGGCGTAAACCGCCGTGGTCTCAAGCGCTGGGTCCGGCGCGGCATCGTCGTGGCCGCGGTGCTGGCTTTGATTCCGGTCGTGCTGACGTTTCTGTATCTGCCATTCTTCGTGCATCCTGTCTCGACGCTGATGCTGAAGGACCTGGCGACGTTCTCCGGTTACGATCGCCGCTGGGTGTCGATCGACGACGTGTCGCCGGTGCTGGCCAATTCCGTCATCATGTCGGAGGACGGGCAGTTCTGCTTTCATCGTGGCGTCGATCTCGGCGAGCTGAGGGGCGTCGTCGACGACGCGCTGGCCGGCGAAGCGACGCGCGGCGCCTCGACCATCACCATGCAGACGGTCAAGAACCTGTTTCTCTGGTCGCGGCCGCTGGGCTCGGTGCGCAAGGTGGTCGAATTGCCGCTGGCCGTCTATTTCGATGCGGTGATGTCGAAACGGCGCATTATGGAAATCTACCTCAACATCGCCGAGTGGGGGCCGGGCATCTACGGCATCGAGGCTGCGGCACAGCACCATTTCGGCGTTTCGGCAAAACAGCTGTCGCGACGGCAGGCCGCCTTGCTTGCGGTCTCCTTGCCAAATCCGATTGCCCGCAATCCGGCCAAACCCGGGCCTGGCTTGAGGCGGCTCGCCAATCTGATCGAGCGGCGCGCCGGCCGCTCCGGCGCCTATGTCGGTTGTCTCCGCTAGCCGATCCAAAAAAATTCGCGCCAGTGCTGGCCAAAACGGCACAGGGCGTGTATAGGCACCCGACTTTCTCAGATTTAGGCCCCGACATGGCCCTTTCACGAGGGCGGGCGGGGCTTTTGACCATGTAGTGGAGCATATCCATGGCCGTTCCGAAACGAAAAACCTCTCCGTCCAAGCGCGGCATGCGCCGCTCGGCCGACGCCCTCAAGGCCCCGACCTATGTCGAGGACAAGAATTCCGGCGAAATGCGCCGTCCGCACCATATCGACCTGAAGACCGGCATGTATCGCGGTCGCCAGGTGTTGACCCCCAAGGAAAGCTGAGACCAGCTTTTTCAAAGGTTTGAATTTCCAAAAGGACCGGCCGGTGGCTGGTCCTTTTGCGTTTGGGCGGGCCGGCAGCGCAGGCGTGCACCGCCGGCGTTGCAAATCCTTCGGCCGGCAACCGGCTGACATGGTTGTTGCGTGCGGTCTTCGACCGTGTTCAGCGCCGATGGCGAAACATCTTGACGACGTGGCTATGGCGCATTCTACAAAGGATCGCCCCCACATGGAGACGCCAGATGTTCGGTGCCATTCCGCTGCTGATCGTGCCTTTCGTGCTCTACAACCTCGGACTGCTGGGAATTTTCGGTAGCGGTGACGATCCGTGGGCGAGCGAGGTCTTCTCCTTCAGCATGATGTCGGGCGGCGTGTTCTCGATGACGCTGGGCGACCTGATGATACTGATCGGGCTGATCTTCCTGTTCCTCGAAATGGCGAAGTCGGTGCGCACGACCAACGCCTCGATCATGGACCATCTTCTGTCGACGCTGGTGTTCGTGGCCTTCCTGGTCGAGTTCCTGTTGGTGAAGGGCGCGGCCCATTCCGTCTTCTTCACGCTGATGGTCATCGCGCTGTTCGATGTGCTGGCCGGATTCGCGGTGTCGATGCGATCGGCCAGCCGAGACATCAATCTGAATTAGTTCCTCAGCGAAGCGATTGGCAGGAAACGCGCATCGCTTCGTCATCCCAGGGCCTCCGCGACGGAGCTTCGCTCCTGCTTCGCCCAGCGATGACCAAAGTGGAGAGGATTCAGCCCGGATCGGCGGTGAAGCCGGCGGCCTCGATGCCGGCGATGGCTGCGGCTTCGTCATTGTCCGACGTGTCGCCTGAGATGCCGACGGCGCCGATGATGGCTCCGGCCTTGTCGCGGATCAGCACGCCGCCGACCACCGGCAGCACGCGTCCGCCCGAGACGTCCGAGATGCCGGCCACCAGGTGCGGGCGCTCCTTGGCGAACGCCTCGACTTTGCGCGAGCCCATGCCGATGGCGAGCGCGCCATAGGCCTTGCCGGCCGACATTTGCGGGCGCAGGAACGAGGCGCCGTCCTGGCGCTGGAAGGCGACCAGATGCCCGCCGGCGTCGAGCACCGAGACGCCAAGCGGCTTGAGCTTGAGATCGGCGCCCTTGGCAAAGGCGGCATCGATGATTTGCCTGGCTTTTTCGAGCGGCAGTGCTGTCATGGCAATCTCCTGTTTGAAACGCGTCGATCATTGACCGTCGGCGGGCGAGATAACATCCCGGTTTGGGTTGAAATTGCTTCGCGTGAAGAGGCGGGATGGCAAGCGGCCTTCGCCCCCACCATCCAGATACGGCGTTGCCGCTTATGGGCTCCAGGCGTGGCTGGCTATTTTTTCTTGGCGCGGGCCGGCTTCTTGGCAGGTTCCGCCGGCGCATTGGCGAGGTCTTCGGCCTCCTTGGCGAGACGCAGCGCCCGCAGTTTGTTGGTCTTGGCCTGGCGGGCGTCGCTCTCGGCGACGTATTCGGCCATCGCCTTCTGGCGGACGGTTGCCGCCTCTTCCTGCTTCTTGAAGCGCAGGTCGGCTCGTGCGCGGGCAGCATCCCGAGAGTTCTCAACCAAGACCTTATCCAATCCCGTGAATTATGATTTTCCGCCTCTTCTAGCAGAGCCGGCCCCAAAACGGGAAAATAAAGTTGGTCAAGCGGCAGAGTTGGCGGCGAGAGCTTTGCTGGCAACCAGGGCTTCATAGGCGGCCTGCAAGGTCGCGCGGACAGAAGGACCCGCTGCAGTATCGAGCGGCATGCCGAGATGTTCATGGCGCAACTCGTCCATGAATTTGTCCCACATCGGCTGTCCGCCCTTTTCCAGAAGTTCGGCGCGGATCGACAGTTCTTCGCTGACCGGCAGCCAGACGCGGCCCCAGGCGCCGAGATGGGCCAGGATCGGCACCAGCGTGATCGCCATTTCGGTCAGGCTGTAGATCGCCTTCTGCTTGTGCGAGGGGTCGTCGGCCTTGGTCAGCATGCCCAGTTCCATCAGCCGCTTCAGCCGGTCGGCGAGGATGTTGGAGGCGATGCCTTCCATCGATCCGTTGAGCAGCTCGCGAAAATGACGCCTGCCGCCGAAGATCATGTCGCGAAGGATGATCAGGCTCCAGCGATCGCCGAAGACTTCCAGCGACAGGTTGATCGGACACCCGGACCGGCGATCCATGCTCATGAGATTTTTCTCCAAAACCGGTTGCATTATCGTATCGGTTTTATTATCGTGCAACCGATTGCAAAATGCAATCGGTATTGCAGGAGAGGAGGCCGAACCGTGACGACTACCGAACGCCCCGAAATCATATCCGAAACCTTTGGCGATCCGGCGAACCCGCCGCTGTTGCTGATCATGGGAGCGATGGCCTCGATGCTGTGGTGGCCGGAGGCGTTCTGCCGGAAACTGTCCGGTGCCGACCTGTTCGTGATCCGCTACGACAACCGCGACACAGGCCGTTCGACCAAATACGAGCCGGGAGAGCCGCCCTACACGTTCGATGATATGGCCGACGATGCAATGCGCGTTCTCGATGACCACGGCATCGGCAAGGCGAATGTCGTCGGCATGTCGATGGGCGGCATGATCGCGCAGCTTGTGGCGTTGAAACACCCGTCTCGTGTCGCATCGCTGACCGTCATCAGCAGCTCGCCCGTGGGAACCGACACTTCGCACCTTCCGCAGACGAGCGATGCCTATATCGAGCATTCGGCCGAGGGCGCCAAAGTCGATTGGTCGGACCGTGGCCAGGTGATCGATTTCACCGTCAGGGATGCGCGGGCGATCGCCAGCATCGCACATCCATTCGACGAGGCCCGGATGCGTGCCTTTGTCGAGCAGGATCACGACCGCTCCGGCGGCTTCCTGAGCGCGACCAACCATTTCATGCTCAAGGGCGGCGACGCCTGGAAGGGCCGCCTGCACGAGATCGCGGCGCCGCTGCTGGTCATCCATGGCACGGCTGATCCGATCTTTCCGGTCGAACATGGCGAGGCGCTGGCCGAGGCGGTCACCGGCGCGAAAATTCTCCGGATCGGAGGCGGCGGCCACGAGCTGCACCCGGACGGCTGGGAGGTGATTGTCGCAGGCATCGTCGCCCAGGCCCATGTCGCTTGAAGCGGCAAGCGGGCCTTGACGGGCCATGCTTGCCGCAGTGTCTGACCCTTGATGAGCAGCACGGCACCGGCCATCGATGAACCACGAAACAGATAAGCAAAAAATGTCCCTGACGCTTCATTTCCATCCGTTGGCCTCTTTCTGCTGGAAGCCGTTGATCGCGCTGTATGAGAACGTGACGCCGTTCACGCCAGTCATCGTCGATCTTGGCGATGCTGAATCGCGCGGGGCCTTCCTGAAGATTTCGCCGGCCGGCAAGATGCCGGCGCTGCGCGACGATGCGCGCGACCGCACGGTGCTGGAATCGACCATCGTTGTCGAATATCTGGCCGCGCATTATCCGGGGCCGATCGACCTCGTTCCCGCCGACATCGACCTGGCGCTGGCCGTCCGCCAGGCCGATCGCTTCTATGATTTTATGTGCAGGAGCCGATGCAGAAGATCGTCGGCGACCGGTTGCGGCCACAGGACAAGACCGACCCGTTCGGCGTCGAGCAGGCCCGCGACCAGTTGCGCAATTCCTACGCCATCATCGAACAAGACATGCAGTCGAAGATCTGGGCGATGGGCGACACCTTCACCATGGCCGATTGCGCGGCGTCCCCGGCGCTGTTCTATGCCAACAAGGTCGAGCCGTTCGGCGACAAATACCCGGCCGTGAAGCGCTATCACGACCGGCTGGTGCACCGGCCGGCTTTCGCCCGGGTGATCGAGGAGGCGCAGCCCTACTTCAAGTTCTTCCCCTACAATAATGGCTGATCGGGATGCTGCACGATCTCGCCCCAGACGCTCGCCGATACGGTCGGTCAACTGACCGAGCCGCTGGCAATGGCACTGAGAAGCTCAGGCTTCCCAGAACTGATCGAGCCAGATGTTGAGTTTGAGGAAGCCGGTGCCGCTCACCGTATAGACGCGCCTTGTTCCTTCCGGCTTGGCGTGGACCAGGCCGGCATCGAGCAGCACTTTCAGATGCTGCGAAACGGCTGGGCGCGACACCGGCAAGCCGGCGGCCAGTTCGGTGACGGTTTTCGGGCCGCGGCGAAGTTCTTCCAGAAGATGGCGCCGGTTGGGATCGGCAATCGCCATGAAGGCGTCGGAAAACATCATGCCTGTATTAGTGCGGCAAAGCCTTTCGAATCTCAACCGTCTGCTTCTGCTTTTCTTCTGGGATCAAGCCGCAATGCTTCCGGCGTCACCGAACGGTCGGCCGGCTGCGTCTTGAAGGCGTCACGATCCCCGATCGGCACCGGCGCGCGGCGGCTGATGCGCAGCAGCGTGTAGCCCGCCAGGCAGAGATGCGCCAAGGCGGTCGCCAGGAACAGACCTTCCGGGCGCATCCAGCCCATCAAAGCGGCGGCGAGCAAGGGTCCAATCATCGTGCCGAAGCCGTAGAGCAGCAGCAGGCCGCCCGACACCTTGACGAAATCCTCCGAGCGCGCGTGGTCGTTGGCATGCGCCACGGCGATCGAATAGAGCGTGTAGGCGAAGGCGCCATAGGCTGCGGTGAAGACGATGACGAAGATGCCGGAGCGTGGCTCGAACAGGAAGATCATGAGCGCGAACAAGGCCGCGCCGAAAGCAGCGCCCGCCAGCACGAAACGCCGGTCGGTCTTGTCGGACATGCGCCCGGCGGGAAGCTGCATGGCGGCACCGGCAACGACCACAAGGCTCATCATCAGGGCGATCTCGGCCGTGGAGATGCCGATACGGGCGCCGTAGACCGCGCCAAGCGTGCCCCAGGCCCCGTTGGCGATGCCGATCAACACGCAGGCGACCGCCGAAACCGGCGAATTGGCATAAAGGCCTTTGACGTCGAGCGAGACATCCTGCAGCGGCTTGGGGTGGGAGGCGGTCGAGACCGCGGTCGGAATGAGCGACAGGCAAAACAGGATGCCGGTGATCATGAACAGCGACGCCGATTTCACGTCGCCGCCGGCGACGATCATCTGCCCGCCCATGATCGAGGCATAGGTGACCATCATGTAGAGGCCGAAGACGGTGCCGCGATTCTCGTTGGTGGCCTTCTCGTTCAGCCAGCTTTCGATGACCATGAAGGCGCCGGCCATGGTGAAGCCGGTGAAGGCGCGCAGCAGGATCCAAACATATTCGTCGATGATCAGGCCGGTGAGCAGCGCCACGATGGCGCCCGACGCGGCAAAGGCGCCGAAGGCGCGCACGTGGCCCGCGCGGCGCACGATGCGCGGCGCAAAGAAGCAGCCGGTGACGAAGCCGCCGGCCCAGGCCGTGCCCATCAGGCCGAGCGATGCGGTCGAGAAGCCTTCCAGCTGACCGCGCAGGGGCAGCAGCAGCCCGTGCAATCCAGACGCCGCCAGCAGGAAGGCGGTGCCGCGAAGCAGCGAGAGGATCGGACGGTAGGTTGCGAACATTGTTTGATCCGGCTCGAGTTTGGCGGGGACGCTGGGTCTGAAGACAGTCGCATTCGGGCTTTTCGGCGGCGGGCTTTAGCGCCCGCGCACCTATCCGCGACGGAACAGCGCCTCGGCGGCGGATTTGGTGTTGTCCTTGGCCTTGAGCTCGGCCTCCAGCCTGGCGATCTCGGCGCGCAGGATGCCGATCCGCTCGGTCAAGTCGCTGACGGAAAGCAGTGACAGGTCCTGCCCGATCTCGTGCGGGCGCGCCTTCTTCTTGGGTTCGTCGTCGAAGATCGCCATCGTCGCTCCTCCTCCGCCAAGACCAGATTGGCCATTTGCCTGATTTGGCAATCAGCATACATAGGGCAGGGGCGTCGATGCAAACAGCCGATCGGATAACGGCGAGGAAAGACGGGAAATCTCATGGCGAGCGGACAGAAAATTCCGGCAAGGATGACGGCCATCGCGATCTCGGAGCCGGGTGGCCCTCGGGTGCTGAAGCCGGAAACACGCGACGTGCCGCAGCCCGGGCCCGGCGAGATCCTGATCAAGGTGCATGCGGCCGGCGTCAACCGGCCCGACGTCCAGCAACGCAAAGGCGCCTATCCGCCACCACCCGGCGCATCCGACCTGCCGGGCCTCGAGGCGTCGGGTGAAGTGGCGGCCCTTGGCGACGACATATCACGCTGGCGCATTGGCGACCGCGTCTGTGCACTGACGCCCGGCGGCGGCTATGCCGAATATGTCAAGGTCCATGCCGGGAGCGTGCTGCCGTTGCCCGCCGGCTTCACCCATACCGAAGCCGCGGCAGTGCCGGAGAATTACTTCACCGTCTGGCACAATGTGTTCGAGCGTGGCGCCCTCAAGAAAGGCGAGACGCTGCTCGTCCATGGCGGCTCGTCCGGCATCGGCACGACAGCAATCCAGCTTGCCTCGGCCTTTGGCGCCTATGTCATCACCACCGCGGGCAGCAAGGAGAAATGCGACGCCTGCCTGAAGCTCGGCGCAGACCGGGCGATCAACTATCGCGAGGAGGATTTCGTCGCCGCAGTCAAGGAGGCGACGGGGGGCAAGGGCGCCAATGTCATCCTCGACATGGTCGGCGGCGACTATGTGGGGCGCAACTACGAGGCTGCTGCGGTTGAGGGCCGGATCGTCCAGATCGCCGTGCAGGCCGGTGCTGTCGCAAGCGCGGATTTTTCGAAGATCATGGTCAAGCGGCTTACCCACACCGGGTCGACGCTGAGGCCACGCACCGTCGAGTTCAAGGCGGCGATCGCGGCGGCGCTGGAAGCGCAGGTGTGGCCGTTGCTCGGCACGCGCAAGGTTGCTCCTGTCATGGACATGATCTTCCCGCTCAGCGAAGCATGGCGGGCGCATGAGCGGATGGAAGACGGCGAACATATCGGCAAGATCGTGCTCGACGTCGGCTAGGCCGTATCGATATTCAGGTGAACCCGGCCTGACCTGAATCTCGATACCCCCCGGGGCGTCCGTGTCACTGCCTACAAGATGAACAGAAGCTTAATGCTGCAATGCAGCATTTGCATCATTGCTATGCAAAATCAGCCATTCAAGTCCTCATCGATGACGCCTATTTGAGCACCATCGAAACGAACATCATTTTGGAGGACTACCATGAACCCGATCCGCGCTTTCCGTAACTGGCGTATGTACACCGAGACCGTCCGCGAACTGAACCGTCTCAACGCACGTCAACTCAGCGATCTCGGCATCAACCGCGCCGACATCGAAAAGATCGCCCGCAGGGCCATCTGACTTCGAGCATGGTTCGCTGTAGGGTGGCTCACCGTTTCACGGAAACGCTGAACCGCTCTAGCTCCTGCCGATGCGACTCCGGACGGAAAACCGTTTCACGCTTTTCCCGGAATTGCTCTAAGGAGCGGACCTTGCCGTAGAAGCAAGAGCCGGAGCTGACGGTTTTGCCGTCGCCGGTTCCGAGCCCGCTGGACCCCGTCCGGCGGGTTTTGTCTTTTTGGGGCCATCAACCGCATGCGCTCGACAGCAATCTGAGGTTGACCTTCAACGGCCGCCCTTGCGCAAGGGAGGCCGCCAGCCGCGCCTCTGCGGGGTCGATCGAGAAACCTACTTCGACAAGTGGTTCAACTACAATGGACGGTGGACGCTCACCCAACTCTACGATCATGCCGTGACCGATCCGGTACCGCTCTCAATGGATTTCGTCAGTGCCAACAATCTGGACCCATACGATTCTGATGGCCTGCGCGCCACGAGCGAGACCGGCATCTGGTTCACCTATGTGCCGGACATGGACGGCTACGTAACGGTTTTCTGGCTATCGGACCGCGTAACCTATCGCCTGTTCAGACAATACCATCCGCGCGATGCGGACGGCTGGGCGAATGGTTGGCTCTCGGTGGAAGGGGTTGTCGGCATCTGGACGAACAATTCATTCGCAGGTCGCGACTACGTCGAAATTTCGAGCAGCAACGGCAATGCGCACGACACGCTACAAGCGAGCGGGGTCCTTTTCATTCACAACAGTACATACCCCGTCCAGGCAGGAAAACCGGTCCATGTGCTGATCGGAACGCGGTCGAAAATCTTTAGTGTTTGCGACGGAACGGGCATCAACTTGGGGGCCGGCGTTGTCGCGCGAATTGATCACCCCATTTCCATCTTCACGCGAGCGGGGCTGGAGCCATATTCGCCGTTCTACTGAACCTGGATGACAACTGGGCCGCTACCGTTTCGAGGCATTCGACCTCGGGTAAGGTGGAGCTGTCGGGCCGATACCGACAGGCCGGAAAGCCGACGCGCGATTTTTTGCGCCATCCGTCGAACAAGGGACGGCCGCGCTCCGGGCGATCTGACGGTCTTGGGACCGCGCAGCGCACGCGGTGCGGTCTTGGCTCCAAAAACGTTGCGAAACGACCCGAGAGCGGTTATACAGACCGCGAATTTCCCATTTTGGTGGCTCTAAACCACCGCCCGCGCGGGAACGCGGGCGAACGAGAAGGATTTGTAAAATGGCCAATACGCTGCTGATGCCCAAGGCGACCGCTGTCTGGCTGGTCGACAATACCGCACTTTCCTTCGAGCAGATCGCGCAGTTCTGCGGGCTGCACCCGCTCGAGGTCAAGGCAATCGCCGACGGTGAATCGGCGCAAGGCATCAAGGGCATGGACCCGATCATGACCGGACAGCTGACCCGCGACGAGATCGCCCGTGCCGAGAAGGACCCGAACCAGCGCCTGAAGCTTTCGGACCCCAAGGTCCGGGTGCCCGAATCCAAGCGCAAGGGGCCGCGCTACACGCCGCTGTCGAAGCGCCAGGACCGGCCGAACGCGATTCTGTGGCTGGTGCGCAACCATCCCGAGCTCAAGGACGCGCAGATCTCGCGCCTCGTCGGCACCACCAAGTCGACGATCGAACAGATCCGTGAGCGCAAGCACTGGAATTCGGCCAATCTGCAGCCGATGGATCCTGTCACGTTGGGCCTCGCCTCGCAGATCGACCTCGACATGGAAGTCAATCGCGCCTCGCGCGGCCGCGAACAGGCGCAGCCGGTCGGCGACACGCTGCTGCCGGCGGCCTTGACCGAGCGGCTGGTGCCGGCTCCCGAGAAGCCCAAGGACGAGGATGCCGAACTCGACGCCAACGCCGTGTTCGCCAAGCTTTCGGCCTTGAAGTCGAAGAACACGGACAATGACGACGACGAGTGAGGTTGTCTGACATTCTAATAAAAGCCCGCTTCGAGCGGGCTTTTTATTGGGTCAACAACTCAGCTGCGCGCCGCGCGATCCGGCGCCATGCCATAATCTTCGCTGCGCTCCACCGCGCGGTAGAAGTCGGCAAGCTGCTTGCAGCGCTCGGGCTTGAAGATGCGGCCAGCGATGACCACGGAGGCGATGCGATCGATGCGGAAGGCGCGAAAATCGTCGCGCATCTCGCACCAGGCGACCAGCGTCCACACCTTGCCCCAAAACCACAGGCCGAGCGGGCGGATATCGCGGGCGGTGCCGCGGCCGGCCTCGTCGGAATAGTCGATGGTCAGCACCTGCCGTTTTTCGACCGCGCGCTCGATCAGGTCAATCGCCTCGCGAGCAGCGTCGCTGACCACCCACATCGGTGTGTGGATCTCAGTGCGGGCGATGCGGTCTTTCTCGGCATCGGGCAATACGGCGCCGATCTTGACCAGCGCCTCGTCGGCGGCCCTCGCCATGGCGGCACCGCCAAAGGCGCGCACCATGCGGGCGCCGGCGACCAGCGCGACGATCTCGTCACGCGTGAACATCAGCGGCGGAAGGTCGAAACCCTCCCTCATCATATAGCCAACGCCGGCCTCGCCGTCGATCGGCACTCCGGTCGACTGCAAATCGGCAATGTCGCGATAGATGGTTCGCTCGGAAACTTCGAGCCACGTGCCGAGCTTCTGGGCAGTGACCAGTCGGCCACCGCGCAGATGCTGCACGATCTGGAAGAGCCTGTCGGCGCGGCGCATCGTATGGTCCCTCGGCGTTGTCTCTATGCATGTCGCCCGAAACCGGTCCACCTCTGGGTGGCATGCATCGTGTTTTCGCGCATGCCGCTATCCCAAAACCGCAGAACACTTTTGGGCGGCATGTATCATGGCTTCAGCCCTTCGCGCTTGCGCTGCGCGGCGACGAACTCCGCGCCGAAGGACAGTTTCTTCGTCGTCGGTGTTTTCGCATCGAGCACGCGCCAGAATGGTGCCACGCCACTCAGCGTCATACCGCGCTGGAGGTCCTCGTTGGCGGCTTCGGCAACAGTGCGCAGATGATAGCCTATGGTGACCGGGCATGTCACTTCGGCGCCATGCTCTATGGCAAGTGCTGTACGCAGCGCACGCATATCCATCTCGACGCCTTCGGGAATCGAGCGGATGAAATCATCGACCTGGCGCGCCGTCGGCACCAGCATAGGCTGGCCTTCGACGACATCGGCCATCGTGCGCGGCGTCGGCCTCACGCCGTTGATGCCTGGTGTGCTCAGTCTGTCGTTCCAACTCTTCATCGATCGTCCTTTAACGCCAATGCGCAGTGTCCGAAGCTGGCACCATTGCACGCCCCTCCTGACAGCATACTGTCAGGAGGCTTCAGCGTACTCCTTGGCGAACAGCGTCCGCATCTGTGCGAGATCGCTGCCTCTTTCGGGGTAGAGCGCCTTCAGAAAGGCGAGTGCGAAGGTGCCTGGTGCCGAGCCCGGTGCGGAAACGATGTTGCCGTCGGCTACGGCATGCGGCACATCCTCGTAGTTCTCGGCACCGGCATAACCGGCTTCATGACCCTTGATCCACTCGCGGCCATTGCTGGTATGCCTGGCCTTCTCGAAAAGGCCGGCTCGGGCCAGCGCCAGCGTGCCGGCGCAGATGCCGCCGACCACGCCGCCGCGCGATGCAATGGCGGCAAGCAGGTCGCCTACATCAGGCGGTGCCTTGCCCGTCCACCGGTCGGAACCAATGACGGCAATGGCATAGAGATCGGCATTCTCGCCGGCGCCTGTTGCGCGATCGGGGATCAGCCGAAAGCCGCTAATGCCCGTCACCTGCTTGCCATCAGGCGTCAGCGACACGGCACGGGCGCCGAACCATTCGACCGCCGAGGCCGCCAGCAGCCCATACTCCCAGTCAGCGAAGCCTTCGATGAAAAGGAAACCGATTGTCTTTTGTTCGGGCATAAGCGCGCTCCGCGTGTCGACCTGTTACCCTGCTTGTTATCTGGGCGTTGACGCGCCCACATCCAATCGCCGGGTCGAAAAATTGGCTTCAATTGCCGCGAGAGCCACGGTCGGCGTACATGTCGGGCCAGCCGATATCCTTGCGAATGTCCGCCGGCAGCGAGTTCATGAACCGCTGGGTGCGGATCTCGTTGCGCATCGTCCGGATCTTGCCGACATAGTGCTGCATGCCGCGCAGAATGGTGTAACCGTTCATGGCTAAGTCTCCTCTCTCTGTGTAGAGGCACTATCGCATACCCCTCCTGACAGCAGTCTGTCAGGAGGATGTCAGGGCGCGAGACAATAGTTGCGGCCGGTGCGCGCGCCGCAGGCAAGGCATCGCTTCTCGCCGCATCGAGCGGTGCCTCAAGGCAGGTTTGCGACGTCCGATTGTTCATGGCGACGACGTTGTTTTCGGCGCCGCTGTTCAGCGTCCGGCGACGGACTGTCGGAATACGAGGCCTTCAGCGAGGTGACCGCAGGTCTGATATGAAGGGAGAAAATTCTTCCCCAACAGCAGGGAGACGACGATGAGCTTGCAACTGACAGGTATCCACCATCTGACCGCCATCACCGCCAATGCGCCTGGCAATCTTCATTTCTACACCAAGGTGCTGGGTCTGCGGCTGGTCAAGAAGACCGTAAACCAGGACGACACCTCGGCCTACCACCTCTTCTATGCCGACGGCGAAGCGACGCCGGGCACCGACCTTACCTTCTTCGACTGGCCGGTCGGCCGCGAGCGGCGCGGCACGCACAGCATCGTGCGGACCAGCCTCAGGGTCGGCAGCCGGGAGAGCCTTGCCTGGTGGAAGCAACACTTGACCGATGAAGGCCTGGCAACAGGAGAGGTCGCCGACATCGGCGGTTATGCGTCGTTGGACTTCGAAGATCCCGAGGGCCAGCGTCTGCGCCTGGTCCGCGATGGCGGCAAGGGCGGCAGCCATCCCTGGGCGCAAAGCCCGGTACCGGTCGAGCACCAGATACGCGGGCTCGGGCCGATCGTCATCAGCGTTCCCGACATCACCAACACCGAAGCGGTGGTGACCAAAGTGATGAACATGCGCAAGGCGCGCGACTATGTCTCGCCGGAGGGGCAGGTTCACGTCTTCGAAATGGGAGAGGGCGGGCCGGCGGCGGAGTTGCATGTCCTGGTGCAGCCGGGACTGGCGCCGGCGCGGCAAGGCGCGGGTGCGGTTCACCATGTCGCCTTCAGGGCGCCGGACCAGGAGACGCTGCATCAATGGACGGCGCGGCTGGCCGAGTTCCGGCTGCCGTCGAGCGGCGAGGTCGAGCGCTATTATTTCCGTTCGCTCTACTTCCGCGAGCCGAATGGCATCCTGTTCGAGATCGCAACCGACGGGCCGGGGTTCACCGCCGACGAGCCGCTGGAAACACTGGGGGAAAGCCTCGCCTTGCCGCCATTCCTCGAACCGAAGCGGGCTTCGATCGAGGCTGGCCTCAAGCCGCTGAAGTAGATCGTTTTCCCAGTTGCAGACGGGCGCCGCGTTCCGACCTAGGATCGCGGCGTCGTTCTTTCTCAGGCAATGAACGACGTGCTTTGACAGCCGGGCGCGTTGCTGGTCAAAGGCGGCATGACGAAATTCCTCGCCCTTGTCATCGTCGGTTTCATGGTCATTCAACTGATCAAGCCGCTCGGCTGGCCAGGCCTCAAGCGACGCGGCGATTTCTGGAAGCTGGCACTGCTCGCCATGGCCGCGATTTCACTGGCGGCCGTGCTCGGGCATTTGACGTAGGACGGCACTTGTCGTCGGTGCCCCATTGCCAAGCACCGGGCCAACCAGATGCTCGGCCCAAGCCCGGTAGCCTGCTTCCGAGGCGTGAAAGCCGTCCGAGGCAAAGCCGGCTTCCGGATTGGTGATCGGCAGGCGCGGCGCCGGCACCGCGCCGCGCTCCAGGCAAAGGCGTTCGCCCATCCGGTTCATGTCGGTGGCGCGAATCTCAAGAATTTTTCCGAGCAGCGGCGGCATGGCCGGCGCCCGGGTGAACTCCAGCACCGGCGACCATACCACGCGTGCTTCCGGCCATTTGGCGCGCAGGCCGTAGAGCAGGCCACCGAACTCCTTCTTGAAGCGCGGCACGGAGTGAAAATTCTTGGCGTCGTTGGTGCCGATGGCCAGCACGATATGCGTCCACGGATCGGCCGACAGATTGGGCAGGACATGGTCGCGGATCTGGCCCGACGTTGCCGAATTGAAGCCGGCCGCCCGCCAGCGCACGGCGCGGCCTGTGCTTTGTGAAATCAGCACGGCGAGTTGCGCGGCAAGCCCGTCTTCCGAATTGCCGATGCCGACCGACGCGGCGGAGGAATCGCCCAGCACCAGAAGCGAGATCGCCGGCGCCTTGCCTGGTATTTCGTGCATGACCGGCCCTTGCGCCGGCAGCATGCGCGTGGTGCGGCGTCGCACGCCGAGGCCTTGCCAAATATAGACCGGGAAGGCGAGCCAGGTGAGTAGGGCCGGGAAGCGCATAGCAGTACCGTAAAACGATCAGCGGCAGCCTTAGCGCATGTTTTGGTCGACGGGAACGCTCTTCAATCGCAGCAACTCGCCTGCCCCGCTTGCTTGCCCTGATATTCATCGTGCAGCCGCACCCAATCCATCAGTCCGTGATAGGGGCCGTTCTCGTTGCGGCCCTTCGGCGTCATGTCGAGATAGTCGTAGGCGCCGATCTGCGCCTCGCCGCCGCGGGCGCGCGACATGAAGGTGAGCAAGATGTCGCCGGTCTCGTCCCGGTAGAAAACGCTGGTGCCGGGAAGCTCCTTCGATGTCCGTGGACGGGTCTCGAAATTGTAGGTGGTGTCGCCGGCGGCGATCTGCTTGTCGGTGAAGGAGACCTGCATGTCGAAGTTGAAATCCGAGGCATAGGACGACACCCAGTCGAACTTCCAGCCCATGCGCTGCTTGTAAGGCAGAAGTTCCGCCAGTGGGGCGCGCGAAACCACGACCAGCGACACGTCGTGATGCCGCAGATGCTGATTGGCGCCGTCGATATGGTCGGCAAGGAATGAGCAGCCCTCGCAATGATTGACGCAGCCCGGCCCGAACATGAAGTGATAGACGATCAGCTGGCTGTTGCCGGCAAACAGGTCGGCCAGTCTCTTCGGCCCTTGCCCGGTCTCGAAGACATAGTCCTTCCGGATCTTCAGCCAGGGCAATTCACGCCGCTCAGCCGCGATCCGCTCGCGGAGCCGCGTCAGTTCCTTCTCGCGCGCCAGATGCGCCTTGTGCGCCTGGAACCAGTCTTCGCGCGAAACGACCTTGTTGCGATGCATGAACCTCTCCCTGAAGTGTCATTCCAAGGACGTTCGGGATGAGCACAACCCGACATCGCCCGAGAGGAAATAAGGACGGAGAGGCTCCGCCCCAAGCCCGGCAAGTCACAAACAAAAAACCCGGGCGCATCGGCCCGGGTTCGAAGGAGGAAGAAAGGACTGTGGTCAGGCGGCCTGTTCCAGGCTCGCCTTCCATTTTCCGAGCGCTGCCAGATGGTTCATGTGGGCGCGATGGGTGAAGGCAGCCTGACCGACGGCGACGTTCGAGGCCTTGCCGCTCCAGGCTTTCTGTGGCGCGGCCTGCAGCGCGCGACCATAGGAGAAGGTCAGCTTCCACGGGTGCGGCCCGATGGCGTTGATGGCGTTGAGGTTAGCGGTCGCCTCCTCGTCCTCCTGGCCGCCGGAGAGGAACGCGATGCCCGGCACCGCTGCCGGTACGGTTTCGCGGAACAGCTTTATAGTCTTTTCCGCGACTTCTTCAGGGCCACTCACCTTGCCTGATTTCCTGCCGGCCAGCACCATGTTCGGTTTCAGGATAGTACCTTCCAGCACGACGCGCGCCGCGTAGAGTTCGCTATAGAGCTTGAGCAAAATCACCTTGCTGATCTCGTAGCATGTGTCGATGTCGTGGGCGCCATCCATCAGCACCTCCGGTTCGACGATCGGCACGATGCCGGCTTCCTGGCAAAGAGCGGCATAGCGGGCGAGCGCATGGGCGTTGGAGCCGATCGAGGTCCCCGAAGGCACGCCTTTGGCGACATCGATGTCGATCACCGCGCGCCATTTGGCGAAGCGGGCGCCGAGCTTGTAGTAGTCGGCAAGGCGCTCGCGCAGGCCATCGAGGCCTTCGGTGATGGTGTCGCCGGGAAACCTGGCCAGCGGCTTGGCGCCTGCATCGACCTTGATGCCGGGGATGGCGCCGGCCGCCTTGATGATGTCGACCAGCGGCGTGCCGTCGGCGGCCTTCTGGCGGATCGTCTCGTCATAGAGGATGACGCCGGAGATGTAGCGGGTCATTGCCTCCCTGGTGCGGAACATCATCTCGCGGTAATCGCGGCGGCTGTCGGCTGTCGATTCGACGCCAATGACGTCGAAGCGCTTCTTGATGGTGCCCGAACTTTCGTCGGCGGCCAGCAGGCCCTTGCCATCGGCGACGATCGCAGCGGCAATGTCTTCGAGACGTTCGCTCATTGTGGCTTCTCCTGAAACGGTTGTTCCGCGCTTAACGGAAGTCTACCGCCAAAGGAATGGCATCGGAAAGCTCGAATCGATTGAAAGCCTCGGGCGGCCTTGTTCGCTCTCCGAGTGTTGATCGCCTCGGAGCCTCAGCGCTTCAAGACGTCGACGCCGGGCAGCGGCTTGCCTTCCATCCATTCCAGGAAAGCGCCGCCGGCGGTCGAGACATAGGTGAAGTCGTCGGCGACGCCGGCATGGTTGAGCGCCGCCACCGTATCGCCACCGCCGGCGACCGAGACCAGCTTGCCGGCCTTGGTGCGCGACGCCGCGTGCTTGGCAGCTGCCACCGTCGCATGATCGAAGGGCGCGATCTCGAAGGCGCCGAGCGGGCCGTTCCAGACCAGTGTCGCGGCGCGGTCGATCCATTCGCCGATGGCCGTCACGGTTTTGGCGCCGACATCGAGGATCATGCCGTCGGCCGGCACATCCGATATAGCGACGGTCTCGCAGGCCGCGCCCGCCTTGAACTCCCTGGCGACGACGCCGTCGACCGGCAGGATGATGGCGCAGCCGGCCTCGGCCGCCTCGATCATGATCTGCTTGGCGGTCGCGGCGAGATCATGCTCGCACAGCGATTTGCCGACATTGGTGCCACGCGCGGCAAGAAAGGTGTTGGCCATCCCGCCACCGATGACGAGGGCATCAACCTTCTTCACCAGGTTCATCAACAGATCGATCTTGGTCGAGACCTTGGCGCCGCCGACAATGGCGACGACCGGACGAACCGGTTTTCCCAAGCCCTTCTCCAGCGCCTCAAGCTCGGCTTGCATGGTGCGGCCGGCAAAAGCCGGCAACAGATGCGCCAGCCCCTCCGTCGAAGAATGCGCGCGGTGCGCGGCCGAGAAGGCGTCGTTGACGAAGATATCGCCATTGGCGGCGAGTTTTTCCGTGAAGGCCGGCTCGTTCTTCTCCTCGGCCTTGTAGAAGCGGGTGTTTTCGAGCAGCAGCACGTCGCCCTTGTTCATGGCGGCGACAGCGCTTCCGGCCGTGTCGCCGACGCAATCCGAGGCGAAACCGACGGGACGGCCGAGCACGTCGGCTGTCGCCCTGGCGATAGGCTCCAGCGAGAATTCGGGCGAGGGGCCATTCTTGGGGCGGCCAAAATGGGCGAGCAGGATGACCTTGGCGCCCTTGGCCGATAGCTCGGCGATAGTCGGTGCGATGCGTTCGATGCGGGTGGCATCGGTGACCTTGCCGTCGGCGACAGGCACGTTGAGGTCGACGCGCACCAGCACGCGCTTGCCGCTGATGTTGCCGATATCGTCGAGTGTCTTGAAGGCGGCCATGCGGGTTCCTTTCGCGAAAAACCGGGGGACCATACCCCGCATCGGTGACGATGCAAGGCTTAGGGCGCGCTCGAACCGAAATTTTGAAGTGGGTACGATCTTGCGCCGGCGGGGCGGATGAATGGCAGCGCTCAATAGCGGTTTGTCAGCTTTCGGTTGCTGCCTTTTCCGGCGCTGGCTCCGGGGCCGGTTTTTCGTCCGTCCGCGCCTCGGCCTCCTGCGTCTCGGTCGGCTTGCGCCAGTTGCGGATGAAGGCGGAAAGCCGATCGCCGATTTCGCCGGCGCTGAGGAAGACCGGCACCCGCGCCACCGGCGCGGTCGGCTCGAAAGACAGACCGAGGCCTATGATCTTGCCCTTGTCGTCGACGTCGCGGACGATCAGTTCTATCGGGCCGAGCAGGACGCGGTCGGCATATTCGGCATGGCCGCCGAGCCGCGCCGTGACCAGCGCGCCAACGGTGAGCTTTTGCTCCGCTTCGGTCAGGCCCGGCGTATAGGCCGCTTCCAGTTCGGCGGCTGAGCGCGCGGGGTCGACCGCGAACGCACCGAAGAAATCGGCATCCTCGGGATCGACCACGGCACGGCTGGCGAACAGCTTGTCGAGCAGGCGCGGATAGCGGTCCGGCACGAAAATATAGACCTGGTCGCCGGCGGCGAGCCGGCCCATGTCCTGGAAGCGCATCGAGCGGCCGTCGCGCAGCACCAGCGAGGGCCGTGCCCAGCGCGGGATGCGCTCGCCGCGCGCCACCGGGCTGCCGTGTGCGACCCGATAGGCGAGAAGCTCGTGATGGGCCGAGCCCGGCAGTTCCAGCTCGACCTTGTCCAGCGGTCCGAGCCGTGCCGGCACGATCAGGCCGAGGCGGCGCGCCAGCGGTCCGACCGTCCAGCCCTGGATGACCAGCGACACGAGCACGATGATGAAGGCGCTGTTGAAGATGACACGGCCGTTTTCCAGCCCGCCGAGCAGCGGGGTGATGGCGAGCAGGATCGACACCGCGCCGCGCAGGCCGACCCACGAGATGAAGGCGACTTCGGGGCGCGGCAGACGGAACGGGATCAGGCAGAGCCAGACGGCGACTGGCCGCGCCACGAACATCAGGAATAGGCCGAGCAGCACCGCCGGCACCATGATCGCCGGAAACTGCGACGGCGTCGCGAACAGGCCGAGGATGAGGAACATGATGATCTGCGCCAGCCACGACATGCCGTCCTGGAAACGCTTGAGGATGGTGACGGCTCGGATGTCGGAATTGCCGGCGATAAGGCCGGCGATATACACCGCCAGGAAGCCTGAGCCGCCAATGGCGCCGGCTGCTGCAAACACCATCAGCGACAAGGTCAGCACGAAGATCGGCAGCAGGCCGTGGTCGAGATTGAGCCGGTCGACGAGGCGCACGATGGCGAGACCGCCCAGCACGCCTACGATTGCACCGAGGCCCATATTGAGGAGGAAGCCGAGGAACAGGCTGGTGACCAGAACATTGGTCTCGGGGTTGGCGTGGGCGGCGATGATCTCTACCAGCGTGATGGTCAGGAAGATGGCGATCGGGTCGTTGGTGCCGGATTCCACCTCCAGCGTCGAGCGCACGCGTTCGCGCAGATTGATCTCGCCGGCTCGCAACAGGAAGAACACGGCCGCCGCATCTGTGGAGGCGACGGCAGCCCCGAGCAGGAAGGATTCCAGCCAGGTGAGATCGAGCAGATAATGGGCGGCGGCGCCGAACAGGCCGGTGGTCAGAATTACGCCGAAGGTCGCCAGCGACAACGCCGGGCCTGCAGCCTGCCGCAAGGCGTTGAGCGGCGTGCCGAAACCGGAATCGAACAGGATGACGGCCAGCGCCAGTGAGCCGGCAAAATAAGCGATGCGGGCGTTGTCGAACTGGATACCGAGTCCGTCGGTGCCGGTGGCGAGGCCAATGCAGAGAAACAGGAGCAGAAGAGGGGCGCCGAAGCGGAAGGCGATCAGGCTCGAAAACGCGGCGGCGACGACAAGCGCTGTGCCGACCAGCGTGACGAGATAGATCGCATGCTCCATCCTGAAATCAGCCCCTCAAATTCGTCTGTCTCCTGCTTTGCGAGAGAGTGGGGCGAAGACGTGACCAGTGCAAGGCGGCAGGGTGGCTTTTTGGCCTATGCCGCTGATTTTTGGATGTTTTGGCGTCCAGGACACAATTTGGAAAGGCGCAAGCCGCCCTCATGAAAAACGCCCGGGCAAAGCCGGGCGTTCCAAGTCTCGAAAAGAGAGTTTTGTGATCAGGCGATGGTCTTGCCGAAGGCGACCGATGTGTCGCCCATGCGGTTGGAGAAACCCCATTCATTGTCGTACCAGGACAGCACAGACACGAAGTTGCCGTCCATCACCTTGGTCTGGTCGAGCGCCATGATCGAGGAGCGCGGATCGTGGTTGAAGTCGATCGACACGTTCGGGTGATGGGTGACGCCGAGAATGCCCTTGAGCTTGCCGTTGGAGGCGGCGATCACCGCTTCGTTGATCTCCTGCACCGTGGTCGACCGCTTGGCGATGAACTTGAAATCGACGACCGAGACGTTCGGGGTCGGCACGCGGATCGAGATGCCGTCGAGCTTGCCCTTGAGGTCGGGCAGCACCAGTCCGATCGCCTTGGCGGCACCGGTCGAGGTCGGGATCTGCGACAGGGCAGCGGCGCGGGCGCGGTAGAGATCCTTGTGCATGGTGTCCAGCGTCGGCTGGTCGCCGGTGTAGGAATGGATCGTCGTCATCATGCCCTTTTCGATGCCGACCGCCTCATGCAGCACGGCTGCCAGCGGCGCCAGGCAGTTGGTGGTGCAGGACGCATTCGAGATGACGATGTGGTCCTTGGTCAGCTGGTCGTGGTTGATGCCGTAGACGACGGTGAGGTCGGCGCCTTCGGCCGGGGCCGAAACGATGACGCGCTTGGCGCCGGCGGTCAGGTGTGCGGCTGCCTTGTCGCGGGCGGTGAAGATGCCGGTGCATTCGAGCGCGATGTCGATGCCCAGTTCCTTCCACGGCAGCTGCGTCGGATCCTTGATCGCGGTGACCTTGAACGTCTCCTTGCCGACGGTGATCTGGTCGCCGGAAACCGAGACTTCATGCGGGAAGCGGCCATGCACGCTGTCGTAGCGCAAGAGATGCGCGTTGGTCTCGACCGGGCCGAGGTCGTTGACGGCGACGACGTCGATATCCTTGCGGCCGGATTCATGGATGGCGCGCAGGATGTTGCGGCCGATGCGGCCGAATCCGTTGATGGCAACTCTGACGGTCATTATTCTCTCCCTGGGAGTTGGAGGGCAGACGATGGGTCCGCAGTTTCATAGCGGCGGAAGCGGAAAGAATCCAGCCGCAGCGACGTGGATTTAAATCGATTAAGTTGGTCCAGCCCGGCGAGGCCGCCTTACGCGATTTCGCCGAACCTTGAACCTACTTGGCATGCAGGCGGGTTTCCGCCGCCTTGACCGCGGCTTCGGCGGTGATGCCGAAATGCGGATAGAGCTGCTCAATGGTGCCTGAGGCGCCAAAGCCGGTCATGCCGACGAAGATGCCGTCGGAGCCGATCAGATGATCCCAGCCCTGGCGGATGCCGGCTTCGATCGCCATCTTGATTGGCGCGTTGCCGATCGTTTTCTTGCGGTAGTCGTCGCTCTGCTGGTCGAACAGTTCGAAGCAGGGCACCGAGACGACGCGGGTGGGATGGCCGTGCTTTTCCAGCAGGTCGCGGGCGCCGAGCGCGATCTCGACCTCGGAGCCGGTGGCGAAGATCGTCACCGCCGCTTCGCCGCTGGCGGCTGCCAGCTCGTAGGCGCCCTGGCTGCTGAGATTCTCAGCAACGAATTCGTTGCGTACCGTCGGCAGGTTCTGGCGTGTCAGCGCCAGCGTCGACGGCGTCTTTTCCGACTCGAGGGCGATCTGCCAGCATTCAGCGGTTTCGACCGCGTCGGCCGGGCGGAAGACATTGTGGTTGGGAATGGCGCGCAATGCGGCCAGATGCTCGACCGGCTGGTGGGTCGGGCCGTCTTCGCCCAGACCGATGGAATCATGGGTCATGACGAAGATGGAGCGGATGCCCATCAGTGAGGCCAGCCGCATCGACGGCCGGGCATAGTCGGAGAAGCACATGAAGGTGCCGCCATAGGCGATGAGGCCGCCATGCAGAGTCAGGCCGTTGATCGCAGCCGCCATGCCATGCTCGCGGATGCCGTAGTGGACATAGCGCTGGCCATAGTCGTCCGACGTGATGTTCTTGGTCTGGCTGGTCTTGGTGTTGTTGGAGCCGGTCAGGTCGGCGGAGCCGCCGATGGTCTCGGGCACGGCGCCGTTGATGACTTCCAGCGCCATCTCGGAAGACTTGCGGGTGGCGACCTTCGGCTTGTCGGCCGACAGCTTCTTCTTGTAATCAGCGATGACGGCGTCGAAATTGGACGGCAGCTTGCCGCTGATGCGGCGCTCGAACTCGGCCTTCAGCTTGGCATCGGCCTTGGCCAGGCGGCCTTCCCAGTCTGTACGCGCCTTGACGCCGGCCTTGCCGGCGGTGCGCCAGGCGTCGAGGATGTCGGCTGGAATCTCGAAGGGCGGCGAATCCCAGTTGAAGAACTTGCGCGCGCCGGCGATTTCGTCGGCGCCCAGAGGGGAGCCGTGCGCCTTGTTGGTGCCAGCCTTCGTTGGCGCGCCGAAGCCGATGGTCGTCTTGCAGGCGATCATCGTCGGCTTGTCGGAATGGCGGGCAGCTTCGATGGCATAAGCGATGGCTTCCGGATCGGTGCCGTCGATGTGGCTGGCATTCCAGCCGGAGGCCCGGAAGCGGGCGACCTGATCGGTGTTGTCGGACAGCGAGACCGGGCCGTCGATCGAGATGTCGTTGTTGTCCCAGAAGACGATCAGCTTGTTGAGCTTGAGATGGCCGGCAAGCGCGATGGCTTCCTGGGAAACACCTTCCATCAGGCAGCCGTCGCCGGCCAGCACATAGGTGTAATGATCGACGAGATCGTTGCCGAAGGCGGCGTTCATGATGCGCTCGCCGAGCGCGAAGCCGACCGAATTGGCGAGACCCTGGCCGAGCGGGCCCGTCGTCGTCTCTATGCCGGCGGCATGGCCATATTCGGGATGGCCGGCGGTCTTCGAGCCCAACTGACGGAAGTGCTTGATCTGGTCGAGGGTCATGTCTTCGTAGCCGGTCAGATGCAGCAGCGAATAGAGCAGCATTGAGCCATGGCCGGCCGACAGGATGAAACGGTCGCGGTCGGCCCAGTGCGGGGCCTTGGGATCATATTTCAGGAAGCGCGTGAACAGCACCGTAGCGATATCGGCGCAGCCCATGGGCAGGCCTGGATGGCCGGAATTTGCCTTCTCGACGGCGTCCATGGAGAGAAAGCGGATCGCATTGGCCATCCGGTCATGTTGTTCACGCGACGTCATGGTTCCTCCAGAAGTGGGGGTTTGGGGGCTTGGGAGAGCCCTTGAAAAGGGTGCGCGACACATAGCAGGCGCGGGCTTTTAGTCAACAAATCGGGTGCACATTTGCCGGTCTTGTGATGCCGGCGGCGGACCTACATTAGCGTTAGCGGGGGACAGTCGCGAGAGCTTTGTTGACGTTGCCTTCACCCGGTGCCTAATGTTTCAGGGATAACGCGTTCTGAACGTGAACGATTCGGTGATGGGCAGGGCACAGGACGAAGGCCATGACCGGGGAAGCCACACTCAAGGAAGTCATCGCGAGGCTGGGCAAGGCCATCGAGGGGCTGGAAAACGCCGTCGCGGCCAAGCTCGAGCATGAACGCGACTACTCCGAAGCCGAGGCCGAGGTGCAGCGGATGAATGCCGACCGCTCGCGGCTGGCGCAGGAACTCGATAATTCCGAAGCGCGCGCCGAACGGCTGGAAGATGCCAACAAGGAAGTCTCGCGACGGCTGGTGACCGCCATGGAAACCATCCGCGCTGTGTTGGACAGGTAGGGGGCTGGATAGCTCATGGCTCAAGTCACGGTTTCCATCGACGGCAAACAGTATCGGATGGCCTGCGACGAAGGTCAGGAAGACCATCTGATCGACCTTGCCGAACGTTTCGACCGCTATGTCTCGCATCTGAAGGACTCGTTCGGCGAGATCGGCGATCAGCGGCTGACCGTGATGGCCGGCATCATGGTGATGGATGAACTCTCGGAGTTGCAGAAACGCGTCAAGGGCATGGAAAGCGAAGTGCTGACCCTGCGCAAGACCCGCGACGAGGCTCTGACCAAAGCCGACAAAAGCGATAGCGTGCTGACCAACGCGCTCGGCGCGCTGGCACAGCGCATGGAAGACCTGACTGTGACGCTGGCGGTCAACAAAACCTGAGGCAGGAACCTTTCCTGTCCAGCCCAACAGGCTCTCATACGCGCGCAGCGTATTCGGCAGCATAAAAATGCTCGCCTGCCGCCCACAAGAGTTTCATATTATCTTGCAGCCACGATTTTTGCGCTAAGATGCAACGATGCCGGGCGGGACAGCTTGATGTCGGCGTGATTGCCGCGTGCTGTTCCTCGCTGCCGACGGTTCCGTTTACAGGGGAGATGTACCATGAGCCTTCGTATCAACGACATTGCGCCGGATTTTACCGCCGAGACCACGCAAGGGACGATCAAATTCCATGACTGGATCGGTGATGGCTGGGCGATCCTGTTCAGTCACCCGAAGAATTTCACGCCGGTCTGCACGACCGAGCTTGGCACGATGGCCGGGCTCGAAGGCGAGTTCAAGAAGCGCAACGTCAAGATCATCGGCATTTCGGTCGATCCGGTCGAAAGCCACGGCAAGTGGCAGGACGACATCAAGACGGCGACCGGTCATTCGGTGAACTACCCGCTGATCGGCGACAAGGACCTCAAGGTCGCCAAGCTCTACGACATGCTGCCGGGCGGTGCCGGCGAGACGTCGGAAGGCCGCACGCCGGCCGACAATGCCACGGTGCGCTCGGTCTATGTCATCGGACCGGACAAGAAGATCAAGCTGGTGCTGACCTACCCGATGACCACGGGCCGCAACTTCGACGAGATCCTGCGCGCGGTCGATTCCATGCAGCTCACCGCCAAGCACCAGGTGGCGACACCGGCGAATTGGAAGCAGGGCGAGGACGTCATCATCACCGCTGCTGTCTCCAACGAAGACGCGATCAAGCGCTTCGGCGCCTACGAGACCATTTTGCCCTATCTGCGGAAGACCAAGCAGCCATCGGCCTGATCCCAGGCGCTTCGGAGCGATCTTTGGCCTTCCCGCCCTTGCGAGCCAAGTGATACTTGACTGCCGCGCCCGAGCGGACAACCATGCTCCTCTCGGGTGTCGTCAGAGCAAAATCATTCCTGGCGACCGAGAGTTGGGGAAGCCGGAATTGGACGTAGCTTTGGCCAAGCCGCAGGTCAGCGGCTTCTATGACAAGCCGACCGGGGCCATCCAGTATGTCGTCGCCGACCAGGCGGCGAAGCGATGCGCCATCATCGATCCGATCCTTGATTTCGACGAGAAATCCGGTGCTACGGCAACGACGAATGCCGATGTCCTGCTCGACTTCATCAGCGAGCAGGGACTGAGCGTCGAATGGATCCTCGACACGCACCCGCACGCCGACCATTTCTCGGCGGCACACTATCTGAGGGAGAAGACCGGCGCGCCGACGGCGATCGGCGACAGAGTCGTCGACGTTCAGAATTTGTGGAAGGCGATCTACAACTGGCCGGATTTTCCCGCCGACGGTTCGCAGTGGGACAGGCTGTTTGGTGAAGGCGAAACCTTCAAGGTCGGCACGCTTCCGGTCAAGGTGCTGTTCTCGCCTGGCCATACGCTGGCCTCGGTCACCTATGTGATCGGCGATGCCGCCTTCGTCCACGACACGCTGTTCATGCCCGACAGCGGCACAGCGAGGACGGACTTTCCCGGCGGCAGTGCCGCGCGGCTCTGGCGCTCGATCCAGGACATTCTGGCGTTGCCGGACGAGACGCGGGTGTTCGTCGGCCATGACTATCAGGCCGGCGGCCGCGAGCCTTTGTGGGAGAGCACGGTCGCCATACAGAAGGCGACCAACATCCATCTCGCCGCTGCCCGCAGCGAGGTCGAGTTTATCGCCCTGCGCGAGGCGCGCGACAGGATGCTGCCGATGCCAAGGCTGATCCTGCATGCGCTGCAGGTCAACATGAATGGCGGAAGGCTGCCCGAACCCGAAGCCAATGGCCGGCGGTACCTGAAGTTTCCGCTGGATGGGCTTTGAGGGGCTGTTGGCGAAGTTGCCAATCTCCCCCTTGCGGGGGAGATGCCCGGCAGGGCAGAGGGGGTGCTGTCCCGCCAACCTGTCAGCTAATTGTGGTTGTGCCTTTAGTCTTTCGGTTGGGTGACTGACGCCGAAAGTAGCGATCCTTCACACCCCCCTCTGTCCTGCCGGACATCTCCCCCGCAAGGGGGGAGATCGGATGTCGCCTTCGCTTTCGCCAACCACCATTGCAGTCCGCTACAAAAAAGGCGGCGCCAGTTTCCTGACGCCGCCTTGATTTTTGTAACCGAAGCTAACCTTACGCCGCGGGCTGCGCCTCAATCGTGCGCAGCGCCTGGGTCTGGCGCTTGGCGGCGGCCTTGACCGCATCCTGCACCTTCTCGAAGGCGCGCACCTCGATCTGGCGCACGCGCTCGCGGCTGATGTCGAACTCGGACGACAGCTCTTCCAGCGTCAGCGGCTCCTCGGCGAGGCGACGGGCCTCGAAGATGCGACGCTCGCGCTCGTTGAGCACGGCAAGAGCGCCCGACAGCATGCCGCGCCGGTTTTCCAGCTCGTCCTGCTCGATCAGCATCTCTTCCTGGCTTTCGTGGTCGTCGACCAGCCAGTCCTGCCACTCGCCGGACTCACCTTCGCTCGCCCGGATCGGGGCATTGAGCGAGGCGTCGCCCGACAGGCGGCGGTTCATCGACACCACCTCGGCTTCGGAAACGTTCAGCCTGGTGGCGATCTCGGCGATCTGGTCGGGCTTCAAGTCGCCGTCGTCGAGCGCCTGGATCTTGCCCTTCACCTTGCGCAGGTTGAAGAACAGGCGCTTCTGATTGGCGGTCGTGCCCATCTTGACCAGGCTCCACGAGCGCAGGATGTACTCCTGGATCGAGGCCTTGATCCACCACATGGCATAGGTCGCCAGGCGGAAGCCACGCTCGGGTTCGAATTTCTTGACGGCCTGCATCAGGCCGACATTGCCTTCCGAGATCACTTCGCCGATCGGCAGGCCATAGCCGCGATAGCCCATGGCGATCTTGGCGACGAGCCTGAGGTGGCTGGTGACGAGCTTGTGCGCAGCGGAGGTGTCTTCATGCTCGGCATAACGCTTGGCGAGCATGTACTCTTCCTGCGGCTGCAGCATGGGAAAGCGGCGGATTTCTTCCAGGTAGCGGCTGAGGCCGCCTTCGCCGGAAACAATGCTGGGTAGTGACTGGGCCATGATAGCGCCCCCTCTCGATTGGAGTGATGCCCCCGAAACGCGGCGGGCATGTGACGCGAGCACCAAAAGGCTCGCCCGCGACATCAGATCTTATACAGGAACAAAACCAGAAAAGACAGGCATTTGTTCAACACGAAACAGTGTGTCACGGTGAAGTGAACAATGTCAGTCAGGTTTTTTGATGGCGAGTTCAGAGCTTGCGGAAGCCGCTGACGAGTTCCTCCATGTCCCTCGGTAACGGCGCCTCGAACCTCATCGTTAGATGGGTAGTGGGGTGGCGAAATGCAAGGAGCCAGGCATGCAAAGCTTGCCGGGGAAATGCCTTGACCTGACTTTTCAAGGGTTCGGGCAGCCGGTTGCCCTTGGTGCGGAAGGCCTGCCCATAATCGGGGTCGCCGATCACCGGATGGCCGATATGTGCCATGTGGACCCGGATCTGGTGGGTGCGGCCGGTCTCCAGCCGGCATTCGACCAAGCTGGCCGTGGCGAACTCCTTTTGGCTCTCGCCGAAACGCTCCTGCACGGCGAAGTGGGTGACCGCATGGCGGGCGTCGTCGCGTCCTTCCGGCACCACGGCACGGCGCACCCGGTCGGCGGCGCGGCCGAGCGGCGCGTCGACCCTTCCGGCCGGCCTTTGCGGTATCCCCCAGACCAGCGCCAGATAGGCACGTTCGAGATCGCCGGTCAGGCCGTGATCGGCGAAAGCCTCGGACAGTGACTTGTGGGCGCGGTCGGTCTTGGCGACGACCATGACGCCGCTGGTCTCCTTGTCGAGGCGGTGCACGATGCCCGGCCGGCGCACGCCGCCGATGCCGGAAAGGCTGTCGCCGCAATGATGGATCAGCGCGTTGACCAGCGTGCCGGTCCAGTTGCCGGCGCCGGGATGAACGACAAGCCCGGCCGGCTTGTTGATGACGATCAGCTCTTCGTCCTCATAGAGCACATGGAGCGCGATGTTCTCGCCCTGCGGCTCCGCCGGCTCCGGCTCCGGCATGGTAACCGACACGCTTTCGCCCGGCGCCATCTTGCGCTTGGTCTCGTCGACAGGCTTGCCGTCGACCGAGACCGCGCCCTGCCTGATCAGCATCTGCACGCGGCTGCGTGACATGTCCGGGCCAAGGCTTGCGGCCAGCCACTGGTCGAGGCGCAGGCCGGCCGCATCCGCGCCCGCCACCAGCACAGTGGGCTGCATGAATTGGTGCTCTATCAATTCAGGGGCCTCTTCGCTATGAGCGCTCATTGAAAAACCGTTCCGGATTGTTTGTCATGGCCACCCCAATTGCCGAGGAAGACCAGGAAAAGCCGCTCGACCCCGAGGTCGAAAAGGTGCGCAGGAAACTCGTCCGCTTCGTCGGGATCAATCTAGGCCTGCTGTTCCTCGCCCTTATGGTGGTGATCGGCGCCCTTGTCTACAAAGCGCGCAATGCACCGCCGGCGAACCCGCCGCTGGCCGGCGATATCCAGACACCCGCAGGCGAACCGGTCAGCGGCGACATCGTGCTGCCGGTCGGGGCCAAGGTGGTCAGCCAGTCGCTGTCCGGCAATCGGGTCTCGATCGACGCCGAGCTTGCCGACGGCAGCCGCACGATCTTCGTCTACGACATCACGGAGCGACGCCTGATCGGCCGCTTTGCGATCCGCAACAAGTGACCGAGCTGCAACGATGAACGGCAGCAGGCCAATGAGCAAGCCTCAGGGATGAGCGGGTTCGCCGAGCATCGTCGCGTCGCCACGGTCGCCCTGGTCGTCGCCAACTATGACGAGGCGATCGCCTGGTATGTCGAGAGGCTGGGGTTCCTGCTCGTCGAAAATGTCGATCTCGGCGGCGGCAAGCGCTGGGTCACAGTGGCGCCGGCCAACGGGCAGGGCGCCAGGCTGCTTCTGGCCGAGGCTTCCGACGAGGCACAGAGCAAAAGCATCGGCAACCAGACCGGCGGGCGTGTCTTCCTGTTCCTGGAAACCGACGACTTCGCCCGCGACCACGCGGCGATGCTGGAGAAGGGCGTCGAATTCCGCGAAGCACCGCGCTTCGAGCCCTATGGCACGGTGGCTGTTTTCGCCGATCTGCATGGCAATCTCTGGGATCTGATCGAGCCGAAACGATAGGCTGACGGCCGGCTTTTCCTCGGCAAGGGAAAGCGGCCTAACCCCAGTTGCTTTTTCCCAGCGCTCAGCCTATATCGCCGGTTCTTGAACGCGCCCATCGTCTAGCGGTCAGGACACCGCCCTCTCACGGCGGGAACAGGGGTTCGATTCCCCTTGGGCGTACCAAGTTTTCCGACAAATTACAGGATGCCGTCGATTTCGTTTCTGAAGTCGGCGACCGTCGATACTGCGGCGTTCGGAAAACCCGCTCTGCACAGGTAGCCGCAATCTTGAAGATCCCAGTGGCACCAACCACTCCGGCCTTCATTTCAGTCGTCTGGCAAATGTTAACGGACCCGAAACCGAGAACCTTAACGCCCCGCAGCTCACGGCGATATATTAGTTGTCGCTTTAGTATCTGCAGGAGGTTGAGATGCAGAAAATAGCCTATCGTTTCGCTTGGGACGAGCCTGGCGCGACCGCGATCGAGTATGGCTTGATCGCGGCTCTTATCGCGCTGGCGATCATCACCGGCGCCCGGGCGCTTGGCAATTCGCTCAACGGGATATTCACGAACGTCGGCACTACGGTCAACAGCAGCGGCTCGTAAGTCGGTACATCAATTCGGTCGCCACCGGCCGGATTCGTCGATCTCAGCCTCCAAGAGCGCAGCGCGTACGTGCTTCCGATGTCGGGCATCGGGAGTGCGGACGGCGCTCTCAATCAGTCGGCTTTTTCCCGTTGCGTCGCCGCGTCGTCGCTTCTGGCGCCGCGAGGCTGTTTGCATTAGCATCACGTCACGGATCCTGAGATACGGCTCCAGCGGCGCGCAGAACGCCGCGCTGCCCGGACGGCCAGTTGATGCCGTGGGGAGGAAGGCCAATGCAGAAGCTGCAATCGCAGGGCGTCCATCACATCACGCTGGTCGGCGCCGGGCGCCAGACCTCTATCGATTTCTGGGAAGGCGTGCTCGGCATGCCGTTCATCTTCGAACAGCCCAATCTCGACAAGCCGAGGGAAAGCCACCTCTATTTCGATCCTGGCGACGGCCGGCTGGTCACCATCTTCACCGACGAGAGCCGCACACCAGAGAAGCGGCGCACGCCGACCGATCCGGGCTGTGTCCACCACATTGCCTTTTCGGTGTCGCGCGTCACCTTCCTGCAGGCGGTCGCCCGGCTTGACGAGCGCGGCATCAAGCACAGCGGCGTGAAGGATCGCGGTTTCATGGATTCGATCTATTTCGAGGATCCGCTCGGTCTGCTGGTCGAGTTGGCGTCCTACCGCTTCGAACCGCCAGCGGGCTTCACCCATGCCGATGTGCTGATGGAAGCGCACAGGCTGCGGGTCGCGCGCGGCGACTACAACATCGCCGAAGTGCATCTCGCCGATGCGATCCAGGCGCTCGTCGAGCGTTCCCGCGCAACCTTGTCGGAGGACCGGGCAGCGAAGAACCCATACTGAACAGACCAGAGGGAGGAATAAGATGGCCAAGACAGCGACGAAGACTGCCGGGGAATCCGCGGCCAAAGCTGCCGCCAAGCCGGCGGCGAAAGCTGCGGCAAAGCCAAAAGCCAAGGCGGCCGTTAGGCCTGCGGTGAAGGCGACGGGAAAAGCCGCGCCCAGGGCCAAGGCCAAGCCGGCCAAGAAGCCGGCGCTGAAGCTCAGCATGCTGAAGCCCAGCGTCAACAACATGACCGTGCGGGTGTTTGCGCGCGCGGCCGGTTTCGACCATGCCGAGACCGATGCCTGGGGCCACACCCGTTCGCCGGAGTTCATGGCGCGAAACCCGGCCCATTTGACACCGATGATCGAGGACAAGAGCCTCCCCAGAGGCGTGCTGTGGGAAAGCTGCGCCATCATGCAGTATCTCGCCAACAAGCACGGGCTGGAGAAATTCTATCCGAAGGCGCCGGCCAAGCGGGCGATGGTCGACAGCGCCATGTTCTACCTGATCGGCACGCTCTACCCCTATGTGGCGCGCGCCACCTACCCGGCGCTCGGCTTCCCGCATTATGCCGGCGAGGTCGGCCACAGCGACGCGCACCCCGACAGGAAGTCGGAGGCCCAGAAGGCGGCGATGGCCGCGATCGCCGAGCCGCTGGAGGTCTTCCACAGCTTCTTCAGGGACGGCAAGCCGTTCATCGGCGGCAAGCATCCTTCGATCGCCGATATCCGGCTGGCGGCGACGCTCGAATTCCTGGCCGTCGTCGACTATTCCTTGCCCCGATGGGCGAAGGACTATGTGGCGGCGATCGAGAAGACGCTCGGCAAGGCCTATAGCGAGCCGGCCGGCGACGTGCGCGGCTATATCGCGCATGTGAAGTCGCAGGCAAGGCCTGAGGTTAAGGATGCGTTAACCGAAGCCCTGTCTACTGCGGGGCAATTCGCTTTCGGCCCGCGACCACGGATGTACTGGCGCAGAACGTCGTAGCGATGGGAAAGGTCGGCGCAATGCCGGCCTTTTTGCTTTCGCACGCGGTCTCTTTGTTCAACGCAATTCCCAAGGGAAGCGCCATGCGCTTTCCCCGGGAAAACCGTTTCACACTTTTCCTGGAATTGCTCTATCGCCGGGCGCGATCGAGCAGCGATCAGGCCACGCAAGCCTCGGCCGCTGTCGCTTTTTTGGCGTCAACTTTTGCGGAGAGATATTGTCATCGCCGGCGTTGACCCTACCATCCATTTCGGCAGTCCGGCATGGATTGTCGGTCAGGCGCGAAATGAGGGCTGGCGATGAAAAGCGTTGCGAAGCGGGTTGCGGTTGTGGGTGTGATGCTGGCGAGTGCTGTTCATCCTTCAAATGCGGCTGAACTGAACACAATGAACGATGTCGGGACCGCCATTCAGGCATGCTGGACACCGCCGGCGGATGCCGGAACCGCCAGCGTCACCTTGAGCTTCAGCTTCAAGCGGGACGGCACGCTAATCGGCCCACCGAGGCCGACAGCCATCAAGGTGGAAGGCGGTGCCATGGCGAAGAAATCGTTTGTCGACGCCGCGACAACCGCCCTGCAGAATTGTCTGCCCCTGACCTTCTCAGCGAAGCTGGCGCAAGGGATCGCCGGCAACGTGTTCACATTGCAATTCGCTTCTCCAAAATAGGCGCTGCCGCTCAGTGGTGACTGCGCCTTGCCTCGGCATGCCGGGCAAGATCGGGCGTCTCGAAGACGTAGTCGCTCCAGGCTGATTCAGGAACCTGGCCGGCCAGATAGCATTCCAGCAACAGGCTCTGCTCGGGATTGAGTGGCCTTGGCGCGCGCTGGTCCAGCCCCAGCGAGTGAAACAGGTTTCTTGTCAGGTCCGAGACGGTGAAGTGGATCGACATCTGCAATCTCCCTTTGGTCCTTCAACGCGGAAGGCCCGGCAAAGGTTTCGAACGCCTGGCGATAATGGCGCATTGATCTCGGTCCGTTGCGTTGCAAATCCTCGGCCACGGTCAGGCTTGCGCTTTCTTTCGAGGTTCGTCTCAATCTTGAAATAAAAATGTAATATCGAATTTACATGAGGTAACGTAGTACAATAGACAATAGGTCCTTCAGGTTGAAACTCTTTAGATTATTAGAAAGTACTCATGTAGCTGAAGCTTGCTGAAGTCATGGGCTCTAAATTCCAGGTTCTCCGCAAAAAGGACCAAGTTGTCCCGATGATCCGTTTCTGGCTTTCCATGGTGATCGCATTTATTTCGCTGGCGGCAGTTTTGTTCGGTACGCTTTCGTCCTACGCGGACAGCTGCGGCGCGATCAGAAGCCAGTTGCTTTCGGCTGGCCGCAGCGGCGGGGCAAGCCCGGAGCTTGCCCCGTTGCGCCGGCAACTTGCAGCCATCCAGACTATCGAGAGACAGCGCCAGTGCACGGCGAAAAGTTCGCTTGGTGGTCTCTTCAACGCCTGCGCCGATCTCGCCAGGAGCCGCTCGGATGTGCAGCGCCGGATCGCTGCCGCCGGGAATTCGGGCCGCGACACAGCGGGCCTGCAGGCGCGCCTCGTCGCGCTTGGCTGTGCGCCTTCAGCAAAGCAACGGCCTGTGCGCGCCGCGCCCAGCACCCAATCGGCGACCACCACGTTCGCCGGCAATGCGATGCTGTTTTGCGTGCGTCTGTCGGACGGGTATTTCTTCCCGGCGCCAAAGTCGCAGTTCGCCGCCAGCGGCGATCTTAAGGAGACGGTCGATCAATGCCGTTACATCTGCGATGACCCCAGCGTCGACCTCTACACGTTGAGCGACGCCAGCCTCGAAACCGACCAGATGACCGCGCTCGACACGCGCAAACCCTATACCGAGCTGCCGGCAGCCTTCAGATATCGCGATGATGCGAATTTCAAGGCATGCGACGTCAAGCGCTACTACCAGCGGGTCACCGAACTGCGAGCCAGGACTGTGACGCCCGCCAACATGCGCAACGCCATTATTCCGCTGCCGACGGCGAAGCCGGATCTCGGCACGGTTGCGGCCGTCGCCGGGATCGATGCCGAAGCCCCAGGTGCCGCCCAGCACCTTTCGATCGAGGCCGGCGAGCGGCCGGTGCGCGTGGTCGGCCCGGCATTTTTCCCGGCCGAATGATCGCCGGTCTTCCCCGATCGGCGATCACCGGTGGCGGCGTGCCTGCTGCGATGCGGTTGCGCGATCCCTCTGGAACAGAGGGGCACTCACGGCGTTGTGATCGACATCAGCCGGGAGGAACGCCGTGGCTACTTTCAGGGAAATGCGGGTGCTGGAGATCGTCGAAGACGACTCGCTGACCACCGAACAGAAAATCGCCGAACTGCGCGAGATCGAATCCGAGGCGCGTGGGTTGCAGCGGGCTGCCTCGGAGGGCCCAATGGACGACGATGACGGTTGGCAGGAAGATCTGCGTCAGGTTCGTCTTGCACTCGACAAGCTCGGAGCGAAGGAGCCGAAAAAAGGCGCTGCTTCCCTGTGAAGGCCGGGTCACCGAGCTATCCGCGGATCGCGTTTTGTTTGATCGAAACCCGCTTTTAGGACCAAGCTCCAATCTAATCGCAGACCATGCGAGCTCTCTTGCCAGGCTCGCTGACGTTCCTGCAGGTCAGCGATTTCGCCGGCGCCGATAGGGACGCCGACGCAGGCAACCTCGTCTGGTGCCGTCTCGGTGCGGCATGGCTGACCTTGCGCTCGGAAAAACGCCGGGGCGGCTGCGGCGCCACCGGAAAAGCGCCGTTTTCGACCTCGGCTTGCCCATAGTCGACATTCGGTGGCGGCCGATCCCAGAAGCGCCGGACATCGAGCGGCCTCGGGATGACGACCGTGCCGTCATAACTGCGCGAGCAACCGCCGCCGAAAAGCAGCGCCAGCCCCATGAAAAAAGGCACAATCCGTCCAAGCATCAGCAATACCCCTGCCGTTGCTTATATAGCGGGTTCGACCCTGCCGACAACCGGGCGGAATGAAGCAGACCCTGCCGCCCGATCCTGTCTAACAACCGTTAAGGTTAGCGGATCCTTAATGCTTCTCGGGCACATTCCGCCGACGAACCGCGGAGGAGGGTTCGGCCTTGGTTTTCGGGGTGGGGACGGCATGGCGGAAGCGAACGAAACAATCGGCGCGCGCGGCAAGCGCGGGCCTCGCAGATCCACAGTGCATGGCGATGATGCATCATCGTCCGCCTCTTGCATGGATTCGAACGATGCGCTTCGCCAACTCGTTGAAGCCGGTTCCGACTGGATTTGGGAGACCGACGCCGTACTGCGGTTCTCCTGGCTTTCGCAAAACTACCAGGCAGCCACCGGCATCGATCCGGCAAACGTGCTTGGCCGGTTCCGCTTCGACTTCCTCAACCAGGTCCTGAACGGCGATCGCAGTGGCGCCGCGCATCTGGAGGATCTGCAGGCGCACCGGCCTTTTCGCGACTTCGTCTACGAACTCAAGGGTGGCAACGCCGACTGTCGCTGGGTCTTGACGTCAGGCTTTCCGAAGTTCGACGACGAAGGAAGATTTGCCGGTTATCGCGGCATCGGCCGCAACGTCACGGCACTGGCGGACGCCTTTAAAGGTCCGGGGCCGGGACCATCGGCCGACGGCGAGCCCGACCAGCATCTGGCCGACCTCGAGCGAACGATGGACGCCATGCATATGGGCGTCGTGCTTCTCGATGCCAGGCTCGACACGCTGATCATCAACAAGGCCTATCGCGACCTCTCGAGGATTCCGGACGGCGCTGTTAGCGTCGGCGCTCCGTTCAGCCTGTTGATGGAGCTCAACCGCCGCAGCGGCATCTATGGCGACATCGACGAACGGCAATGGCAGCGCTACCTTGCCGCTCGTCTCGACGAGATTCGCGCCGGATCCGTCGCGCCGCGCGAATTCGTCCATGCCAACGGCAGGACGATGATGTTCTCGGTGACGGCGCTGTCAGGCGGCAAGCGGCTGTTGACCTATTATGAGGTCACCGAGATGAAGCAACGCGATGCGGAGATCAAAAGCGCGAACGCCAAGATCGCCGAGACCTTCGCCAGTCTCCGCAGCATGGTCGACCAGATGCCGATCGGTGTCCTCGTCCTGGACGCCAATATGCGCGCCGAGATCATCAACCGTGCTTTCTATGATTTCTGGCAGATCGACGCCCGGCGCGCCGAGATCGGCTGCAGCTTCCGCGATCTGATGGACGCCAGCCGCGACATCGATCCGTTTGGTGCCGACGATGCATCATGGCAGCGGCATGTCGCAGAGCGCGAGGCGGAAATCAGGGCCGGGGTCGCCGCCTCGCGGCAGTTCCCGCGCAATGACGGCCGCACCCTGATCTCGTCGATGGCGCCGCTGGCCGGCGGCAAGCGGCTGATCTCCTATGTCGACGTCACCGACATGAAGGACCGGGAGGCCGAACTTGCCGACGCGCTGGAGAAGGCGCGGCTGGCGGAGGCGGTGATCAACGCCGTCAAGGATCCGATCTTCGTCAAGGACGACCATCTGCGCTTCGTCTTCGTCAACGAGGCGTTCGCTGCTCTGTTTGGCCAGACGCCGCAAACCATGCTCGGCAAGCCCGGCGGCGATTTCCTCCCGGCGAACGCTGTCGCGCTTTTCGAGCAGAGCGAAGGTGAGGTCCTTGCGACCGGGCGGCCGTACGAAGTGGAAGAGAATTTCGAGGTCGATGGCGCCAGCCGATCGCGCATCGTCAGGAAGAGCCGCGTCGGCATGGCCAGCGGCCGCAACTATGTTGCCGGCTTCCTGTTCGACGTTTCCGACATGAAACGCCGCGAGACCGAGGCGCAGGATGCGCGCAAGCATCTCGCCAGCGTCCTTGAATCCTTGCCGGCCGCCGTGATCATCTACGATAGCGACGACAGGTTCGTGTTCGCCAACCGCAAGATCCAGGATACGCTGCCGGCCTTGAAGCCGGCATGGCAGCCCGGCTGCACATTCCGCGAGGCACTCGTTCTGGGCCATGCGAACGGCTATTTCCGCAACAGCGGCGATCCACAAGTCGACCAGCTCTACGACAGCGACCATGACCGCTGGCTGGATGCGATCCTCGCCCGCTACCGCTTGCCCAATTCCTGCTACGAGCGTCATAACCCCGACGGCCGCTGGTACCAGGTCTACGACATGCGGACCGATGACGGCACCTTCATCGGTGTTCGCGTCGACATCTCCGAGATCAAGAGCCGCGAGGCGGCATTGCGCGATTCGATGCGCCAGATCGACCTGTTCCGGCACGTGATGGACGAGTTGCCGGTGGCCGCCTTCATCAAGGCGCAGGACCTGAGCATCGAATTCGTCAACAAGGCCTGGTGCGCGATCACCGGCTTGGCCAAGGAGGATGTCATCGGCCGCACCGACCGGCAGTTGTTCGGTGCGCAGGACGCCGATGGCTACAGCCATGACGACACGCAAGTCGTCGTGACGGGCGCCGTCAAGGAGGTCGAGGAACCCGTCACCCATAGCGACGGTACGGTTCGGCAGTTGATGACGCGCAAGAGCCGCCTGGTGACGCTGGACGGGTCGGTGCATCTGGTCGGTTCGAGCACCGACATCACCGACGTCAAGGCGCGCGAGCGTGCGCTGGAAGAAAGCATGCGCGAGAACGAGGTGTTCCGCAGCCTGATCGACAACGTGCCGGTATCGATCTACGCCAAGCGCTCCGATCTGAGGCAGTTCTATGTCAACAAGGGCTGGTGCGATCTCACGGGCTTCCGCAAGGAAGAGGCTATCGGCAAGACCGACATCGAGATTTTCGGGCCGGATGGCGAGGCTTTCGTCAATGGCGACCTCGCCGTGCTGCGCACCGGCGAAACCCAGGAGGTCGAAGAGACGGTGACGTTGGCCGACGGCAGCGTCAGGCATCAATTCGCCCGCAAGGGCGCGATGATCGCCTCCGACGGCTCGCTCTATTTGATCGGCTCGACCACCGACATCACCGAGCTGAAGATGCGAGAGGCCGAACTGCGCGAGGCGCGTCAGCGCGCCGTGCTCGCCGACCGCGCCAAGTCGGAATTCCTCGCCAATATGAGCCATGAGATCCGCACGCCGATGAACGGCGTGCTCGGCATGGCCGAACTGCTGGCCAAATCGGACCTCGACCCGAAGCAGAAGACGTTTACCGACATCATCGTGAAATCGGGCAATGCGCTGCTCACCATCATCAACGACATCCTGGACTTCTCCAAGATCGATGCCGGTCAGTTGGTGCTCGATCCGGCGCCCTTCAATCTGGCCGAGGCGATCGAGGATGTAGCGACGCTGGTGTCCACACGGGCCAAGGAAAAGGACCTCGAGCTGATCGTTCGTGTCGAGCCTCGGCTCGAGAGCCTGTTCGTCGGCGATGTCGGCCGTATCAGGCAGATCGTCACCAACCTGCTCGGCAATGCGGTGAAATTCACCGATGAAGGCCATGTGCTGGTCGACGTCACCGGCGAGAGGGTTCCAACCGGAACGAAGCTGACGATCTCGGTCACCGATACCGGCATCGGTATCCCCGAGGAAAAACTGAAACTGGTGTTCGAGAAATTCAGCCAGGTCGACACCTCTTCGACGAGGCGACACGAGGGGACCGGTCTCGGCCTCGCCATCACCTCGCGGCTCGTCGAGCTGATGGGCGGCGATATCGGGGTCGAAAGTGCGGAAGGCAAGGGCTCGACTTTCTGGTTCTCGGTGACGCTGCCGAGGGCCGGACAGCAGAACGGGCAACGCATCATGCCGATCGACGTGACCGGTGCGCGTGTGCTGATCGTCGACGACAATGCCGTCAACCGGGCGATCCTGACCGAACAGATGACATCGTGGACGTTCGATTCCTGCGCGGCCGAAAGCGGCGCCGAAGGCCTCAAGGTGCTGATCGCCGCCGCAGCCTATGGCGTGCCGGTCGACTGCGTCGTGCTCGACTACCAGATGCCTGAAATGAGCGGCGCCGAAATGGCGCGGATCGTGCGCAACACCGCCGGTCTTGCCGGCACGCCGATCATCATGCTGACCTCGGTCGACCAGTCGCTCGCCAACACCAGCTATCGCGATCTCGGCATCGATGCCCAGCTGATCAAGCCGGCGCGCTCTTCGGTGCTGCTGGAAACGCTGGTCGCCACCATCCAGCGGCATCGCCACAATACTGGCGACACGCAGCCGCTCGCGGCCGACACCACTCCAGGCAATGTTGCACGGCCGCAGCCCTCGGCACCGTCCGAACAGCGTGCGCTGCTGCAGCCGCCTTCGATTCGCCCCCGGCCACCGGTGGCGGCTGGCGGCGACAGGCTGGACATCCTGGTGGCCGAGGACAATGAGGTGAACCAGATGGTGTTCACCCAGATCCTCGGCGAGACCGGTTATGGTTTCGAGATCGTCGGCAATGGCCGCAAGGCGCTCGACGCCTTCGGCCGGCTCAACCCGTGCATGATCCTGATGGATGTCTCCATGCCGGAGATGAACGGTCTCGAAGCGACCGCCGCCATTCGCCGGCTGGAGGAAGAAACCGGCACGCATGTGCCGATCGTCGGCGTCACCGCGCATGCGCTGAAGGGCGACCGCGAGCGCTGCCTGGAGGCAGGCATGGACGACTATCTGCCCAAGCCGATCAGTCCCCGGGCGTTGCTCGAGAAGGTCGAGCGCTGGGTCGGCGCCAGCCGGCAGGCTCAGCGCAACGCCGGGTAAGCCGGCTCTGCCCGAGTGCGGGGAACGCGGCGAAGATTCGCGCCCCTGTCAGCGGCCAAGACTATGGCGCGATCGCACCATATCAAAGGCGGCATCCAGCCGAGACAATGGCTACATTCGAATTCCGCTCTTCCCAGTTACGGGCGGGAGCAGCGACCGCCGGCATGAGACAGCGTCAACCTACCCCAACGGACCTGTTTTCGGCGATGGCCCGGCCACGACACCGTCTGGCTGAGAGCAACGCGCTCCCGTCCGGCTTTTCTTCACAGAGGCCGGCTGGTCCCAAATCGCCGGCCAGCCTCGGCTGAATAGAGCAAGTCCCTGATTCCGGTGACAAAGCCGGGCTGCGTCGGGAGTGCCGGCCAGGCGGCATTCTGCTCATCCCGATGAAGCGTTACCGGGGTGACATCAAACTGTCATGCGACTGTTATAATCGAAGGCTATTGGCCTCAGCGGGCGCCGACTGACGAGCGCCGAGAGACCATCTTCCGAACAGGAGCAGGCCACATGAAGAAATTCCTCTATACGGCGTCGGCCGCTGCGCTTGCGCTCGCCGCGTCGTCCGGCTTCGCCGCCGCGCGCGACCAGATCCAGGTCGCCGGGTCATCGACCGTGTTACCTTATGCCAAGATCGTTGCCGAGCAGTTCGGCGAAACGTTCACCAACTTCAAGACCCCGGTCGTCGAATCCGGCGGCAGCGGCGCCGGCATCAAGGAATTTTGCAAGGGCGTCGGCGAAGACACGATCGACATCGCCAACTCGTCGCGTCCGATCAAGGCGGACGAACTCAAGTCCTGCGCCGACGCCGGCGTGAAGGAAGTCCAGGAAGTCCGGATCGGCTATGACGGCATCGTCTTCGCCACCGACATCAAGGGCCCGGACTGGGCGCTGGTTCCCGCTGACATCTACAAGGCGCTCGCGGCCAAGCTGGTCGTTGACGGCAAGCTGGTCGACAATCCGAACACCAAGTGGAGCCAGGTCAATCCGAAGCTGCCCGACTGGGACATCGCCGCCTACATTCCGGGCGAAAAGCACGGCACGCGCGAAGTGTTCGAGACCAAGCTCCTCGATGCCGGCTGTGACAAGGCTGCTCTCAAGGCTGCCGGCATTGCCGACGACAAGGAAATCGGCAAAACCTGCATCGCCATCCGCAAGGACGGCAAGGCCGTCGACATCGATGGCGACTATACCGAGACGCTCGCCCGCATAGACTCCAACAAGACCGGCGTCGGCGTGTTTGGCCTCGCCTTCTATGAGAACAATGCCGACAAGCTGAAGGTCGCCACCGTGGAAGGCATCGTGCCTTCGACCGAGACGATCGCCAGCGGCAAGTATCCCGTCTCGCGCCCGCTGTTCTTCTACGTCAAGAAGGCGCATCTGGGCGTCGTTCCCGGCCTCAAGGAATATGTCGAGTTCTTCCTTGACGACCAGATGGTTGGCCCGGAAAGCCCGCTCGCCGAATACGGCCTCGTTGCTGCACCGGATGCCGAGCGTCAGGCCCAGCGTGACGCTTTCGCCGCCGGAAAGTCGATGTAATCAGCTGCCGAACCGGGGTGCGGGCCAATCCCGCGCCCCGGTTTCATCGCAGGCCGCAATGGCGGCTGCGTAAGAATTTCTCTTGGGGTGGGTCCATGTCGTCCTTGCTCGTACTGGCCATCGTCGTTGCCGTCGGCCTGGTTGCCTTTTTCATCGGCCGGCAACGTGCCGCGGCCCAGGACAATGGCAAGGTCAAGCCGCATTCGCGCGCCCATTATCATGGCTGGTGGGCCTTCCTGCTCGCCGTTCTGCCTGCTCTTTTGCTGCTTGCCGTCTGGACCGTCGGGTCTTCCATCTATCTGGACCGACACATTCACGCTGCCTTGCCCGAGCGCACCGTCGACAGCAAGGTTGCCAGTGAGGCACTGGACGTCAGCCTGGTAAAGAGCCTCGCCAGGGGCCTGCGCAAACTCGATGCGGGCACACTGGCCGCAATGCCTGCCAGCTTTGCCGAGTTGCAGCCGCTGCTCGCCGCCAAGGGTGTGGCACTGGCGAGCGACACGCAGGATTACATGATCCCGATCGCCGTCGAGGCGAACAAGGTCCAGGACCGGCTCGGCCTGTTCGGCGCCATTGTCATTCTCGTTTCCTCGATCGCCGGCGCCTTCTATGCGCTCAGGCAGATCGAGCCGCGCGCCAGGGCACGCAACAATGTCGAGAGGCTGATGCTGTGGGGGCTGCTTGCCGCCTCCACCATCGCCATCCTGACCACCATCGGCATCGTGCTTTCGATGCTGTTCCAGACGATCACCTTCTTCGAAAGCGTCTCGCCGATGAGTTTCTTCTTCGGCACCGTCTGGGATCCGCGTTTTGCCGCTGCCGGTTCGGGCGGCAGCCAGGGCCAGTTCGGCCTGATCCCGCTTCTTGCGGGCACGCTCTACATCGCCGCCGTCGCACTGCTGGTTGCGGTGCCGGTGGGGCTGATGTCGGCTGTCTACATGGCCGAATACGCAACGCCCAGGGTGCGCTCGGTGGTCAAGCCGGCGCTTGAACTGCTGGCCGGCATACCGACCATCGTCTACGGCATCTTCGCCGTCGTCACGCTTGGGCCATTCCTGCGCGACCTGTCCGCGGCACTGACCGGCGGTTCGCCCTTCATCCAGGGCCAGAGCATCTTCACCGCCGGCCTGGTCATGGGCGTCATGCTGATCCCGGTCGTGTCCTCTCTTTCGGACGACATCATAACCGCGGTGCCGCGCGCCATGCGCGACGGGTCGCTCGGCCTCGGCGCGACCCGCTCCGAGACGATCAAGCGGGTGATCCTGCCGGCTGCACTGCCCGGCATCGTCGGCGCCGTCCTGCTGACTGCCTCGCGCGCTATCGGCGAAACGATGATTGTCGTGCTGGCGGCGGGCGTCGCCGCCAACCTCACCATCAACCCGTTCGAGGCGATGACGACCATCACCGTCAAGATCGTCAACCAGCTCACCGGCGACCTCGAGTTCAATTCGCCGCAGACGCTGGTCGCCTTCGCGCTCGGCCTGACGCTGTTCGCGCTGACGTTGGTGATGAACATCGTCGCGCTCTACATCGTGCGCAAATATCGGGAGCAGTACGAATGACCGACATTTCCATGGATACGATGGTCAGGGCGGCGGCCCATCCGCGCCGCGACATCGGCCTGAAGGCCCGTTACGCTGCCGAGCGCCGATTCCGCATCTATGGCGTCGTGGCGATTTCCGTAGGCCTGGCGTTCCTGGCAATCATGCTGATCACCATCGTCTCGAAAGGCTACACCGCCTTCTGGCAGACGACGGTATCACTGCCGATCTCGTTCGACGAGAAGGTGATCGATCCTTCCGGCAAACGCGCAACCGATCCGAGCGTTCTGATCAAGGCGAATTATCCCAAGCTCGCCGAAAACGCGCTGGTGGCCAAGCTCGGCATCAATCCCGACGACAAGCCGGCGATCAAGCAGCTCAAGGGCTTCCTGTCGGAAGGCGCCCGCGTCCAGTTGCGCGACATCGTTGCCGCCGATCCGTCCGTGATCGGCACGACGCGCGACGTCAACATCCTCGCCGCCGCCAATCTCGACTCGGCTTTCAAGGGTCAGATCGACCTCAGCGTCGAGGAAGCGCGACGCAAGGTCTCGGACCAGCAGATCACCTGGATGAACAAGCTCAAGGCCGAGGGCGCGATGGCCGAGCACTTCAACAGCGGCCTGTTCACCTACGGCGCCTCCAGCCGCCCGGAAACCTCGGGCATGGGCGTGGCGATCATCGGCTCGTTCTATATGATGGTGATCGTGTTGCTCCTGGCGCTGCCGATCGGCGTCGCCGCCTCCATCTATCTGGAGGAGTTCGCCAAGAAGAACCGTTTTACCGACCTTATCGAGGTCAACATCAACAATCTGGCCGCAGTGCCGTCAATCGTCTTCGGCTTGCTCGGCCTCGCGGTGTTCATCAATTTCCTGGGCATGCCGCGCTCTGCCGCCTTCGTCGGCGGCCTGGTGCTGACGCTGATGACGCTGCCGACGATCATCATCGCGACGCGAGCCGCACTTGCAGCGGTGCCGCCGTCGATCCGCTCGGCAGCTCTCGGTCTTGGCGCCTCCAAGATGCAGATGGTGTTCCAGCACATCCTGCCGCTTGCCGCGCCCGGCATCCTCACCGGCACCATCATCGGTCTGGCGCGTGCGCTCGGCGAAACCGCGCCTCTGCTGCTGATCGGCATGGTCGCCTTCGTCGCCGATCCACCGACGACGCCTTTCGATCCGGCCACCGCGCTGCCGGTGCAGATCTATATGTGGGCGAACGAGGCCGAACGCGCCTTCGTCGAGCGTATGTCCGGCGCCATCATCATCCTGCTCGTCTTCCTCATGGCCATGAACATCACCGCGATCGTGCTTCGGCGTCGGTTCGAGCGGCGCTGGTAGAAAAAAGGCATCTTGGTATGAACATCATGACCGAACAGTCCCTTGAAAACGCAGTGGGCGACAAGATGAAGTCGAACGAAGTAATCAAAATGCGCGGCGACAAGGTCGGCGTGTTCTATGGCGAGAAGCAGGCGCTGTTCGACGTCGATCTCGACGTCCGCCTGAACCAGGTGACGGCGCTGATCGGCCCCTCCGGCTGCGGCAAGTCCACCTTCCTGCGCTGCCTCAACCGCATGAACGACACCATCGATTCAGCACGGGTAACCGGCAAGATAACGCTCGACGAAGAAGACATCTACGACAAGAACATCGATGTCGTCGAACTCAGGGCGCGCGTCGGCATGGTGTTCCAGAAACCCAATCCGTTCCCCAAATCGATCTACGAGAACGTTGCCTATGGTCCGCGCATCCACGGATTGGCCAAGCGCAAGGCCGACATGGACCAGATCGTAGAGTCGAGCCTGAAGAAGGCGGCGATCTGGAACGAGGTCAAGGACCGTTTGCAAGAACCTGGCACGGGTCTTTCCGGTGGCCAGCAGCAGCGTCTGTGCATTGCACGCGCCATCGCCGTGTCACCCGAGGTGATCCTGATGGACGAACCGTGTTCGGCGCTCGACCCGATCGCCACCGCTCGCGTCGAGGAACTGATCGACGAACTGCGTCAGAACTATACCATCGTCATCGTCACCCATTCGATGCAGCAGGCAGCGCGCGTGTCGCAGCGCACCGCGATGTTCCATCTAGGCTATCTGGTCGAGGAGGGCGCCACCGACAAGATGTTCACCACCCCCGACGACAAACGCACCCAGGACTACATCACCGGCCGGTTCGGCTGAGCTCAGGCATACGAGGGACGAAGATCATGGGTGAACATACCGTCGCATCTTTCGATGAGGATCTGGAGCAGATCAGCCAGCTGATCCGCGACATGGGCGATCTCGCCCGCTCGATGGTCAGTGGCTCGACCAGGGCTTTGCTCAATTCGGACAATGCGCTGGCGCAGCGCGTGGTTTCCGATGATGCCATCATGGATGCACGCCAGCGCGAGCTGGACGATCGCGCCATCACGCTGATCGCCAAGCGCCAGCCAATGGCCAACGATCTGCGTGCGGTGGTCGGTTCGATCCGCATGGCCGGCGACCTTGAGCGCATCGGCGACCTTGCCAAGAACATCGCCAAGCGCGTCGGCACTGTCGGGCTGAGTGTCACGCCGCACGACCTTTCGCATTCGATCGACGCGATGGCGCAACTGGTGCTGATCCAGGTGCAGGGGGTCGTCGACGAGTACGCCGCCGCCGACCCGGCAGCGCTTGCCACGCTCAGAAACAATGACGAACGCATCGACGTCAAATACACCTCGGTGTTCCGCGAGCTGCTGACCTACATGATGGAAGATCCCCGCAACATCACGGCGTGCACGCACCTGTTGTTCTGCGCCAAGAACCTCGAGCGGATCGGCGACCACGTGACCAACATCGCCGAAAATGCCTACTATGTTTTGACCGGCACGCAGCTGCCAGCCAATCGTCCGAAGCAGGACGAGACGGCAATGTCCGCGCCAGCGGCATAACAGGGGTGACCAGCCGATGATCGCACCACGCATCATGGTGGTGGAGGATGAGGAGCCGCTAGGCGTGCTGCTCCGCTACAATCTTGAATCCGAAGGTTACCAGGTCGAGGTGGTGACGCGCGGCGACGAGGCCGAAATCCGGCTGCAGGAGAACGTTCCCGACCTTCTCGTGCTCGACTGGATGGTGCCGGCGGTTTCCGGCATCGAACTCTGCCGGCGCCTGCGAATGCGCCCAGAGACCGAGCGGCTGCCGATCATCATGCTGACCGCGCGAGGCGAGGAAAGCGACCGCGTGCGCGGCCTGTCGACCGGCGCCGACGACTATCTGGTCAAGCCGTTCTCGACGCCGGAGTTCATGGCCAGGGTCAAGGCGCTGCTGCGCCGGGCCAAGCCGGAAGTGCTGTCCAGCGTGCTAAAGGTCGGCGACATCGTGCTCGATCGCGAGTCGCACCGGGTCTATCGCAAGAAGAGCGAGATCCGGCTCGGGCCGACCGAATTCCGCCTGCTCGAATTCATGATGCGCCACCCCGGCCGCGTGTTCTCGCGCAGCCAGCTGCTCGACAATGTCTGGGGCGAGACGATTTACATCGACGAACGCACTGTCGACGTGCACGTCGGCCGGCTGCGCAAGGCGGTCAACAACGGCCGCATGCCTGATGTCATCCGCACCATCCGTGGGGCGGGTTACGCGATCAGGGAAGACTAGGTGGCTGTTCCGTCCCGATAGATCGTGACCGGGAAAACTCGATTAGCACGTGGTCGCCAACAGCCGCGAAGAGTGGAATGTTGCACTCGTCTCATCGATGGGGAGCGAGCACGTGACGCTTTGGCCCAAATGCGGTCATTCGAAACCTGATGAGGATGACCGCTCTTGGCGGTACGTCGCCATCTTGCCCGCAGACTCCGACCAGAAAGCCATGCAAGAATAAATTTGAGTTAACTTAGATATACGTTCGTTAAACGACGTGTGTTCTGCATAAATATACGATTTTACTAAATTGCTTCAATTTACATTGAGCCATCACCTCCTTATTCATTATCCGCCTTCCGATTATTGCGGTCTCGGATCGAATGACGATTCCGTGGAACGATCTCGTTCCTTGCAGCGTTGCTTTGGGAGCGGTCGCCGGACCTTTGACCAGGTCGGACACCATGAGGAAGGATTTCTGATGAGCACGGTCTTAAACGCCAAAGGCATCCCTCTTGCCTACACCGGCGCTTCCACTCATTGGTTCTCGGCCACCGGGTCTGGACCGGAACTGCATGGCACCTCCGGCAACGACTCCTTCTGGGGAGACACCGGCGTCACTGTCACGATCCACGGTGGCGCCGGCGACGACTACTATCATCTCTATTCCACCAACAACAAGGTGGTCGAGGATCCTGGGGCAGGGATCGACACGATCGACACATGGATGAGCTACAAGCTCCCTGACAATTTCGAGAACCTCGTCGTTACCGGCACCAACCGATTTGCGTTCGGAAATGCGTTGGACAACATCATCAAGGGCGGGTCAGGTCACCAGACGCTGGATGGCGGCAAGGGAAATGATGTCCTGATCGGCGGCGATGGCGCCGATACTTTCGCCATCTCCAAAGGTAATGGAAGCGATCTTATCTTCGATTTCGGTGCGACCGATGCGCTCCGCCTTAACGGCTACGATTTCACTTCGTTCGATGCCGTCCGTTCACAGATGGTCCAAGTGGAATCGAACGTGATGCTGAACCTCGGATCCGACGAAATCCTGGTGTTCAAGAATACGACCATCGACAAGCTGCAGCCCACCCAGTTCGAACTTCCGATAGACAAGTCCGCAATGACGCTGTCCTTCTCCGACGATTTCAACACGCTGAGCCTTCGGGACGGGCAGGACGGCACCTGGAATTCCAATTTCTGGTGGGGAGCGCCGAACGGCAGCACGTTGAGCAGCAATGGTGAGTTGCAGTGGTATATCGACGCCAATTATGGCCCGACGAGTTCGGTCCATCCGTTCAGCGTTGAGAACGGCGTCCTCACCATCACCGCCGCGCAGGCGCCGGAGGACATCAAGCCTCTGATCAACAACTACGAATACACCTCGGGGATCCTGACGACCCACGACACCTTCTCGCAAACCTACGGCTATTTCGAAATGCGGGCGGATCTTCCTGAAACAGCCGGAGCCTGGCCGGCGTTCTGGCTGCTTCCGGAGGACGGATCGTGGCCGCCGGAGCTGGACGTTGTCGAAACGCGCGGCCAGGACCCGAACACGCTCTACATGACGGCGCATTCCAATGAGACGGGAGCGCACACGAAGGTTTCGTCAACGGTGAACGTTGCGGATACCGACGGTTTCCACACCTATGGCCTGCTCTGGACGAAGGATGAGCTTGTCTGGACCTACGATGGTGTAAAGGTCGCTCAAGCAGCGACGCCGGCCGACATGCACGATCCCATGTATATGCTGGCCAATCTCGCGGTGGGCGGCATTGCCGGCCAGCCTCCTGACCATCTGGCTACGCCAGCGGAGATGAAGATCGACTACATCCGCGCCTATACGCTGGACGACCTGCAGCACCACCCCTTGGACATCGCCGGCGACCATTCGGTCTAAGCGACGCCCTTATGTTGGGGCCATGAGCCGTTAGGAGCGCGGGAATGATTGCACGGTCTGATCTGCGGGCAGTCTTGAGGCGCGCCATCGCCGATGTCGGTGTTTTTTCGTTCCTCATCAACATCCTGCTATTGGTGATCCCCCTTTATCTGTTGCAGGTCTATGACCGCGTCCTGCCTTCCTCCAGCGTCGAGACGCTTCTTTACCTCTCTGCTATCGCGGTTCTCGCACTCGCCTTTCTCGGTCTCCTCGATGCGGTCCGCTCCGTTTACACGCAGCGCGTTGCAGCCATTGTCGACAACAGACTGGGCGCGAGGACATTCGCCGTCTCGCTGGAGGCTAAGTACGCCGGGGGAGCAGCCCTGCCTCCACTGCGCGACCTTGCCTCGGTATGCGCCTTCATCAGGTCACGTGGCGCGGCGGTCTTGTTCGACCTGCCGTTTGCTCCGTTCTTCCTCGCCCTGCTGTACCTCATCCATCCTTTGCTGTTCTGGCTTACGCTGGCGGGATCTGGTCTGTTGCTTGCGCTGGTCGTGGCAAATCAGTTTGCCATCGGCAAGAATGATGCCTTGTCGGCGGAACGCTCGGCTGTTGCCAGCCTGTCGGAGCAGGCCTTTGCCCGGAATGCAGAGACGCTGCGCGCCATGGGCATGATCCAAAACGCCGCGCGAGTGTGGGGAAGGCACGTGGCGGAGGCGCTAGTCCTGCATGACCGTTCGTCGATGGCCAACGCGATTTTCAGTGGAACGTCGCGAGCCGTACGCATGATGCTTCAGCTAGCAATACTGGGTGTCGGAGCATGGCTCGTGCTGCAAGGGAAGATGACGGCCGGCATGATCTTCGCGTCTTCCCTGGTGTCGTCCCGTGCGCTGCAGCCGCTCGACCAACTGATCGGGTCATGGCGGCAGATCGTCGACGCCAGACGATCGTGGAAGCGTTTGGACAAGGCGTTTTCCGCCCATCCGGCGCATGCGCAAAAACTGACCTTGCCGGACCCGTCCGGCGAAATTGTCGTGCAGGGCCTCATCTTTGTCGCGCCGAACGCCACACCCGGCACCGAACCCATCATCAAGAGACTGAACTTCCGCATCGGCGCAGGCGAAGCGGTGGCGATAATAGGTCCGAGCGGAGCCGGCAAGTCCACCCTGGCAAGATTACTTGTCGGTGCGATTCAGGCAACCAGCGGCTGCGTCAGGATTGATGGCGCCGATCTCAGAACCTGGGACGAGAAGCAGCTTGGCCGGCATATCGGATATCTCGCTCAGGAGGTGGAGCTCTTTCCCGGATCGATCGCGGAAAATGTCGCCCGCTTTGAACCCGATGCGAATGACGCCTCTATCGTCGAGGCAGCAAAGAATGCCCGGGCGCATGAGCTGATACTGGAGCAGCGAGACGGCTATCAGACCAGAATAGGTTCGTCGGACAGAACACTGTCGGGCGGCGAACGCCAAAGGATCGGGCTGGCGCGCGCTTTTTACGGCAATCCGCATGTTCTCGTTCTGGATGAGCCCAGTACCCATCTCGACGGCAGCGGCGAAGCCGCGCTCGAAGAAGTGCTTGCCGCCGCGAAAGCGGCGGGCGTTACGACAATCGTGATAACGCACCGCCCTTCGGTCGCCGCAGCCTGCGACCGCGTGATGCTTCTACGCAGCGGAGTGATCGAAGCCTTCGGTCCAAGCGGCGACGTGATGCGGCAGCCAATCGCCGGCATCGGCCTTGCCCCACAGCGCAGCATGGCGGTGACAGGGTCTTTTGCAACGACGAACCGCGGCACCCCTCATAGTGTCCGCTTTGGATCGTAGAAGATGACAGCACAGAGCCTCGTCCGGGAAGGCACAGCACGCACCGACATTCGCCGGGTGGCATTCGCCGGATACGCGGCAATGGCGATATTGATGGGTTGCTTTGGCTATTGGGCGGTCAGTGCACCGTTGTCCGGCGCGGTCATCACGCAAGGCACAATCTCGGCGACAGGCGGGAACATCCTCATCCAGCATCCCGAGGGCGGCATCATCCAAGAGTTGCTCGTCCATGAGGGTGATCGGGTGCAACAGGCCCAGGAACTGATCCTGCTGGATCGAACAGCCGCGCAAGCCGAACTCAACCGGCTGACGAGACAGTCGATCGCGTTGAAGGCCAGCGCCTCGCGGCTGGAGGCGGAACGCGACGGGTTGGATCGGCTTGCGCCAATCACAGAGGCTGCGCCGGCACCGTTCCAACACAATTTCGAGGTCCTGGTTCAAGAACAGCAGAAGGAATTCAACGCCAGGCTCGCCCGATTTCGATCGGAACAATCGATCCTCAGGCAACGGGTTGCCATGCATCGCCAGTCTGTTGTCGGATTGCAGGCCCAGAAACAGGCCATTGAGCAACAGGCCGAAGTCGTGAAGAAAGAACTCGGCATCAAGACCAGCCTTTTGGACAAGGGCCTCACCAATCGCACTGAATATTCACAGCTTTTGCGTAGCGAGGCCGATCTCGTCGGGCAGGCAGGGGCGCTGGAGGCAAATCTTGCATCGGCCAACACCCAGATCGTCGAAGCCCAGGAGCAGATAGAGCGCCTGACCACGCAACGCGTGGAGGAAGCCCTGACGAAACTCGACGAGGTACGTTCTTCGCTGGCTGACATTGACGAACAGATGCGGGCATCCGAGGCAGTGCTGCGGCGGACGACGATCAAGGCGCCGGCGGCGGGCATCGTGGTATCGTCCACCTACAATTCCAAGGGCAGCGTGATTGCCCCCGGCGAGAAGATCATGGAGATTCTGCCTACGGCATCGGGCTTGATCGTCGATGCACGGCTGCCGCCGAAAGACATTGACCAGGTTCGTGTCGGCCAGCCGGCAAGACTGCGACTATCAGCGTTGAACATGCGGCTCACCCCTGAGATTTCAGCCATGGTGACACAGGTTTCCGCAGATCGGCTTATCGATCAGGCTACGCATGAACCCTATTTCCGCGCCAAGCTGAAGATTGCCGCCAACTTGCCGCCCGGCGTGAAAGCGGAGCAGCTTTACCCTGGAATGCCGGTAGAAGCGTTCATCAGCACCGGCGAACGGACTTTCTTCGAGTATCTCGTACGGCCGATGCGCGATTCCTTCGCGCGCGCTTTCAAGGAGCGGTAGATGTTGCGGACCGCGCAATTTTGACCCTGGTCCTCACGCCACGCTCTTTCCGGCGCTCCCTCTCGCCTGCACGCCCGGCGCAAAAATCTCTTGATCGACGAAGATCAGTGCCCGCATGGCGCAGCCTTCGCGGATCAGTGGCAGTTCGTTCGGCTCGGTGTCGAAGGAAATCGATTTTGAGTGCTGGCCACCGGCGGTCTGGGCAATCGCCTCGCGCAGTGCCGGCTCTATCAGGTCGAAGGCGGCCGCGCTGACGCCGACCATGGCAACGGGCGCCGGATCGATCAGCGCGAACAGGCTGCCGAGGCCGTAGCCGAGCGCTTCGCCAGCCTTGCGATAGGCTTCCCGTTCGGGTCCGTCACCTTCGCGGGCCGCGGCAGCCAGGGCGCGCATGTCGGCGTCGCTGACATCGGCGACGGGTTCTGCATCCTCGCCCATCTGCCTGGCGTTGCGCCAGATGGCGTAATTGCCCGCATAGGCTTCGACGCAGCCGCGCCGTCCGCAGCGGCAGAGCGCGCCGTTCGGCCGATGGATCATGTGGCCGAATTCGCCGCCCGAGGAATGGGTGCCGGTGAACAATTCGCCCTTCAGCACCAGGCCCATGCCGATGCCGTGCGACAAAAGGATAGCGATGAAATCGTCGCGGTAACGATCGGGGTCGCGCCAGCGCAGCGCCACCGCCATCATGTTGCAGTCGTTCTCCATTATGGCGGGGATGCCGAACGCGTCTTCGAATATGTCAGCGAAGGCGATATCGGTGTGCGGCGTGATCGGCGACCACAGCATGGCGCGGGCACGGGTGTCGGTAATGCCCTGGATCGCCAGCGCGATGCGGGCGATGCTGCGCACGTCCAGGTCGGGATCTGCCAGGCGGCGGCGCACGATTGCCGCGCATTCACCGATCAGCGACTCGCGCGACATCGTCAGCGTGTCCAGCCGGCGCTGTTCCTCGGATACTACCTGGCCGGCATAGTCGATGACGGCGACGGAGAGGAAGTTCAGCGACAGCACTACGGTCATTACCGCGGCCGCTTCCGGATTGAGACTGAGGCCGACCTGCGGCCGGCCGCGTTTGAGCGAGCCGGCCTCGCTCGGCTTGCTTTCGGTCAGGATGCCTTCGACGATCAAGTCGGAGGAAATCGCCGAGATGGTCGAATGGCTGAGGCTTGTGGTCGCGGCGATTTCGGTGCGGGACGGTTGTCCGGCCTGGCGCACGGCCGCAATTACCATCGCCCGGTTGCGGCGACGCAGATCGTCGTGGCGGATTCCGACCGACATGTTCTTTCACGTCCTCCCGGTCGCCGCGGTTCTTCCTGCCCTGGAACGCTGTCGGTGACGCAGGTAAATACTGGCAGAAGCTGCACGCCCTGTCATTTATTTATTCCGAGACTCGAAAAAAACTCGAAATGACATCAAAATCCATCAGAATCGATGTTGACAGCGTTCGGACGTTGGCCCAGTGTTTTTTCGAGGCTCGAAAAAATAGGGCTTCTGTGCCGGCCCTCGGGTCAGTTTGGTCGCGCCATACGCGGCGCAGGGAGGATAATATGAAAAGATTCACAGCCGCCATCCTGGCGGGTGCCGCCATGTCGCTGACGCTCGCGTCTGTCGCGCAGGCGAAGGACAAGGTCGTCGGCGTTTCGTGGTCCAATTTCCAGGAAGAGCGTTGGAAGACCGACGAGGCCGCCATGAAGACGGCGATCGAGGCCGCCGGCGACAAGTACATCTCCGCCGATGCGCAGTCCAATCCCGGCAAGCAGCTCACCGATGTCGAAAGCCTGATTTCGCAGGGCGCCAATTCGCTGATCATCCTGGCGCAGGACGCCTCGGCCATCGGCCCTGCGGTGCAGAAGGCGCTGGACGAAGGCATTCCGGTCGTCGGCTATGACCGGTTGATCGAAAACAAGGACGTCTTCTATCTGACCTTCGACAACAAGGAAGTCGGCCGCATGCAGGCCCGCGAAGTGTTCAAGGTCAAGCCGGAAGGCAACTACGTCTTCATCAAGGGCTCCGGTGCCGATCCCAATGCCGACTTCCTGTTCTCGGGCTCGATGGAAGTGCTCAAGGAAGCCATCGACAGCGGCAAGATCAAGAATGTCGGCGAAGCCTACACGGATGGCTGGCTGCCCGCCAACGCCCAGAAGAACATGGAACAGTTCCTGACCGCCAACGACAACAAGGTCGACGCGGTGGTCGCGGCCAATGACGGCACCGCCGGTGGCGTCGTCGCGGCGCTGACGGCGCAAGGCCTTGCCGGCACAGTGCCGGTCTCGGGTCAGGACGGCGACCACGCCGCGCTGAACCGTATCGCGCTCGGCACGCAGACCGTTTCGGTATGGAAGGACGCGCGTGAGCTCGGCAAGACCGCCGCCGAGATCGCTTCGCAGCTCGCAGACGGCAAGAAGACCGGCGACATTGCCGGCGCCAAGGACTTCACGACGCCGGGCGGCAACACCGTCAAGTCGCTGTTCCTGACCCCGATTGCCATCACCAAGGACAATCTCAACCTCGTCATCGACGCTGGCTGGATCAAGAAGGAAGAAGTCTGCACGGGCGTCGCTGCCGGCACCGTCGCGGCCTGCAACTAAAAGCTGGCTTGTGCCTGCATTCTCAACGCCGCGGCCCAAAAGCCGCGGCGTTTTCTCAAAGACTTTTGTGTTTCCGCATCATGCGGATAGCTTCTAGGCTGGGCTCCGGTATACGCGTCAGACGGCCAGTCGGTGGGAGGAAATCATGACCGATACGACGTCCAACCCACAGGCCGATACGGCGCGCGCGTCGGAACTCGGGGCCGTCGCCCGGTTCCTGAAGGCGACCGAGATCGATACCCGCATGCTCGGCATGATCGGCGCGCTGCTGGTCATCTGGATTGGGCTGCATGTCATTTCCAGCCTGCGCCTCGGCGTCAACCCGCTCGATTTCGACAGCCGCACCTTTCTCACGCCGCGCAATCTGTGGAACCTGTCGGTGCAGACATCCGCGGTTGCCATCATGGCCTGCGGCATGGTGCTGGTCATCGTCATGCGCAACATCGACCTGTCGGTCGGTTCCGCCGAGGGCCTGATCGGCATGGTGATGGGGTTTGCCCAGGTGCATTTCCTGGTGCGCTTTGTCGGGCTCGAACTCGGCAATCCGTGGATCTGGGTCCTGGCGCTGGTCATCGGCCTGGCGCTCGGCCTGCTGATCGGCGCCTTTCAAGGCTTCGTCATCGCCTATCTCGAAGTGCCCGCCTTTATCGTGACGCTGGGTGGCCTGCTGGTCTGGCGCGGTGCGGCCTGGTGGGTCACGTCAGGCCAGACCGTGGCGCCGCTTGACGCCACTTTTCAGCTGATGGGCGGCGGGCCGGCGGGATCGATCGGCGCGACCTGGAGCTGGGTCGTCGGGATTGTCGCCTGCCTCGCCGTGGTGTTTGGGCTGTTCAACGGGCGGGTACAGCGCAAGCGTTTCCGGTTTCCGCTACGTCCGATCTGGGCCGAGACGCTGCTCGGAGTCGTCACCTGCGGCGCCATCATGGGCGCGGTCTGGCTCGCCAATTCCTATCCCTGGCCGATCGGCATCGTGAACAGATATGCGGCTGCCAACAACATCACCGTTCCCGAAGGCGGCCTGTTCATCGCCCACGGTATCGCCATACCGGTGCTGATGGCGGTTGCCGTCGGGCTGGTCATGACCTTCATCACCAACCGCACCCGTTTCGGCCGCTATGTCTTCGCTATCGGCGGCAATCCCGAGGCGGCCAATCTCGCCGGCATCAACACGCGCTGGATCACCATGAAGGTGTTCATGATCATGGGCGTGCTGGCCACGATCGCCGCAGCGATCTCCTCGGCCCGGCAGAATTCGGCCACCAACGTGCTTGGAACGCTCGACGAGCTGCTGGTCATTGCAGCCGCCGTGATCGGCGGCACGTCGCTTGCCGGCGGGTCGGGAACGATCATCGGCGCCATGCTCGGCGCCCTGCTGATGCAGTCGCTGCAGTCCGGCATGGTGCTGCTTGGCGTCGATTCGCCGCTGCAGAGCATCGTCGTCGGCGCCGTACTGGTGATCGCCGTGTGGCTCGACACCGTCTATCGCAAGCGCGTCTAGGAGGGCATGCCATGACTGACAAGACTGCTCCTACAGCCACCGCGCTGATCGACATGAGGAACATCTCGATCGCGTTTGGCGGCATCCGCGCCGTCGACGACGCCTCGATCGATCTTTTCCCCGGGGAGGTCGTGGCGCTGCTCGGCCACAATGGCGCCGGCAAGTCGACATTGATCAAGATCCTGTCCGGCGCCTACAAGCGCGATTCGGGCCAGATCTTCGTCAACGGCGAGGAGGCATCGATCTCCAATCCACGCGATGCCAAGAAATACGGCATCGAGACGATCTACCAGACGCTGGCGTTGGCCGACAATGTCGACGCCGCCGCCAATCTGTTCCTCGGCCGCGAGTTGATGACCGCCTGGGCCACGCTCGACGACGTTGCCATGGAGGCCGAGGCACGCAAGGTGATGGGTCGGCTCAATCCCCGCTTCCAGCGCTTCAAGGAGCCGGTGATCAAGCTGTCGGGCGGCCAGCGGCAATCGGTGGCGATCGCGCGTGCGATCCTGTTCAACGCCCGCATCCTGATCATGGACGAGCCGACGGCGGCGCTTGGTCCGCAGGAAACGGCGCAGGTCGGCGAACTGGTCAAGCAGCTCAAGTCCGACGGCATCGGCATCTTCCTGATCAGCCACGACATCCACGATGTGTTCGAGCTTGCCGACCGGGTCTGCGTCATGAAGAATGGCCAGGTCGTCGGCACCGCCCGCACCACTGATGTCACCCAGGACGAGGTGCTGGGGATGATCATTCTGGGCAAATGCCCGCCGGGCGCCATTCCCGGACCGGGCGCGCTGAAGATAGCGGCCTGAGATCGAGCCAGATCGCGGTTGCCGGACACGTGATATGCCAGCCGTAAGGATGGCTTGGCCTTGGCATTGTGTTGGCACGGCGACTTGCCCATAAAGGTCCGACATCGCTCAGGGACCGCACGATCCGTTGAAGAAGCTTTTTCCGATCATCGCCTTTATCGCCGTCGCGCTGATCAGCATGGTGATGGCAGGTTTTGCTTATTTCGCCACGCAGGAAGCCGCGCGCATCAAGTTCGAGGCGACTGCCGACGATGCGCTCAACCGGATCGAGAGCCGCATCGACCTGCATCTGTCGCTGCTGCGCTCGACGCAGGCCCTGTTCGACGCCCGCAATGGCGATATTTCTCGCAATGAGTTCAAGGCGTTCTTCAACGCGCTCGATGTCGACAAGAATTTCGCCGGCTTGCGCGGCATCGGTTTCCTCAGGCTGGCAAAGGCGGGCGACGAGGCGACGGTCGAACGCGATATGCTGCACGATTATGGCGTCAGTCATCCAATCTACCCGGATACCACGCAATCCTGGCGTACCCCTATCGTGCTGTTCGAACCGCTGGATCCATCCAACCAAGCCGGCATCGGCTACGACATGTTCAGCGAACCGGTGCGGCGTGTGGCGATCGAAAAGACGATGTCCGACGACCAGCAGCACGCCAGCGGGTTGGTGCAGCTGGGCCAGGACACGGGCGCCGCGCAGACGTTCACCGGCTTCTTCGTTTTCGTGCGGCTCAATGTCGAAACCGCTCCCGACGTCATCAATGCTTCGAGATCCTCGACGGCCGGTTTTCTCTATGCGGCCTTTCGGGCTCGCGATCTGTTCCAGACCGCGCTCAGCCGGTCGCCGCTGCTGCCGGTCAACACCGAAATCTATGATGGCGATGGTGCCGTAAACGGCGACAATCTGTTGTTCCGGTCTGAGACGCCGCCGGCTTCCACTTTCGGCGACAGGCTGCTGGTCACCCGACAGATCATCGTGGCCGGACGGCCATGGACTGTCCTGTTCCGGCCGACAAGCGCCTTCTCGCAGCCGTCGTCGCGCGCCATTCCGGTGATGCTGGGGCTGTTCGGCCTGCTGTTGGCGGGCGCCATCGCGCTGGTGGCGCGATATCAGGAGCGGGCCTATGAGGCAGCGTCGCGGTTGCACGAAACGACGGAAAAGAGCTTGATCGAAAAAGACCTGATGCTGCAGGAGATGAAGCATCGCATCAAGAATTCGATCACCAGGGTGCTGGCGATCGCGCGCCAGACGGCGTCGCGGGCTACCGACGTCAACGAGTTTTCCGCATCCTTCTCGGCCAGGCTGCAGGCGATGGCGGCGTCCCAGGATATGCTGACGCGCTCGCGCTGGCAGAAGGCCGATCTTGGCGATCTCCTGCGCATCGAGCTGGGTCAGGTGTTCGGCAAGGAGCTACCCGATGAGCTGTTGTCGGGACCACAGGTGCTGCTCGACGAGACCACGACGCAAGCGCTCGGCCTGACCTTCCACGAACTGGCGACGAATGCGCTGAAATACGGCGAAGCCGGCAATTCCGTCGGCGCGCTGAAAGTGGACTGGTCGGTCGAAGGGCGCGGGCGCGACAGGACGCTGGCTCTCAATTGGCGCGAAAACGGGCAGACGAAACTCGAAGCGCCAGCCAAGACCGGATTCGGCACCAAGCTGATCGATCTCAACGTGACGCGCGAACTGCGCGGTACGATCAAACGCGATTACCAGGCCAATGGGCTGAACGTGGAAATCAAAATTCCACTCGCCAACTGAGCGCGACCTTCACCCGAAAAGGATCAAGCGTCCAGACATGAAAAATCCGAAGGCCAGCGGACCGGCCTCCGGATCGACGTTTCGATGATCGCCGAATTAGTTGCAGCGAGCCGTGTAGATCCGGCCGCGATGATCGCGATATTGGCAATAGCCGTTGCGCAGATTGCGCACCAGCAGGCCGGAACCGGCACCAACGGCCGCGCCGATCAGCGCACCCTTGCCGCCGCCGACCAAGCCGCCGACACCGGCGCCGATCAAGCCGCCGCCAACCACGTCCTGCTCGGTCGAGGTGCAGCCGCTGACGGCAACCACCGCAACCAGTGCAATAATCATCTTCCGCATAGAGTCACTCCTCACTTTTTGTCCTCACTTGGTAAAGCTCCAGCTGCCATTTAGCATGAAATGACGGCCTTTGCTGCTGCAATCTATTGTTGGTGAAGATAGTCTTTTTCTGGGCGTGCCGCGTTCGACGCCATTACGAGGCTGGAAACTTCCAGAGACGCGTCAAGCGTACCATCGGCGCGCACATTCCAGACGATCTGATCATAGTCGTCTTCAAGCGCCGGATCGACGGCAAGGCATTTGGCGACGATGTGGTCAGCCTGCCCTTGCACGTCGCCCAAGACGAACGGGCGTTCGGCCACGCATTGCTCGGCGCTCGCGAAAACGCTGACGGGCACCTGGAGTTCACGGCAGTCAGCCATCGTGTTCGAGCAACCGATGACCAGCAGCAATGCAGCGATATGTTCCATGGCGGGAAGTCCTCTCGCCATAGTAACGGTCTACATTCGCCAAAGTTCCTGGCTCGCTGGGCCGGGCTGGGAAGTAAGAGGGCTACAATCGATTCTGTCACCGGCCGAAACGAGCTGGCCTCAGACCAATTGGTACAGGGCGACTACCGCGATCACGGCCAGCAGGCCCAGCGCGACAAGGCGCAAGGCCCCATTGGGAACAGGGGCCAGCGGTGGCGCGGATGCCTCGGAGTCCTCAAACTCGCCCATGGAAATCCGGGCGGCCTGCTCCAGTCTGTTCATGTCGGCAACCGTCAAGGCAATCCTCCCGCACCATGCTGCAAATCCTGCTGCGGAAATGTTCGGTGATGCAACGAGTTCCAGCGGTATCTGGGAAAAACAGCATCTGCTTTTATGGTGAACAGCTGGTTAAGGAAGCTCGGGCCGCTCAATCCGTCTCGAAATTGCCGTGCGGAACGACAAGGCGGTACTCGAGACGGCCGGCCGCGATTTCGAGCGTCGCCGTTCCGTTCAGCGACGTCGGCACGACCCGTTCGAGTGCGACACTGCCGAAGCGCTTCTCGCTACGCCTAACATCACTGGCTCCGATTGCCTCGGCCCATGTCAGGGACAGGGAGGTTCCCGTGTCGGCGGCGGTCAGGTTAGCTGTAACATCGACGAATCCATCGGGCCGCGACAGGGCGCCATAGCTCACCGAATTGACGGCGAGTTCATGCATCGCAAGGCCGATATGCAGGGCAGCGTTGGGATTGAGATAGGGGTTTGCCCCCTGAAACCTCAGGCTGCGAACCGGATCGCCGCCGTAGCGGCCCACCTGGCCCGATACGAGTTCGCGAAGTGCTGCACCCCGCCAGTTGGAAGAGGTCACGAGATCTTGGGACGAAGCCAGCGATTGCAGCCGGCCGCGAAAGCGTGTCAGGAAATCGCCGATGCTGTCGGAGTAGCGACCGGTCTGGGTGGCTATGCTCTGGATGATCGCCAGCAGGTTTTTGGAGCGATGGCTTACCTCCCGCAACAGCGTCGTCAGGGTCTGCTCGCGGCGCTTTTGCTCGGTCGTCTCGACCATTGTGGTGACGACGCCTTGCACCGTGCCGCCGTCGCCGTGGTCGGCATCGATCCAGACCTCAAACCAGCGGCTGCCATCCTCGACGGGAACGCTGATCTCGAGACGTTGGGGGTTGCCGGATGCAATGACGTCGCGCTTGGCCGCGCCGATGCGGTCGGCCTGCGCCTCCGGCAGAATACCGATGCTGTCGGTGGTGTCCGAAACCCAGGGCGCACGCATGTTGCGCGCCCATACGGTTTTCATCTCGCGATCCTGGTAGAGAACGGAAATGCCGGCATTGTGCAACGCGTGAAGAAGGGCACGGCCGAGCTGCATGCCGCTTTCGGCAGGATGGAGGGCGATGACTTCATCGCTTTGCACGTCGTCCTTCCTGTTTCCGGTCCTGGAACCCATCGGCCAAACTGTCCACCCAATTCAGGCTGAACGGCTCACCGGTGAATGGGTTCCAAACAGGTTTCCCGAACCCGCCGCCAAAAAACGGTCCGCCGGACGGCGTCCTTTAGGACACCGCCCGGCGGTGGCTGGAAACCGTTTGAGGGGTGCGGCTTCCAGTGTTCGGCCGTTCGTTGTTACGAAGCCCGTTTGAACAGGCCCGCAAGAAGCGAAATGACCAGGAAAGCGAGGAAGATGAAAAACAATATCTGCGCTATGCCGGCAGATGTACCGGCGATGCCGCCGAAACCAAGCGCGCCGGCGATGATCGCAACGACGAGAAATACGAGCGCCCAGTAAAGCATGATGCATCTCCTTCGAATGGTGCGATAAAAACGTGGGTGGCTGCGGTTTGTTCCCACCCTTTGCCGAAAAAGACCGAGCTTGCAAATCGTTCAAGCAGGAAGCGCAGGAATTTCACCGTCGCCGCCCGCGTGCATCAGGCGGCACGATTACCACTTCCCCAATTCACGACTATGCGGCGGCTTTCGCCTGGCGGTCAAAGAACAGTGCCTGGCTGATCAGCGCCTTGACCATGTCGGGATTGAACGGCTTGGTGACCAGAAAGGCCGGTTCCGGCCGTTCGCCAGTCAAGAGGCGCTCGGGGAAGGCGGTGATGAAGATGACCGGCACCGACGTCGATGACAGGATCTCGTTCACGGCCTCGATGCCGGAACTGCCGTCGGCAAGCTGGATGTCGGCCAGCACCATCTTCGGCCGTGTCTTGCCGAACATCATCACTGCCTCGGCATGGGTGCGCGCCGTTCCAACGACGCGGTGCCCGAGGCTCTCTACCATTTCTTCGATATCCATGGCGATCAGCGGTTCATCCTCGATGATCAGAACGTCGGTTGCCACCTGACGGGATATCTCGTTGCTCGCCTGGGCAAGCAGCTCTGAAAACTCCTGGTCGCCGACGTCGAGGATCTCAGCCGCTTCGTCCTCGCTGAAGCCTTCGACAGCCACGAGCAGAAAGGCCTGACGAGGCCGCGGCGCGATCGCATTCAGATTGGCGGCGGTGCGCTGTTCCCACGCCGATTGCGCCTGCTCCTGCGGGACGCGGATGGCGACGGATGTGAACAGCTTGGCGAAAACCTTGTACAGCGCGATGCGGTCGCTCGATGCTTCGGGAAATATCTCGATATCGGCGATGATGGCCTCGAGCATCGCGGCTACCAGCGCATCACCACTCTCTTGCGACCCGGAAACAGCCCGCGAGAAGCGGCGCAGGAAGGGCAGATGTGGTGCGATGGTGGCGGATAAGCTCATGGTAAGACGTCTCCCTCAGAATGACGTGACTGCATAGGTCAAGCTGACTGCAAGCCCTGACGTTAACGCGGATTTTTTGAAAAAGTTCCGCCTCGACGGAACAAAAGCCGGGGAGTGGCGTTTATGGTCGGGATGGGCAACCAGACGAGGGCGCCGCTTGCGTTGTGTTGAGTATGATAAGAGCGGCTTGAGCGCTGGGAATACAAGGGCAAAATGAAGGATATGACGAAAGATATTCTGGCTGGCGCCGAGAGCAGGCGCCGGAACGGTTCTGGTGATGCTCTTGGACCGAACTCCGAAATCGGACGCAAACTCAAACAATATTACGACGCGCTGGTCTCCGACGATGTGCCGGATCGCTTTTCCCAGTTGCTTAGCCAGCTGGAACAGGCTGAACCCGCACAGAAGAAGGACTGAGGCATGGCCGCGGTCTCACAAGGCTTCAAGACCGATCTGCTTGGGGCAATCCCAAGTCTGCGCGCGTTCGCCGTGTCGCTGACGCAAAATGCCGATAAAGCCGACGACCTCGTCCAGGAAACGCTCGTCAAGGCTTGGGACAAGCATGAGAGCTTCCAGCCCGGCACCAATCTCAAGGCCTGGCTTTTCACCATCCTGCGCAACGAGTTCTATTCGCAGATGCGCAAGCGCGGGCGCGAAGTGCAGGACAGCGACGGTATCATGACGGCCAGGCTTGCCGTTCATCCGGCTCAGCACGGCCAGCTTGACCTGAAGGATTTTCGTGGGGCGCTGGAACAATTGCCGGAGGACCAACGCGAAGCCATCATCCTCATCGGCGCGTCTGGTTTCTCCTACGAGGAGGCCGCCGAGATCTGCGGTTGCGCGGTGGGGACGATCAAGAGCCGCGTCAGCCGAGCCCGTACGCGCTTGCAGGAGATCCTGAAAATATCAGGCGAGGACGAGTATGGTCCGGACGCAATTTCGGCCCAGGTAACGAGCTCGCCGGCAAGCTGACCGCGATCGTGTCTCAAGCGCGTCCGCAGGCCGCGGCGACCGCTTGCACGAGGTCTTCACCCGAATAGGGTTTGCCAATCAGCCTGACGCCCGGAAACGATGCCTTGATCTCCTCTGCATCCGAATAGCCCGACGCAAACACGAAAGGTATGCCTGCCGCGCGCAGGCCGGAGGCGAAATCGATCGTCGAGACACCGCCCAGCATCAAGTCGACAATGGCTGCATCGAATCGCGTGGCGACCTCGCGGCCATCGACCTCGGTCAGGTCACGGGCGATCACCACCTCATCGGCGCCATGGTCGCGGCAAAGCTGCTCGACATCCATGGCGATCAGAAATTCGTCCTCCAGGACCAGAATCCGCAATCCGTCAAGCAATGTGGGCACAGGCAAAGACTCCTTGAAACGCCGGAGTCATGATCGCTAATTCGCTTGCTGTCATTTAAAAAAGACATGTGGCAAGCGGGCGGAATCTCAATCCTTGCAACGGGAAACGCGCTCCTCCAAGAGCGGGCTTTCGAAGGGGGTCGAAATGTCAGTCCAGAACAATAGCCAATATCCTTGCGAGAACTGCCCATTGCGGCCGTTGCCGATTTTCCGCGATTTCGAAAAACAGGAACTGGCCTTCATCAGCAAATTCAAGAAGGGCGAACTCGCAGTCGAAAAGGGTGGCACGGTGCTGGTGGAGGGAAGCCATAGCGCCCATCTCTACACCGTGCTCTCCGGCTGGGCGTTTCGCTACAAGTTGTTGCGGGACGGCCGCCGCCAAATCCTCAACTATCTCATGCCCGGCGATCTGATCGGCCTGCAAGGCAGTGTGATGGGCGAGATGCAGCATTCCGTGGAGGCACTGTCGCCGATGCTGCTGTGTGTTTTCGAGCGCGAATATCTGCATGAGCTGTACCGCAATCATCCCGGGCTGGCCTATGACATCACCTGGATCGCATCGCGTGAAGAGCGGATGCTGGACGAGAACCTGCTCAGCCTCGGGCGCCGCAGTGCGATCGAGCGCGCTGCCTATCTCATCGCCTTCATCGGCAGCCGCGCCAAGGTCGTTGGACTGAATGGCAACCAAACTGTCCAGATACCGATCACGCAGCAGCACATTGCCGATACGCTCGGCCTGTCGCTGGTTCACACCAACAAGACGATCCGCAAGCTGATGGATCGCAAGCTGATCGTCTGGCGCGACGGCGGCTGCGTGGTCTCCGACAATGAAGGCCTCAAGCGGCTCGCCGGCTGGGAAGGGCTGGGTGAAGCGCGCCGGCCATTAATCTGAGGAAGCGTCTTTTGCGGGAGCCGACGGACCGGGTGCGCGCCGATGCGTTTTCGGCTACTTTGTCCCCAATGCCGGAACCTTGAGGCGGGCAGCGCGTTTGAAACCAAGCAATCACAAGGAGTTAAGCCATGGCCACTGCCGCAGGAAAGACCGCAAACGACGCCCGTGCAAATGCGGACCTGGAAGCCGACATCAGGCAGTTGAAGGCCGACATCGACAAGCTCACCAAACAACTGGCCAAGACCGGCGAGCATGGTTACGGCACCGCGCGCCGCGCAGCCACGGAAGGGGTCGAGCAGTTGCGTGCGCAGGGCGAAGCAGCCTTTGACAGCCTGCGCAGCAATGCCAAGGACATTGAAGCGCAGATGATGGCAAGCGTGCGCGAAAAGCCGGTGACGTCACTGGCGATCGCCGCCGGCGTCGGCTTCCTTTTCGCGCTCATCGCGCGTCGCTAGTCGCGCTTCGGATGGGAATGCTGGCAACCCTGATCTCGGGTCTCGCCTCGGGGGAGACCGTGGCCGCCATATACCGGGCGCGCACGGCGGCAATCGTCTATGTGATCGCCATGGCCGCCGCACTTTGCGGTCTCGGCTTTCTTGTCGGGGCCGCCTATATCTGGACGGCGATGCGCTATGGGCCGCTTGCCGCGGCACTGGGGTTCGGCGTCGGTTTTCTGGTGCTTGCCGGGGTTGTCCTGCTGGTCTACCGGATATCGGCAGGCTCGCGCGCCCGGCGCCGGGCGCGGCGCCGCAATGCCGACATGAAGGCGATCGGCATCACCGCCGCACTCGCCGTGCTGCCGAGCCTGCTTAAGGGAAAAGGCGGTCTCGGCGTCATTCTGGGGCCGGCCGTGGCGCTCGCGGCCTACGCCATCTACCGCGAGAATGTGAAATCCGACGATCCGGACGAGAGCGAGCGGAGATAGACCTGTCGGGAGGTCACTTCGACAGATCTTCCAGGGGCATCGATATTTCGGCAAATACGCCTTCCGGCCGGAATTCATGGGTCACTTCGCTGAAAATGACCTTGGCAAGGCTGCGGCGAATGAGGATCGAGCCGAAGCCGTGCCGATCCGGCGGAGCGACTTGCGGGCCGCCGCTTTCGCGCCAGGTCAGCACAAGACGCCGGGCATCCCTCCTGCCTTGCGTCCTCCAGCCGAGGTCGACGCTGCCTGACGGCACCGACAGCGAGCCATATTTCAGCGCGTTGCTGGCGAGTTCATGCAGAATCAGGCCAAGCCCGATGGCCTGGTCGGGCGACAGCAGCAGGTCGTCGCCGGAGATCGTCATGCGCGGCTGCTCGGCCGTTTCGAAAGGTTTGACCTCGATTTGGACGAGTTCACTGATGCCGATGCCACGCCACTCGCGGTCCGACAACAGATTGTGGGCGATGCCCAAGGCCTGAAGCCTGGCGCCGAAGGCCTCGAGGAACTGGCTTGGCTGGCGGGCGTGGCGCACGGTCTGGGTTGCCAGCGCCTGGACGGTCGCCAAAGTGTTCTTGACGCGATGGTTGAGCTCACGCAGCAGCAGCCGTTGCCGTTCGTCGCCGAGCTTGCGCTCGGAGATGTCGTAGTTGACGCCGAAGATCAATGTCGGCTTGCCGTCGCCGTCACGCTCGATCACACGGCCGCGCGTGGCGAGCCAGCGCGGCGGATGAAAGCCCTTCACCCGGTATTCGCCGAAATAGTCGTCGCTGCCGGTCAGGGCGTCGCGAAAGCGGGTTTCGGTCTGGTAGACGTCACGCGGATCGATGGCGGCGAGGATGTCACGTGCGCGCAGCCGGTTGGAGCGCGGCAGGCTGAACAGCTCCGACATCAATGTGTCGCATTCGATGATGTCGGTGCGGATGTCCCATGCCCAACTGGCGAGCGACGCCGCATCGAGTGCGATGGCGCGTCGTTTTTCCTCGCGCACCAGTGCGGCCTCGGCGATCGCGCCGCTGCGGGTTGCATCCTTGAGGGTGAACAGGCTGGCGGCGAGGCTGGCGAGCGCCTTCAACTGGTCGAGCTCGGCGCGGGATGGAAAACCATGCGGCTCGCGGTCGAGCACGCACAGCGTGCCGATGCGGGCACCTGCCACGATCATCGGCGCGCCGGCATAGAAGCGGACATGATGTTTTCCGGTGACCAGCCGGTTGGTCTTGAAACGGGGGTCCGTCGTTGCATCCACGACCACCATGGGCTCGTCGCCGGCGGAAATCGCATGGGCGCAAAACGAGACGTCGGTCGCCGTTTCGGTCTCGTCCAGGCCGAAGCAGGATTTGAACCACTGCCGTTCGAGGTCGACGAGTGTGACCAGGGCCATCGGCGCCTGCATCACCGCCGCGGCAAGGCTGCTGACCCGGTCGAAATCGGGGTCGGGCGCCGTATCCAGCATCTCCAACCCGTGCAGCACAGCGAGCCGGTCAACATCCTTGACTGCGCGCGCAACTTCGGCCGGCAGATCGGGTGTTGTTTGCGTCTTGCCAGTCACCCTAATTGCCTCGTCCCGGTCTTCGCCGCCCCATGCTTGCGCTGGTGCAAGGCCAGGGCGCATTTCCGGAACCATCCTAGCGAGGAACCGTTACCCGACCATGATTTGCCGAGCGCGCCAGTTGGTGCAGTATGAGACAGGGATCGAGCATGGCCAAGATCATTCCAGAAAACAAGGCGCGGCAGGGGCGATGGGGCTGGCATGGATTTCGAATCCTGATCGCCGCATTGCTTTTGGTGTTTGCCGCGTGGGGCGTTGCCGAGATCTATGGTGTGTTGATCAAGGCGCCAACCAGTGATGAACAGCACGTCCCCACACCGCCGAACACCACCGAGCAGGCTCCTGCTGGTTAAAGCCGGTTTGTTCGTCGCAACGCACCGCATCAGGCGGCTCTCGATTGAGCCGCGCTAGCCGGCACCAGTACATTCAGCGCACCAGGCTGGATTTCGATTACCGTTTCACGGTCAAGTCTGACCAATTCGCCGTCCATGACGGCGCGAAACTTGCGGCTGCTCGAATGGATTTTCAGCACCGTTCTGTTCGTCTGGTGAATTTCGACATGTTCGTTGTCGCGCCATTTGCCGCGCGCCATGTTGAAGAAGAACTTGACCAGCTCGGCGCGCTGCTTCGCCACCGTAACGTAGACGCCAAGCACGCCGCCCGCCGGATTGTCGGCGTAGGGCAAATGGCCTTCACCGAACAAATTGTTGGTGATGCCGATGCCGGTGATGCGTGCCGCCATTTCGGCATCGCCGATGCTGAGCGTCACATTCATCGCAGGTGGATTGTTGATCGTCGCCCAAGCCGCCTTGGCCGAGGCGCGGATCTTTCCCCACCGCGAACCGAATTCCATCTTCTGGCGCAGTTGCACCATCTTCGCATGCATGCCGATCGAGAACTGGTGCACGAAAGGCTGGCCATTGGCCGTCGCCACGTCGACCGCTATGATTTCGCCGTCGGCGAAGGATTTCAGCGCGCCGTCGAGCGACTGCGGGATGCCCAGTCCGCGTGCGAACAGGTTCATGGTGCCGGCCGGCAATATGGCAAGCGCCTTCTTCGTGCCCATCAACCGGGCGGCTGCGGCGGAAACAGTCCCGTCGCCGCCACCCGCCAGCACGATATCGACCGAGCGACGCGAAGCCGCGCTGTCGAGCGTTTCCACCACGTCCTTGCCGGCGACGATCTCGATGCTGAGCGAGTGACCGGCCGTCTCCAGCGTCTGATGCATCCTGTCGGAGAAAGCGGCGAGGTCGGTGGTACGCAAAGTGCCGCCATCCCGGTTCAGCACCGCTGCGAATTTCATGCCCCGCTCCACCGTGTCAGCCAAAAGCGGCCGGACACCCAGCCTATGGCTGAAACGCGGCGGCGACGGAAAGGTTCCCTTGCCACGGGGTGGCTGCCCGGCGGCGCGATCATTTCTGTGGTTTCGTTTCCCCGACGACAGCGGTTTTGTCGGAACAACAGACTGGTCACAACGTTGTGAACCTGTAGATGCCGCGTCCGATTTTCCAACGAAGACGCGGCGCATGAGATCAGGCACGAGGAGAGACTATCATGATCCGCAATCTTTTAGCCACGACCGCACTCGCAACGCTGATCGCCACCGGCGCTTATGCGCAGAGTGCGACGACCCCGGCGCCGGCGCAGAGCCCAGCCGTTCAGGAGTCAGGCGCCGCGACGGTCCGCGCCGAGGGCAGCATCGTCACCAACATCATCGGTGAGTCCGTCTACAACGGCACCGGCGATGACGCCGAGAACATCGGCAAGGTCAGCGACGTCGTCTTCGACAAGGATGGGCAGGCGAAATCCGTTGTCATCGACGTCGGCGGTTTTCTGGGCGTCGGCGCCAAGAGCGTCGCCTTCGACTACGGCAAGCTGCAGTGGGCCGAAAAGAATGGCGACCGCTGGCTGGTGGCCCAGACCACCAAGGACGAGCTGACGGCACAGGCAGAATTCGACAGCAAGCCCTACGCGCCGGCCCCGGCGCCTGCCGCATCGACCGACGCGACAGCACCGACGGCACCCGCTACGACGGACACGGCACAAAAGCCGGCCGACATGAACGCCGCACCGGCGGAACCGGTGAAGCGCGCGGAGGGTAACCTTGCCACCAACATCATCGGTGAAGACGTCTATAACGGCACCGGCGACGACGCGCAGAATATCGGCGACGTCAACGACATCGTGCTGACCAGGGAAGGCAAGGCCGAGTCCCTCGTCATCGGCGTTGGTGGTTTCCTTGGCCTCGGCGCCAAGAATGTCACCTATGATTTCTCCAAGGCGCAGTGGGCCGAGAAGAATGGCGACCGCTGGCTGGTGGCCCAGACCACCAAGGAAGAGCTGCAGGCGCAGCCCGATTTCGACCGCAAGGCCTATGATCCGGCGCCGGCCACGACGGCTTCCAACGAGCCTGCGGCCACCGCTCCGGCTGCTGTGCCGTCCGACACGACGGCTCCTGCTGTCGCTCCGGCAGACAAGACCGCCGAAGCTCCGGCAGCGACCACCCCTGACGCCTCGGCTCCCGACCAGACACAGACTGCCGCCATCGACAAGTCGACGTTGACCGAGATGCCGGTCGGCGAGATTCGCGCCGATGACCTGAAGGGCACGACTGTCTATGGCGCCAATGACGCAAGGGTCGGCGAGATCGGCGATGTCGTGCTTGCGCCCGACAAGAAGGCCGATGCGGTGATCGTCGATGTCGGCGGCTTCCTCGGCATCGGTGAGAAGGAGGTCGCGGTCGGCATGGATAATCTCAAATTCATGACCGACAAGGACGGCAACAAATATCTTTACACGACCTTCACCAAGGAACAGCTCGAGGCTCAAACCGCCTATGACAAGGGCAGCTATGCCGAACAGCGCGATCAGCAGCGCATGATCGTAAGGTAATTCTGTTCAGCCAAATGAAGCCCGCGCTGGCAACGGCGCGGGCTTTATTTATGTGTGGCCAGGTGGCAGGCCAGCGGCATGGCCGACTAGGCCGTTCTCGGTCAATTCGGCCAGTGCCAACGACTGGTCGAGATGTTCGGCCCGCCAGGCGAGCAGCCGTTCGGCGAATTCCAGGCGCACGGTGAGATGACTGGGGTCGGCCGCGAGATTGTCCAGCTCGCCCGGATCGTTTTCCAGATCGAACAGCAGCGGCGGCAGGTTGCCGCCGAAATGCACATACTTGAAATGTTCCGTGCGGATAACGGCGAGGTTGCATTGACGTGCGGCGATGCCGAAATGGTTTTCGGCCTCGCCCGCGGCAATCGAGCGGAAGTCAAACTCCCAATGCGCGGCATCGCGCCACGCCGCAGGGGTTTCTCCGCTCAGGAACGGCTTCAGCGAGGCGCCGTCGAGATGCGGCGCGGGCTTTTCGCCGAGCAGGTCGAGAAGGGTCGGCAAAATGTCGACCGCTTCGGTGAAGCTGTCGACACGGCCGCCGGCAGCCTTGCCGTGGCGCGGATCGCGGACAATCAGCGGAATGTGGTAGCTGCCGTCGAAATAGCCGCCCTTGCCCAGCATGAAATGGTCGCCCATCATCTCGGCATGGTCCGAGGTCAGAAGGATGATGGTGTCATCCCACGCGCCTGCGGCCTTAACCGCTTGCCAGACGCGACCGAGCTGCGCGTCGACCTCGGAAATCATGCCGTAATAGATCGCGCGGATGCGGCGAAAATCGTCTTCGCTCCAGTCGAGCACCTTGCCTCTGGCGTCTGGGCGGAATTTTATCTGTTTCTGCCGGCCGAGATCATAGGCAAGGTAGGGATGGTTTCCCGCCTCTTCTTGCCAGCTTGCCGCGCGCCGGAAGGCCGCGCCGTCAGCCGGATCGTACATTGTATTGTAGGGCTCCGGCACAATGAAGGGCGGGTGCGGGCTGATGAAGGAAAGATGCGCGAACCACGGCGTGGCGTGCTCCTGTTCGCCAAGCCAACGCGTGAATTCGCCGGTCAGGAAGGCCGCCGGGGTTTGTTGCCCGCAGTAGACGGGCGGCGCGTTGCTGATGGTGGTCCCGGCCACGCCGTCGGCCAGCGGACGGTGGATGTCGGGGGAGCCGGCGCTGGCGTCGACACCTTGCAGCTCCAGCCAGGATAGCCATTGCTTCTGGTGCTCCGGCAGCAACTGGCGCACCGTAAAGCCGGGCAGCACGCCTTCATAGCTTTGCAGCCGCGGATCGCCCGGGGCCAGCAGGCGCGGATCGAGCGAGACGTCGGTGTAGCCGAACAGCGTCGGATCATAGCCCAAGGCCCGAGCCGAGAGCGCGATGTTGCCGTGGCGCGCGTCGAGCGGCGTGCCGTTGCGGCAGACGCGGTTGTTCATCTGGTAGAGACCGGTGTAGAGGCAGGCGCAGGCGGGCGAGCAGGGCGCCGCGCCGCCATAGTGCCGCTTGAACAGCACACCCTCCCCGGCCAGTGCGTCGGCGTTCGGCGTCTGCACAACCGGATGACCGGCTGCGGACAGACAATCGCCACGCCACTGATCGCATGTGATCAGGAGAATGTTGGGCCGCCTGGCTTTTCCAGTCACTCACGATACCTTTGTCCCGGAATGTCGAATGCCGTTCATGGAAACGAATTCTGGCCACGGCGCAAGCCCGACTCTGCGAACCAATTGGTGAACGAACTCTGTTCCATCGTTCACTTTTGCGACACAGTCCATTCTGTGTTTGCCGCCTTTGCGTAAACTGCTCGGGTCCTCATATTGGCATGGACAGCGGCGAGGGCCGCACAAGTACCAAGGGAAGGAGCAAGACAATGCTCGACCAGATCAAGGGCCTGCATCACGTCACGTCGATGGCCAGGGATGCCCGCCAGAACAACGATTTCTTCACCAGGAAACTCGGCCAGCGCCGGGTCAAGAAGACTGTCAATTTCGACGCGCCCGACGTCTATCATCTCTATTATGGCAATGAGACCGGCACGCCGGGTTCGGTGATGACCTATTTCCCTTTCCCCGACATCGGCAAGGGCCGGCATGGCGTCGGCGAAGTCGGAACCACCGTCTACTCGGTGCCGGAAGGCACGCTTGCCTATTGGGAAAAACGTTTTGCCGATGAGGGCGTCACCGGCCTCTCGCGCGAAGAGACCTTCGGCGAGAAGCGCCTGGCTTTTGCCGGACCGGATGGTGACGGCTTCGCGCTGGTCGAGGGCAAGGGCGACGGCAGAGCGCCCTGGGCGAAAGGCGGTATTCCGGTCGACCAGGCGATCCGCGGTTTCCATTCGGTATCGCTCAGGCTGAAGGATGGCGGCGCCACTGAGGAGCTGCTGAAGTTCATGGGCTATGAGGAAGTCGACAAGTCCGGCAATCTCAGGCGGCTGGCGGTGAAGAACGGCAATGGCGCCGATGTTATCGACATCGAATCGCTGCCGAGCACGGCCTTCGCCGATCTCGGTGCCGGCTCCGTCCATCACGTCGCCTTCGCGGTCGAGAACCGCGCCAGGCAGCTCGAGGTGCGCAAGGCGTTGATGGACACGGGCTATGGGGTGACGCCGGTGATCGATCGCGACTACTTCTGGGCGATCTATTTCCGCACACCGGGTGGCGTGCTGTTCGAAGTCGCCACCAACGAGCCGGGTTTCGATCGCGACGAGGATACCGCTCATCTGGGCGAAGCGCTGAAGCTGCCGTCGCAGCACCAGCACCTACGGCCGTATCTCGAACAGCACCTGCAGAAGCTGGAAGGCTGAGGTCATGAGCAAGGACGCTTACATCCACAAGCTGCTGCCCGGTTCGCCGGGCGGTCCATTGCTGTTCGTCTTCCATGGCACTGGGGCCGATGAGAACCAGCTTCTGTCGCTGGGGCGCGATCTCGCGCCCCAGGCAACCATCGTCTCGCCGCGTGGCGATGTATCGGAACAGGGTGCCGCGCGCTTCTTTCGCCGCACCGGCGAGGGCGTCTACGATATGGACGATCTGGCGCGGGCGACGGACAAGGTGGCGGGCTTCGTCAAGGCCCATGTCGAAGCAGCGAAGCCGTCATCCGTGCAGGGTCTCGGCTATTCCAACGGCGCCAATGTCCTGGCCTCCGTGGTGTTCGCGGTTCCAGCGCTGTTCGACGCGTCGGTGCTGATGCATCCGCTGATCCCGTTCGAGCCGCAGGTCAAGGGCAGCCTCGCCGGCCGCCATATTCTGATGACCGCCGGCAAGCGCGACCCGATCTGTCCGCCGAACCTGACCACGCGGCTCGAGGCCTATTTGCGTGCCGACGGCGCCGATGTCACAGTGGAATGGCACGATGGCGGGCACGAGGTGCGGCCAAACGAGATCGAGGCGGCACGGCGGTTCTTTGCCGATGCTGCCCAAGGAGCATAGCGATGCCTGAACAACTGCCTGAGATCGAACTTGAGGATCGCGGTTCCAAGGGCCGCTATGTCCTGCGTGGACCCGATGGAGCCGAGGCCGAGATGACCTTCACCAAGATCGGTGAGCACCAGATCATCATCGACCACACCGAAGTGCCGGACGTCTTTCGCGGCCAGGGTGCCGGGCTTCGGCTCGTCACCCGCGCCGTCGAGGATGCGCGTGCGGCAGGCAAGAAGATCATCCCGCTCTGCCCGTTCGCCAACGCCCAGTTCCGCCGCCATCAGGAATGGGCCGACGTGCTGAAGCGGTAGGGATTTCGTTGCTTGGAAACGGCGCGGCAAGCGCTGCCATCCTGCCGGGGCGGCTTTGGCATTTGCGCGGGTGGCGCATCCTGCCTAAGTAGATAGGATATATCCTAGCCGCCGCGCCGACAAACGAACCGAATGATCCCCCAATGACCGAAACCGATCTCGTTCCCGTCTTCGACGGCCACAACGATACGTTGCTCAGACTCTATCAGTCGAAAGACACGGACGTCGAAAAACTGTTCATCGAGGGGAAATCGGGCGGCCATATCGACCTGCCACGCGCGAAAGCCGGCGGCTTCGCCGGGGGCATGTTCGCCATCTTTCCGCCGCCTGTCGAGAAATCCAGGCGCGGCGCCGTGCCCCTGGCGCCGAGCGTCGCCGAACCGCTGCCGCCCGAGGTTCCGCGCAATGAGGCGCTGACCTCGACGATCGCCATGGCCTCGATCCTGTTCAGGCTGGAACGGGCCGGAGCGCTCACCGTCTGCCGCAGCGCCGGCGATGTGCGCAATGCCATGGCGCAAGGTTCGATCGCCGCGGTGTTCCACATCGAAGGGGTCGAGGCGATCGATCCCGAGCTCACCATGCTCGACGTGCTGCATGAAGCCGGCCTGCGCTCGCTCGGCATCGTCTGGAGCCGTCCGAACGCCTTCGGCCACGGCGTGCCGTTCCGCTTCCCGTCCTCGCCCGACACCGGACCCGGCCTGACCGATGCCGGCAAGGCGCTGGTCAAGGCATGCAACCAGTTGAAGATCATGATCGACCTGGCGCATCTCAACGAGAAGGGCTTTCGCGATGTCGCGGCGCTCAGCGATGCGCCGCTGGTCGCGACCCATTCCAACGTGCACGCGATCTGCGGCCATTCGCGCAACTTGACCGACTGGCAGCTCGGCGCGATCCGCGAAACCGGCGGCATGGTCGGGCTGAACTTCGCAACAGGCTTCCTGCGCGAGGACGGTCGCATGAATGCCGACACCAGCCTCGATATCATGGTGCGGCATATCGATTCGCTGCTGCAGGCGCTGGGTGAGGATGGCGTTGGTCTTGGCTCCGATTTCGACGGCGCCATGATCCCGGCCGTCATCGGGGATGTCGCCGGCCTGCCGAAGCTGATCGATGCATTGGCGGCACGCGGTTTCGGCCGCGCACTGATCGAAAAAATCGCCTATCGCAACTGGCTCAATATGCTCGAGAAAACGATAGGTTAGAGACAAGCCTGCGGCATGGCGTGTGCGGCCCGCCGGCATATGTCGACAAGGACATACTTCGTCTGTGGAAGCCGGATGCGACTGGGTGGATAGCCGGCAATGCTGAAGACCTTCACGGATGAGGGCGGCGAATTCGAGCGAACCGATGTCGTCATCGTCGGTGCGGGTTTCACAGGCCTGTCGGCGGCGCTCGAGATGAAGAAGGCCGGCATCGATTTCATCCTGCTCGAAGCACGCGACCGCGTTGGCGGACGCGTCGAGTCCCGACTGAACGGACTTGGCGAACGGATCGATAGTGGCGGCCAGTTCCTGTGCGAGGACATGCCGGAATTGATGGCCCTGGTCGAAGCACGCGGCAAGACGCTGGTTGAAACCTATGTCGATGGCGATTTCATTACCCAGCCGACGATGTCCGTACAGAGAGCAGAGCGGATCTATGACGCGGCAATGGCAATCCGCGAGCGCATGAACGGGATCGATCCGGACGACGTCTCGATTGCCGGACTGGCCGTTGCCGACTGGCTTGCCCGCCAGCGCGATTCCGCCGATGCCAGGGCCGTCTTCCGTTCGATGATCGAAGGTCTCTGGTGCATGGCGCTGGATCAGATTCCTCTCTGGTATCTGATCGACAATGACCGACGCGTCACCAACGAGGTGCCGGAGCTGCAATATTTCGTGCGCGAAACCATGCATTCGCTGGCCGACGATCTGGCCCGCGACCTTGGCGATCGGTTGCGGCTCAGCGAGCCCGTCACGCGCATCGAGCACAGTTCGCAAGGTGTTCTTGTCGTTTCGGCCGGGAGTGCCATCGCGGCGCGCGCGGTTCTGGTTGCCGTCCCCCCGGCGACGGTGACGGAGCTCGCCTTTGTCCCTGCCTTGCCGGCTGGACTGGGGCGGGCGCTCGGCGCCTGGAAAAGCGGCGCGGCTATCAAGATCCTGGTGCGCTATGCCAAACCGTTTTGGCGCGGGCGGGATTTGAACGGCATGGTGATGTGGCTCGATCCGCCGGGACTGTTTGCCTGCGACGCCGGCAAGGATGTCGAGCATGCCGCGCTCGTCGTGTTCGTCGGCGGGCCGCTCGCGCTGCGCTGGCGCGACCTCGGCGAGCCGGAACTGCGTGCGGAGGTGACCGGCCGGTTGGAGGCAGCCCTTGGCCCGAGTGCCGGCGACGTCATCGATTTCAGTTTGCGTGACTGGGTAGGAGATCGCTGGAGCGGCGGCGCGTACAGCGATCTTGTTGTCGACGTGACAGCAAGAGATGCCGAGCGAACGATCCTTGCCGGCGCACCCCCGGTGTATCTCGCCTGTTCAGAACTCTCGCCGTCGTTTCCGGGGTATGTCGAGGGCGCTATTATTGCCGGGCGTATCGCCGCGCACAAGATCATTGCCGAGCTTCAAGCTCCGGCCTGAGCCTGGTCTTTTCGAAAAACTGTTTGGCAAGATCGGTCAGGTTGCGCCTCGAGCCCGAGCGCCGTCGAAGCTATGCCCGATTTTGCCCGACTTCGCCCGAATGCTGTTTCGAACTCGTTACAGTGCCAGTCCTTCGCCACCCCATCGTCGTTACAAAGTGCGGATAAGTTCATTTCACCGCCAAAAGAAACTCAGCGAAGGGGAAGGCAATGCATGCGAAAATCCAGACGATCCGCGGCGAGAGCCGCCTTCAGGCTCCAGAACGCAATGACCGCCGTCCGAAACTGGCGCTGCGCCAGCGGGCCAGCGACCACCCCATGGCGATGTTCATGGTGCTGGCTGCTTGCGCCTTCGTCGGCATGGCGTTCACGCCGACAATCGGGCCGGCCTTCGCTTCGTTGAATCCGCCGTCCAAACTCATCGACGGCGCGCAGACGACGACCAGGACCGCGCGTCTGCCGGTGCCGGTGACCGACTTCGCCTGCAAGGGCCAGGCATGGGGTGCCGAGAGTATCGATTGCCTGCGCGCCATCGCCGAACAGTCCGGAACACACAAGAACCGCGCCATCCGCATGATCGCCAATGCCGCACCCTTGGCCGATACGCCGAATATTTTCTGATTTTGTCGAAGCATGATCCGAAACCGTTCCCGCTTTGGGATCATGCTCTGGACTCCCCGAGCGCTCCCTCCAGCGCGCTCTTCTTCGGCCCCCGCCCCCGGGGGCCTCTTTTTATCCTTTCAAGACCGCCTGTTCGGCAATGGCGGACAGCACACTGCGCACATCCAAAGTGCTGAACGGCTTTTCCAGGATCTGCGGCCGCTGCTGTGCCGGCAGCGCCTCGATTTCGGCTTTCGCACCGATCAGGTCGCCTGTGACCAGCACGAAACGCCGTGCCAGATCAGGCTTTTCGGCGAGCAACTCGCGATAGATCGATATGCCGCTAACGCCGGGCATGCGCAGGTCCGAAAAGACGATGTCCGGCGGCATGTGGCCGCTCAAAGTGGCGGCGCCCGTTTCCCAGACAGGAACGATCCGTGACTTGATGCCCATCAGTTCGAGAATGTCGGAGAGCGAGCCGGCGACATCCGGCTCGTCGTCGATGATCAAGGCATGGCGCAGGCCGCTCGATCGCGGCTGGTTGTCGCCGGCGGTGGCGAGGCCGGCCACGATGGCCGGCAGCTGGACGACGAAGCGCGCGCCTCTCGGGAGCACTTCCTCGAACCAGACATTGCCATTGTGCCGCTCGATGATCGATTTCGAGATCGACAGGCCGATGCCGGTGCCGACACCGACCGGCTTGGTGGTGAAATAGGATTCGAAGATGCGGCCGCGGATCGTTGCCGGCACGCCGGGCCCATTGTCCTCGACCGAGAAGCAGGGATGACCGCGGTCGCTGCGGAACGTCCGCACCTTGATCAGCCGGTCGCCGGCAATGCCGGCCAAAGCGTGCTGGCTGTTGATGAGGAAATTGGCCGCCACCTGCGTCACATGGTCGGCGTCGGCCATGGCCAGCAGCGGGCCGGCGGCGAAATCGGTGTCGATGGTGATGCCGCTCGAGCGCGCGCCATAGGCGGTCACTTCGAGTGCCGACCGGATCACCTGGTTGAGGTCGGTTTCGGCTTGTGCCGCGGGATGGAGGCGGACCATCGACAGGAAGCTCTTGACGATGCGGCCGCAGCGCTCGGCGGCCGCACGGACTTTCTCGGCGCGCACCTTGGTCTGCGGGTCGGAAGCGAATTCGTGCAGCAGCGTCGATTGCGCCACCACCACGGCCAGCGGGTTGTTGAGCTCGTGCGAGACGCCGGCGAGCAACGAACCCATCGCCGCCATCTTCTCGTTCTGGTGCAGCTTCTCGCGCTGCCGGCCGATCTCCTCCTCGGCGCGCAATTTGTCGCGCAGGTCGCGGATGGAGCCGAAGATCAGGCGGCGGTCGGCAACCCGCATCTCGGTCGCCGTCAGCTCGATCGGGAACACTTCGCCGGCGGCGTTCTGGGTCACCGTCTCGAGCCGTTGGCCGACCATCGGCGCGCCGCGGCCGGACATGTATTCGGCCCCCGAAGCATAGCCCTTGCGGTAGTAGATCGGCACGATCGTATCGAGCAGGTCCTTTCCGAGGATGTCGCTGCGCTGGAAGCCGAACATCTTCTCGGCAGCCGGATTGAATTCGATGATCGAGCCGGTCTCGTCGATGACGACGATGGCGTCGAGCGAGGCCTGCAGCATGGTGCGGCGAATGACCTCGCTGGCGTGGGCGTCGGAGGGCGAGCGCTCGATGGCGTCGCCGATGGCCAGCGCGATGATATGCAGCGTCGCCTCTTCCTCGTCCGTCCATGCACGCTCGTTGACGCAGTCATTGACCGCCAGCGTGCCCCAGAGATGGCCATGCGCGAAGACCGAGACCGAGAGGAACGATTTGATGTTCTGCTTCTCGAAATCGGTCCTCAGGAAGCCTTCGAGGTCGCGCGTGTGCCCGGCGAAGATCTTGCCTTGCCGTTCGTCCTCGGCAAGCCGCTCCAGCAGGGGGTCGGAATTGACGATCGATTGCATGATGACGGTCGGCGACGCCAGTTCGCCGCCGAAAAGAGGGTCGATCCAATAGGCGGCGACGGATTGGGCGAAGCCCTGGCCGGGCAGTTCGCGCAAGCGAAACAGGATGCCGCGCTGGCAATCCATGGCCCGGCAGAGCGTTTCCAGTATGCCGTCCATCTCGCGCTGCCAGTCGCCAGCCTCGCGAAGCCGGCGAACGACGCGCACGGCCGCCATCGCCGCGCCCTGCCTGAACCCTTGCATATAGGTGCTTGCTGCTTCAGCGATCATCTTGTGCCGTCATTCCGGAGTCGTGCCAATTCGGAGTCGTGCCAATTTCGGCTGGCGAGCAACCGAATCCTTCTGGCCCGGTGCTCAGTTGCCGTCGCCGGCCGGCAGCGAGAAGATATAGCCCTCGCCGCGCACCGTGCGCAGGAATTTCGGATTGGCGGGATCGGCCTCGATCTTCTTGCGTAGCCGCATGATGCGAATGTCGACAGCGCGTGACGATTCCGGATCTTCGGTGAAACCGATCGCCTCGGAGATAGCGGCGCGGGTCAGCAGCCGGTTGGCGCGGGTGAGGAAAATCTCCAGCACGTCGAACTCGCTCTTGGCCATATCGATCACCGCGCCATTGGCGCCGGTGACCAGTCTGCCGTCGAGATCGGCCTGAAAGGGGCCGAAGGCAACGGAACGGCGATCCGTCCCGGCCTTGTTGTCCTGGAGCTCCTTCGGCTGGGGAACCCGGCGCAACACGCTGCGCACCCTGGCCAGCACTTCGCGCAATTCGTAGGGCTTGACGATGTAGTCGTCGGCACCGAGTTCCAGCCCGACGATGCGGTCGAGCGCGGTGCCGGCCGCGGTCGCATAGATGATGCCGATCGGCAGTTTCGAACGCAGCCAGCGGCCGAGCGAGAGGCCGTCCTCGCCGGGCATGGCGATGTCGAGAATGGCGAGATGAAACGATTGCGTTTCAACGAGGCTGCGCGCCGCGGCAGCACTTTCAGCGGTGGCCACGTCATAGCCGGATGCGCCAAGATATTCTGCGACCGCGTCCCTGAGGTCGGGCTCATCCTCGACGATGACAATTCTTGCCCGCACGATGCTTTCGCTCCCACTTTCAGTGGAAAGTAGATTGGGTATAAACATCATGTCCAGCACTCATATCCGGGTTGCCAGGGAACGGTTGGAAAAGATGGCCGCACGATCCGTTATTGCGCTCGTTTCGGTAGCCGAAGTGGTGGCGACCGAACTCGCCGACCATCTCGAGCGGCGCGGCCACGATGTGCATCAGGCACGTCAGCCCTGGGAGGCCGAATCGCTGCTGTCGGGAAAGGGCATCGACGTCGTCGTCGTCGGCGACAGCCTCAGCCAGGCGGAGGGGCGGGACCTGCTCAGACGTTATGGCGGCCAAGGAGGAGGCGGCGAGGGCGGACCGGATTTTATCCTCATCTGCCGGCCGGCCGATCTTGTCGACAAGGTGCTGGCGCTGGAGCTTGGTGCGGCCGACGTCGTCGAGAGCCCGCTCAATGTCCGTGAACTGGCCGCCCGTGTCGGCGGCCTGCTTTCGCGTCGCGGCAGGGGCACCCAGGAACTGATCGTGCTGGAGAACGCGACCGTCGATCTGAGATCGGCCATGGTCATGCATCGCTCCGGCTCCGAGGAACAGCTTTCGCCCGGCCAGGTGGCGCTGCTCAGGTTGTTCCTGGCCAGTCCGCGCAAGGTGCTGACGCGTGACGACATCATCGCCGCGGCACCGGCCGAAAACGCCGACGCCTTCGATCGTTCGATCGATTCGCGCATCGTGCGGCTGCGCCGCAAGCTCGACACCGACACCATCACCACAATACGTGGAGCCGGCTATCGGTTCGATCCGCCGCGGCAATTCGCCGACTGACTGCCGGGTACTGGCGCAATCCCTTTTTTCGGGCATCGGATTTTCCATCTCTGGGCCCGATGCTCCTGATACTCAGCGTACCAGCAGAAGCGATGGCCCCACCGGCATGTCACTGCCCATGGTGAGTTCGCTTGCATGGGCGCGGTCCCTGAGAAGCATGGTGGCAAGACCGGCAAAGCCGAGCAGGCCTTGGGCGTAAAGCAGTGCGGACAGCACCGAAGCAGCGAATTTCGTTTTCATCGTCGCAGTTCCCCAAAAATGCCAATTCCCTAGAAATGAACCTGTTGCGGGTCGCTTCAGGATACCCCCGAAGTGCCCGCGCCGCCCACGGAGCCCCCCGTCGCGGCGCGGGCCTTCGGTCCTCTCGGCAGCAAGTTGCCGGAGGCGCCGCGCAAACCCGTCAGCCTAAGGCCGACCCGCCAGAGGGCCTTGAGCCGGGCGATGCGCAGGCTGGAAACAATCCAGACCGTGGCGAAAAACAGTGCGGCATGCAGCGTCGAAATCTCGCCTGATGTCATCGCGCCGAGGCTTGTCAGCGGGGTGCCGGCAACCGTGCCGACGCCGCCGATGACCGCTGCCGCGATGCTGATCCTGAGAAGCCAGGACAGCGCGTTCGATTTCGTTCCCATGTTCGTTACCGGCTGTTTTCGTTGCGTCAACTTTGCTCGCGGCCCGTATCCGGATCATGCCGCTAGGAGCCGCGCTTTGTTGCAAGTTGGTTTCGATGCCGACGGCTGTTCTTTCACATGACGCCGATTCGCACTTTCGTTTGGGGGCGGATACTCATGTTCCCGACTCTTGGTCTTGGCTGGGCGGGCCTGCCGAGCCTGTTCTAGCCAGGCTTAGAAGGAGGCGTTTGTTAACCAGTGGAAACAGATTCGAAACAGAAGTGAGCATTTTGCGAAATCTCCTCGAAACATGAGGTTGGGATAAGCGGCCATCGAATTGGAGCCGGCCTAACCGGCAGAGAGAGAGAGGGGACTTCATCATGCATACCGCCATTTCCGCCAAGCTCATCAACATCACCGCCGCTGCCTTGACTGGTGCAGCACTGCTGCTCGGCGCTGGCTCGGGTGCGGCGCACGCCGCCAACAAGATCGTGGCGCGCGTTTCGCTTTCGCAGCAGATCATGGAAGTCTCCGTCGACGGCCGGCCGACCTTCGCCTGGAAAGTCTCCACCGGCGACCGGGCCCATGTGACGCCGACCGGCTCGTTCAAGCCGACCCGCATGCATGAAATGTGGTACTCGAAGAAATACGACAACGCCCCGATGCCGCACTCGGTCTTCTTCAGCGGCGGCTATGCGGTGCACGCGACCTATGCGATCAAGCGCCTCGGCCAGCCGGCGTCGCATGGCTGCGTGCGGCTGCACCCCGACAACGCCGCCGATTTCTACCAGCTCGTCGAAACCTTCGGGGCGACCAACACCAGCATCGTCATCGTCAAGTAGCAGGCTGGAAACGGTGGCGTGTCAGCATGCTGTCGCGCCTCGAGGCTCCCGCTGGAAAACGCTGCGGTATCGAGCACAGCTCGAACCGGGTATCGAGCCCAGCCAAAAGAAAGAGGCCGGGAGATTCCCGGCCTCTTTTCTTTTGCTTCCATCGATTTGTCCTGCACATTTCCGGGCGGGACTCCCTCGACCGCCCTAGCTCGGCAGTGCCGGCATCAGCTTGGGGTCCGGCTTCTCCGCCAAATGAGGCAGATCCTTGCTGGCGATGAAGGTGTAGAACATGGGCACGACGAAGAGCGTGAACAGGGTTCCGACCAGGATGCCGGTGAAGATGACCAGGCCCATCGAATAGCGGGCCGCGGCACCAGCGCCGCTGGACGTGATCAGCGGCACCACGCCGAGCGCCATCGCCGCTGTCGTCATCAGGATCGGCCGCAGGCGCACCTTGGCCGAGGCGATGATGGCGTCGCGCCGCCGCATGCCATGTTTTTCACGCTGCTGGTTGGCGAACTCGACCAGCAGGATGCCGTGCTTAGTTATCAGACCGATCAGTGTGATCAGGCCGACCTGCGTGTAGATGTTGAGCGTCCCGAGGCCCAGATTGAGCGGCACGATCGCGCCGAAGATCGACAGCGGCACCGCCATCATGATGATCAGCGGGTCGCGGAAGCTTTCAAACTGCGCCGCCAGCACCAGATAGATGACGACCACGGCGGCCGCGAAAGCGATCAGGATGGTGTTGCCCTGTTCTTTTTCCTGCCGCGATTGACCGGAATAGTCGAGGAAGAAGGTGTCGGGCAGGCTCTCCTTGGCGATGTCCTCCAGCGCCTTCAGCCCGTCGCCGGTCGTGACGCCGGGCAGCGGGAGCGCCGAAATCGTCGACGAATTCAGCTGGTTGAACTGCTCGATTGCCGCCGGCGCCGCATTGGTCGAAATCTTGACCACCGCCGATAGCGGCACCATCTCGCCCGTCACGCTGCGCACGAAGTATTCGCCGAGCTTGTCGGGGTTGTCGCGAAACTCTTGCGGCACCTGCGGGATGATGTCGTAGCTGTTGGAGTCGCGGTCGAACTGCGCCACTTCGGCGCCGCCGACCAGCAAGGTCAGCGTGCGGCCGATATCGGCGATCGGCAGGTTCAGCGCTGCGGCGCGGTCGCGGTCGATGGTCACCGTCACCTCCGGCGCGTCATAGGCCATCGAATTCTGCACGACGATGAAGCGGCCGGAGGCCTGCGCCTTGTTCTTGATCTGCTCGGCCACCTCGTACACCTCCGAGGAAGCGCCCGTCGATCGCACCACCATGGAAATGGGCAGGCCGCCGCCGGAGCCCGGTAACGTCGGCGGTGCAAAGACGAAAGCCTCGACACCGGCCACTTTGGCGATACGGGCCGTAATGTCGGCCTGCAGTTCCTTCGAATTGCGCTTACGTTCCGCCCAGTCCTTGAAGGCATAGCCGACGAAGGCGCTGTTTGTCGTGCCGCCGAAGGCCACGGCCGAGAACTGCGCCCGTGTTTCGGGAATATCCTTCACCAGGCCGAGGATCTGGTTGACGTATGTCTCGGTGTAATCGGAGGTCGCATAACGCGGCCCCGTCACAATCGAGAGCAGAAAGCCCTGGTCTTCTTCCGGCGCCAGTTCGCTTGAGGTCTTGGTGAACATGAAGCCGGTGACGCCGACAAGCGCAAGCACGATGATCAGCGTCAATGGGCGATAGTTCAGTGATCCGGTGACGGCCCGTTCATAGCCATGCTCAACGCGCGCGAAGGTGCCGTCGACAATGCGCTGGAAACGGCCCGGCGTGCCGGACTTCAAGAGGCGTGCCGACATCATCGGGGTGATGGTGATGGCAATGACACCCGACAGCACCACCGAGCCGGCGAGCGTGACCGCGAATTCACGGAACAACGCGCCGGTCAGGCCGCCGGTGAAGGCCAGCGGCGCGAACACGGCGGCCAGCGTCATGGTCATGGCAACGATGGCCGACGATATTTCGCGCATACCGCTGAACGCGGCCTGCATCGGCGACATGTGGTCTTCTTCCATATGGCGATGGATGTTCTCCACCACCACGATGGCGTCGTCGACGACCAGGCCGATCGCCAGAACCATGGCCAGCAGCGACAGCAGGTTGATCGAGTAGCCGACCGCAAACAAAAGGAAGCAGACGCCGATCAGCGACAACGGGATGGTGATGATAGGCATCATCACCGACCGGAAGGAGCCAAGGAACAGAAGGATGACGACGATGACGATGGCAACCGCCTCGGCGATGGTCTTGAACACCTCTTCGATCGAGGCGCTGATCTGCCCGGTCGCATCGTAGACGACCTCGATCGTCATTCCCTTCGGCAGTGTCTCCTGAATCTGTGGCACCAGCTTGGTGAGCGCAGCCGCCGTGGTCAGCGGATTGGCCGCCGGCGTCGGGAAGATGGCGAGGAAGGTGCCGGGCTTTCCGTTGAACGAGACCCTGGTGTCGGTGTTCTCGGCGGCGAGTTCGACGCGGGCCACGTCGCGCAACCGCACCACATTGCCGTCAGTCGAGCGCAGCGGCAGCTCGGCGAAGGCCTCCGGCGTCTGCAATGTCGAGCGCACGGTGATCGAGGAAACGACATACTCGTTCTGGGTGTTGCCGGGCGCCGACAGGAAGTTGGAATTGTTGATCGCCGTCAGCAGTTCGGAGGCCGTCACGCCGCGCGCGGCAAGCTTGACCGGATCGATCCAGACGCGCATCGAGTATTCCTGGGCGCCGAAGATCTGCACGTCGGCGACGCCTTCGACCGTCGACATGCGCGGTCTGATGACGCGCTCGATATACTCGGTCAGCTGCTCCTTCGTCATGTTCGGATTCTGCATCGAGATGTACATCATCGCGAACTGCTGGCCGGTGCCCTTGACGATGACAGGGTCCTTCGATGCGTCCGGCAAGGTGCCGCGCACGCCCTGGACCTTGGACAGAACTTCGGTCAGCGCGACGTCGGGGTTCGAGCCGAGCTTCATCTGCACCGTCACGGTGCTGGAGGACGGGCGGCTGGACGAGGTGACGTAGTCGATGTTTTCGGTCGAGGCGACGGCGCGCGCGATCGGGGCGGAAATGAAGCCCTGGATCAGATCGGCGCTGGCGCCCGGATAGGCCGTGGTGATGGTGATCGCCGTTTCGTCGACCTTCGGATACTGCCGGATCGACAGGTTGAAGATGCCCTGGAAACCCAGAAGCAGGATCATGCAGCCAAGGACCGTCGAAAGAACAGGCCGGCGAATGAAGAGATCGGAAATGCTCATTGCTGGTCGGCCTGCTTGTTTGCCGATTTGGTCGGGTCGATGGTGTTGTCCACAACGACGGACATGCCGTTGAAGAGGCGGTTCTGACCGGCGGTGACGACTTCGTCGCCAGCCTTCAGCCCCTCGACGATCTCGACCATGCCTTGATTGCGGCGGCCGGGCTTGACGAACACCTGCGACAGCACGAGCGCGGGCTTGTCACCTTCCGCCGCCGGCTTGGCCGCATCGGGAGCCTGGTCAGTCGGCTTTGCCGCATCGGCGGTGGGCTTGGCAGCATCAGCCGCCGGCTTCATGGCATCGGCCGGCTTGGTGTCCGCAGGCTTGGCATCAGCCGATTTGTCGGCTGCCGGCGCGGCGGGTTTTTCCTCCGGCTTGGCAGCTGGCGCCGCCTCGGCGGGCTTGGCTGGCTGCACCACGAAGATGTAGTCGCCATAGAGACTTGTCGTCAGCGCCGTCTGCGGCAGGGTCAGCACGTTCTGCTCTTCGGGCAGCTCGACACGCACCTGCACGAACTGGCCGGGGGTCAGCTTGCCATCGGGATTGGCGACTTCCGCCCGGATGTTCACCAGCCGGCTGGACGAGTCGATCTTCGGGTCGATGCCGCGAATGGCGCCTGCGAATGGCCTGTCCTCACCGCCAAAGCCCAATCGAATCGTCTGGCCTATCTTGAGCAAGGCGAGTTGCTGTTCGGGAACCGAGAAATCGACCCGCATCGTGTCGAGATCCTGCAATGTCACCACGGCGGTGCCGGGCGCCAGATACTGGCCGATATCGATCCTCGGAATGCCCACCGTGCCGCCGAAAGGCGCCGTCAACTGCTTCTGCTCGAGCACGGCCTGCAGCTTGGTGACCTGAGACGCCGAGGCCGAGGCCGCCGCACGCGCCGTGTCCAGCGTCGAGTCGGAGCCAACGCCACGCCTGGTCAGTTCGATGGCGCGGGCAAGCGATGCCTGATCGAGCGCGGCCTGCGCCTTCTGGGCGTCGAGATCGGCGCGCTCGACGGCGTCATCGAGCTGCAGCAGAACCGCATTGTCCGCCACCTTCTGGTTGGCATGGAAAAGGATGTCCTTGACGATACCGGTGGTCTCGACCGTCAGGTCGACACCGCGCACGGCCTTGACCGTACCGATCGCCTCGACGCCGGGCGTCCAGGCCGAAGGCTTGGCGATGGTTGTCGAAACGGTTGCTGCCGGCGGCTTCATCGATGCGAAGTACTGCTTGATGCCGTTGTCACGCAGGAAGTTGAAGCCCACGATGCCGCCGACCACGACGACGAGCAGGGCCAAAACCAGAACAATGATAAATATACGGAGTATGCGCTTGAACAAGGAAGTCCCCTCAGTCGAAAATCCGGCGCGAAGCGCGGATATCGGGACACATATCGACTGCGGGTCCCGATTTCAAATAATGGCGGTCTTACTGTACCGTCTGGACGGTCTTGTCAATTGGGCCTAAGCTTGCGATGGGAGGCACCATGAGAGCCCAACGACCGAATTCGCGCGAGAAGATTCTCGCCGCGGCGGCTGATGTTGCCCGGGAATCCGGACCAGGCAGCCTGTCGCTGGATGCCGTCGCCAGCCGTGCCGGCGTGTCGAAAGGAGGGCTCCTCTACAACTTCCCGACCAAGGCCAAATTGATGCAAGGTTTGGTCGAAGGCTATCTGCGTGAGTTCGAGCACGCGCTGGAAGCCGCCCGCACAAATGACAAGGACGAAAATCCCCTGGCCGTCTACATCAGGCTGTCGGCCAATGATTGCGAGGAAAAGCAGCCGTCGGCGTCCTGGATCTTCTCGGCCATCGCCGAGGATCCCGATTTCATGATGCCGATAAAGACCTTCAAGCGGCAGCTTTTCGAGCGGCTGAAGGGCGAAACGCCGGATCTCAAATCGCTATTGATCTGCTATCTCGCCATCGAGGGATTGCGCAGCATGAACCTCTTCGATTCGGATGTCCTGTCGAAAGACGAGCGCGAGCTGTTGGTATCGTCCCTGCTCGAGATTGCCAAATAGGTCGCCCACCCGCTTTTCGGCCAGGCCTGTGCGTCAACGCGGTTCGCCGGCGTCACACAGGGTTCATCGTGCGGCCATAGCGTTCTTCCCAGTTCTTTGCTGCAATGCATCTGGAGTGGGACATGGTGGATATAGTTCCAGCGAGGCGGGCATTCCGAGACCGGATCATCCGCTGGAACAATCGGGCAGCGCGAAGTGGTTCCTGCCCGCCTTCGGCGTGCGCAGCGCCGCCCCATTGCAGCCGGAACCGTTCGCCGCCATCGTTCCGGCAACGCCCGACGCAATTTGCTGCTTGCCTGAGTGCTGACGCTGCCGTGCTCGATCACGCTCGGCCCTGAAGGCTTTAGTCTAGCATTTGCTTCCGGCGGCCAGTAGCGGGGTGTCTCCTGGTTGGATTCCGCTGCTCGTTCGACGCGAGAGTTTCGGGATAGCGGCGATCAACTCTTGGGTATAGGCCTGCTGCGGACGATCCAGAACGTCTTCCGTATTGCCATACTCAACCAGCTTGCCGTGCTGCATGACCGCAACGTGCTCGCAGAGATAACGCACCACGCCCAGATCGTGGGAAATCAGGATCAGCGTCAGCGACAATTCGCGGCGCAGCCGCGCAAAGAGGCCGAGCACCTGGGCCTGGATGGTGACGTCCAGAGCGGAGGTGACTTCATCGGCGATCAAGATCTCGGGCTCCAGCGCCAGCGCTCTGGCGATGCCGACGCGCTGCCGCTGGCCGCCGGAAAGCTGCGTGGTGCGTCGGTCCAGCAACTGGCGTGGCAATTCCACTTTTTCCATCAGCTCGCGGATCCGCTCCGGGATGTCTCTTTCCGGGCAGATGTTCTGTTGCCGCAACGGTTCGGCCAGAGTTCGCGCAACCGTAAACGCCGGGTTGAGGGACATGAACGGGTCCTGGAACACCATCTGCAGTTTGCGAACCTGCTCCGGTCGGCGCTGCCTCAGTGCGCGATCGAGCGATTGGCCGTCCACCTCGATCTCTCCTTGTTCCGGCTGCACAAGGCCTGCAATAGCCCGGGCTATGGTGCTCTTGCCGGAACCGGACTCGCCGACGATCCCCAGTGCCCCACCGCGCCGCAATGCCAGCGAAACATTGTCGACGGCGCGCACGATTTGCGGCGGCTTGCGCGTCGCCCAGGCCGCAAGGCTCTGCCCAGGGTAGAAGTTCACGCACAGGTTCTTCACCAGGAGATGCGGTTCCGTCGCCACGGGGCAGGCATGCGTGGTCGGCTTCATCAGCGAGGGTTGGGAAGCGATCAGGCGCTTCGTGTATTCATGGGCGGGGTCACGCAGGATCTGATCGACCGAGCCGATTTCCAGCACCGCGCCGTCCTTCATGACGACGACGCGGTCGCACATTTCCGCGATCACGCCAAGGTCGTGAGAGACCAGAATGACCGACAGCTTGCGTTCACGCCGGATGCCGCGGAGCAGGTCGAGTATCTGAGCTTGCACCGTGACATCAAGTGCCGTCGTGGGCTCGTCGGCAATCAGCAGTTTCGGTTCGCAGGCAAGGGCCGCCGCAATCATCACCCGCTGACGCATGCCTCCGGACAGCTCGTGAGGATAGGCGCCCGCGCGCCTTGACGCGTCCTTGATATGCATGTCTTCGAGCAGTCCGACCGCCCGCGCATTGGCCTGCCGCCAGGATATGCCCTGATGGACCACCATCGCTTCGCCCACCTGACGCCCGACCGTCATGATCGGATCAAGATGCGTTGACGGGTTCTGGAAGATCATCGCCGCTTGCCCGCCGCGCAGCCGGCCCAGCTCGGCATCCTTCATGGCGAGGACATCGCTGCCCTCGAACATAATCCGGCCCGACTTCACCAGTGCGTTGCCGGCAATCAGCTTGAGGATGGCCCTGCAGGCCACCGTCTTGCCCGATCCGGATTCACCGACGATCCCAAGGACCTCTCCCGCTTTTAGTGAAAAGCTGACGCCGCGCAGGGCGTGGACGTCGCCAAAATTGGTGGCGAAGTCGATGGTGAGGTTCTCGACGCTGACGAGGTCGCTCATCTCAGGATTCCGTGTTCAGAAGGCGGGCGAGACCATCAGCGGTCAAGGAGAGGCCGAGCGCCAGAAGGCAGATGGCGATGCCTGGGAAGATCGCAATCCACCATGCGGTCGTCAGGTAGGTCTGCCCATCCGCGATCATGGCGCCCCATTCGGGCGTCGGCGGTTGTACGCCGAGGCCGAGAAAACCCAATGATGATCCGAGCACGATGGCCAGCACGGCATCGGTCATGACGAAGACGATCGATGGGACGATGGCATTCGGCAGGATGTGGAACAGCATGATGCGCAAATGCCCAAAACCCATGCCACGTGCCGCCAGCACGAAATCGACGCCGCGCAGCACCAGCGCCTGGCTCCGCACAAGTCGCGCATAGCTGACCCAGTTCACCAAGGTGAGCGAGATGAAGTAGCTCTTGAGGCCGGGCCCCAGCACGGCCACGATGGCGATCACGAGGACGAAATAGGGAAATGATACGGTGACCTCGAGGATGCGCATCAGCGCGGCATCGATCCGGCCACCCAGATAGCCGGCGATAAGGCCGATGATCGTCCCAAGGATGATCGGACCGACGACGCCGAAGAAGGCCATGGCGAGATCGTAGCGTGCGGCAAACAGTGTCCGCGCCAGGACATCGCGGCCGATGGCGTCGGTGCCAAACCAATGCTCGGCGCCAGGTGGTTTCAGCGCCTGCATCACATCGACCTTGATCGGGTCGAAACTGGTCAGCACCGGCGCCAAAATGGCCACGACGATCCAGGCCAAAGTGATGGCGCCGCCAATGATCAAGGTTGCCGGCATCGTCCGGATACGCGCCATGGCCAAGGAGCCGCTGCCCTGCATCACATCGCTCATAATTCCACCCTTGGGTCGAGAATGGCGGTCAAGACATCGACGGCAAAATTCGAAATGACGACACCTACGGCAAGCAGCAGGGCCACCGCCTGGACGACGAACTGGTCGTGCGTGAGAACGCCGCGGATGAGCAGGTTGCCGAGCCCTGGAATGTTGAAGACATTTTCGACAACGACCGTTCCGCCGATCAGGAAGGCGACCACGACGCCCAGCAGATTGACCGTCGGCAACAGGGAATTCCAGAATACATGTCGGGAAAAGATATAGCTTTCCGGCAGGCCCCTGGAGCGGCAGGCGATCGCGTAATCCTTGTCCAGCTGCTGAATGAAGGTCGCGCGCAGATTGCGCGCGAGGATCGGCGTCACCCCGATGCCGATCGTCAGGGCCGGCAGGAACAGATGCCACAGATTGTTGATAAAGGTCGGTCCGTATCCAGAGACGGGGAAGATCTTCAGCCGCAGGCAGAAGCCCATGATCAGCAGCAGGCCGACAAAGTAGGACGGCACGCCGACGCCCGCGACGCAGACGAGACGGATGAGGTGATCGATCCACCGTCCGCGCTGCCGGGCAGCGGTGACCGCGAGCGCGAATGTCAACAGCAGCGAGATGACGAGGCCATAGAGGATCAAGAAAACCGTCGGCGCGATCCGTGCCGCGATGACGCCGCTGACGGGACCCCGGAAGGCGATCGACTGACCGAAATCGCCGCGCAGGCAATTCAGCACGTAATAGAAATACTGCACGGGGATGGGCTGATCGAGACCGTATCGCGCCCGCACGAATTCGATCGCCTCCTGACTGGCCTTGGGGCCAAGCATGAGGCGAACCGGATCGCCGGGTGTCATTTGCAGCAGCAGGAAGGTGATCACACTGATACCCAGCAGCACGGGGATCAACTGTATCGGCCGTCTAAGCACGAAGGAGAATCGATTCATGGTCGGGATCCTGGTGTCAAATCGATGCGAGACGGGGACGAAGTGTCTCGTCCCCGTCTCGCATCCTGTGCTGATCAATCCAGGCTGGTCCCGCCGATGGACGAGAATTGCAGGCCGACGTTCAGGACCAACCCTTTCACGCTCGGAGCGTAGGCGTTGAGCCACGTCGGGTGATAGAGCGCCACCTGCGCCACCTCGTCCACCACGGTCTTCTGGATCTGGGCATAGAGCTCGGCCCGTTTGGCATTGTCCGCCTCACCCGAGGCTTCATCGATCAGTTTGTCGACCGTTTCGTTGTTGTAGCGGGTGTAGTAGGACTTGTTGTCGCCCGCGCCCCAGACGCACCAGCGCAATGCGTTGTCGGGATCTCGCGTCTCGTTGTACCACCAGTTCATTTCCGCCTGATACTCGCCATCGGCGAGGCGGGTCCATGCCTGGGTTGAATCGATCTTGGCAATGTTGACGGTGATGCCGACTTCCGCCAACTGCGCCTGGATCAGCACCGCCGCCTTTTCCTCGTCGGCACTTCCGGCATTCTGGATGAGTTCGAAACTGGCTCCGGTCTTGCCGGATTCTGCCAGCAGGGCCTTGGCCTTTTCGACGTCTCGGGCAATGACTGGCAGCGATTTGTCGAAGAAATCGAGCGTCGGGCTCATGATGGAACTGGCCGGCGTGCCGAGACCCAGCGTCACCGCGGCATTGATGGCCGTGCGGTCGATGCCATAGCTGACGGCCTGGCGGAATTTGAGGTCGTTGAAGGGTTCTGCCGAATGGTTGATCAGCATGTCATAGGTGGTGCTCGAAGGTTCAGGGTCGGCCCGGAAGCCGGCGGCCTTCAACTCGGCCATGCGCGGGGCCGGAACTGCGAGGCAGACGTCGAGTTCGCCCGCCTGCAACATCGAGACCCTGGTGTTGTCGTCCGGGACATAGCGGAATTCGACGCCGTCGATCTTGGGCTCGCCTTGGCGGTAATAATGCTCGTTGCGGCCAAGGACCACGCGGTCTCCCGGCTTCAATTCGACGAATTTGAACGGCCCTGATGTGACCGGCGCCTTGGCGAAAGCGTCGTCGCCCATTTTCTCGACCGCTGCCTTCGGCACGATGCCGGTATTCCAGATTTCGGTCAGCGTCAGGAAGGGCGTGAATTTGCGGTCGAGCGTCATCACCACTGTCCTGGCGTCCTTTGCCTCGACCTTGGTCAGGGGCTGAAACGGCGCCGCATAGGCGGAATCCTTCTGGAAGCGCATGCGGTTCCAGCTGAACGCCACGTCCTCGGCCGTGATCGGCGACCCATCGGAAAATTTGGCCTCGCGCAGGTGGAAGGTATAGGTCTTGCCGTCATCCGCGATGTCCCAGCTCTCGGCAAGGCCCGGGCCGACTTCTGTGCGATCGGCATTGGCATGCAGCAGGCGTGCATACATCATGCCCTGGATAAGGATATCGGCTCCGTAAGTGGTTTTGATCGGGTCCAGAGTGAGAACCTCGGCCCCATAGGCCATACGCAGTATCTTGCTGCCGTCAGCATTGGCTCGAAGCAATGTGGCCGGCAACGTCGCGATGCTGAAGCCGGCAAACGCCGCACTTTTGAGGAATACTCTGCGGTCCATGACAATCTCCCATTTTCGTTGATGATGTTCCCGGGGCGGTTCCATGCTTGTTGGTTCAAGCAGTCCTTGTTGGTTCAAGCAGTCTTGGTGATGTGGGCAGGTGGTTTGCGCTGGTGCCAGGCGTAGTCGGCCTCAAGCACCGCACCTAGCCGTAGCAGCAGATCGTCGCGTCCGAATGCGGCGACAAACTGCACGCCGATCGGCAGGCCGTTTTGCGTCCAGCCGAGCGGCAGGGATATCGCCGGCGATCCAGTGCCGTTGAAGAGCGCGCTGAACGTCTCCTTCGGCGCCAGATCGGCGAACACCGTGTCGATGTCGCGGCCAGGACGATCCGGGTTGTGCGTGCCGAGCAACTCCGGCGAGATCGCGCAAGTCGGCGTCACCAGCACGTCATGGACGGCCAGGAATTCGCCAACCGTCCGCGTGATCTGGTCATAAACAGCGAGGGCCGCGATCAGGCTTGCCGCGTCCAGCGTTCGGCCATGGCGATAGACAGCAAGTGTCGTCTGCTGCAGGCAGGCCTCTTCGACTGGCCGTCGCAGCAAGCCCGCCAACTCGTCGAGCGACTGCGCCGTAGAAGCTGCCCAGATCACTTTCTGTGCCGCCAGATAGCGCTCATAATCGAACACAGGCCCGGCTTCGACGACCTTGTGGCCCAGTTGCTCCAGCCTCTTGCCCACTTCGAGAACTGCCGCCTTCACCTCGGCGTCGAGCGGATAGCCGGACCAGGACGTTGTACACAGGGCAATGCGCAAAGCCTTTGGTGGCGTCTTGATCGCCTGGGCATAGCTGGTGGTTGGAGGGACGATCTCATAGCTGTCGCCGGGAAGCGCACCAGACCCCAGATCAAGCAAAGCCGCCGTGTCGCGGATCGAGCGTGTCAGCATGAATGAAATGGCGAGACCCAGCATTGGCGCATTCGATTCCGGCGCACCGCTGATCCGGCCACGAGACGGCTTCAGGCCGACGACACCACAAAAGGCGGCGGGGGTGCGAATGGAGCCGCCACCGTCGGCGCCTTGCGCGAAGGGAACGATGCCGGCGGCAACGGCTGCCGCTGCGCCGCCGCTCGATCCCGAAACACCCCTGCTGGTATCCCAGGGGTTGCGTGTCGCACCATAGAGGGAGGATTCGGTTGCCGCCGCTATGCCGAATTCCGACGTGGTGGTACGCCCGATATTGGCAAGGCCGCCGGATCGCATTTTCACCCAGAAGGCGTGATCGTCGCCGCAGATGAAACCCTTGGCGAGAACGCTGCCGAACTCTCCCGGCCGGCCGGCTTCGATCGGGAAATCCTTCGTCAATGTCGGCATGCCGTGGAAAGGTGCGGGTCCGGGATCCTCGCCGAGCGCTTCGATCGCATCGGCATAGGTTTCGATCACGGCATTGAGCTGCGGATTGACCGCGGCGATCCCTGAAATGATGCAGTTTCCCAGTTCGCGCGGCGTAACTTCCCGCTTGCGCAGGAGCTCGGCCAGACCAACGCCGTCATAGGCGGCGTATTCCGTCAACTTCATGCGCTTGCCCTGACAGTCCGCGGTTTCAGCAACGGGTGATGCATCGTCATTCTTCGACTTCTTCCTCTTTGATGTGCCGTGCGACGCGCCGTGGCGGTTTGTGGAAGGTTCGCAGGATCCCGGCGATATCCTCCAGCTCATTCATCCGCGTCTCGGCCGATTTGCCGAGTTTCTCGGCAACGGAATGCGTGAGGAGGTTCAGAACCGAACTTATCGCGGCCGTCGAATCCCAGTACAGGTCGACGCGCGTCGATACTTCGAGCGCCAGTTTTGTGTATTCAGATGCCCAATGACTGTATTTGTCGGTAACGATGATCAGAGGAATCTTTCGGCGCTTGATCTGGGCACACAGCCGAAAGCTCATCGCTGCGTATTCCGCCGTGTCGATCAGCAGCACGCAAGAATTTTCGCCGCTATCGGTGAGGATTTCCGAGAACGTGCCGCCCAAACCTTCGGCAAAGCGGACATCGCTACGCACCCAGCGCAGACGCGTCGCGAAATCGAGCCCCAATCCCTTCACTGCCTGGAAGCTGACGCAGTTCACGCGATCGCAGGTGCTCAGCAGATGAACGATTTCGGACCACATCTCGCCCTGGGCAAGGCCATAGGCCGCGGTCAAGGCCTGCTGCTCCATCTCCAGGCTGCGAGCCAACCGCTCCTGCTTTTCGCCGCCGATGCGGAAACGCAACTCGGCACTGTCCAGGCCCGGGCCAGCGGCTTTCGGTGCGGAGCGCAGGCCACGCTTCATTTCCTTGAGATCGGTGTAGCCGAGACGCCGTACGAAACGGGTGACACTTGCCTCGCTTACACCGGCGCCGGCGGCAATGGTGGCGCCAGTTTCAAAGGGAATGTCATGGATGTTGGCGAGCAGGTATCGCGCCATTGCCTGCTCGGTCCGGGCGAAATCCAGCCAGCCCTCACGCAACCTGGCTTCCAGCGCGCTGGCCACCTCGGTCTCACCGGACACAGCCTTCTCGCCAGGCGTTTTCGTCTTCATCGACCGCAACGTCCCTTGGTAGACCTATTTGGAACAGACCGGAAATGCCGCCCAGAAAGCGCACTTCATTTCCAGTTCATGACGTGACGCTAGCACGCGAGAACACGCCATGAAAGATAAATTTTACAGTTTTATATTCCGGTATTTTTATTTCACGGCCGGCCGTAATCCCAAAAAGCGTGCAGCGCTGGCGCCGTTCCAGCGCGCCTGCGAGCGAAGCTGTCTTTGCGCGCCGTGCGGTTCGTGGCTCGTTTTCGGCCATGGTTCGGGCCGCCGGGAAAGTGGTTTTAAGCACGAGAATCTGGACATTAGTCTTGACAGAAATACAGATGTTCAATACCCGTCAGGCAATCGAACAAGCCTGCATTATGGGAGGAACGAGCGGTATGGCTTCCAATGTTTCGTTGACGGGCCTTGCCCGCGATCTTGAGGAACGCGCCAAGTCGGGCAAGCCTATCCGCATCGGCCTGATCGGCTCGGGCGAGATGGGAACCGACATCGTCACTCGTGTCGCCCATATGTCGGGCATCGAGATCGGCGCCATTTCCGAACTGAACCTGCCTGCCGCCAGCAAGGCGGTCGATATCGCCTTCCAGGAAACCGGGCATGCGCGCGAAGTGTCCAACGCTTCGGCGATGACCGCGGCGATGGAAGCCGGCAAGGTCGCGGTGACCAACGACGCCAATCTGGTCATCAACAACGATCTGATCGACGTCGTCATCGACGCCACCGGGGTTCCCGCCGTCGGCGCCGAGATCGGGCTGCGCGCCATGGAACATGGCAAGCATCTGGTGATGATGAATGTCGAGGCCGACGTCACCATCGGCGCCTATCTGAAGAGCGAGGCCGACCGGCTCGGCGTCACCTATTCGCTGGGCGCCGGCGACGAGCCGTCCTCCTGCATGGAACTCATCGAATTCGTTTCGGCCATGGGCCATCCGATCGTTGCCGCAGGCAAGGGCAAGAACAATCCGCTCAACATCGACGCCATTCCCCCAGACTATGAGGAGGAAGCCAAGCGCCGGCACATGAACGTGCGGATGCTGGTCGAATTCGTCGACGGCTCCAAGACCATGGTCGAGATGGCGGCGATCGCCAATGCCACCGGCCTGGTTCCAGACAAGGCCGGCATGCATGGCCCGGCGGCGACGCTTGGCGAACTGTCCAAGGTGCTGGTGCCGCAGAAGGATGGCGGCGTGCTGTCGAGGGTCGGTGTCGTCGACTATTCGATCGGCAAGGGTGTCGCGCCCGGCGTCTTCGTCGTTGCCGACATGTCGCATCCGCGTATCTCCGAGCGCATGGAAGATTTGAAGATGGGCAAAGGCCCGTATTTCACTTTCCATCGTCCCTATCACCTGACCTCGCTCGAAGTGCCGCTGACCTGCGCGCGCGTCGTGCTCTACGGCAAGGCCGACATGGTGCCGCTGGCCAAACCGGTGGCCGAAGTCGCCGCCGTGGCCAAGAAGGACATGAAGCCCGGCGAGAAGCTCGATGCGATCGGCGAATATTGCTATCGTGCCTGGATCATGACGACGCCTGAGGCGCGCGCCGCCAAGGCCATTCCCTGCGGCCTGCTGCAGGGCGGCTCGGTCACCGCGCCGATCAAGAAGGGCGAGCTCATAACCTACGCGAATGCAGCGCCCGCGGCGGGCTCCAAGATCGCCGAACTGCGCGCCCGCCAGGACAAGCTCGTCTATGGGTCCGTGGGAGCGTGATCATGGCCACAGCCAGCAAAGCCGTCACTGACAGTCACGCCAATCTGCCCTTCGTCTACCGCCACTACAGCGCCGAGCAGCTCAGGGAGGTGCTCCACAAGATGTACCTGATCCGCCGCTTCGAAGAGGGCGCGGAGGAGTGCTACACGCGCGGTCTCATCCACGGCACCATGCATTTGTCGATCGGCCAGGAAGCCAGCGCCATGGGCATCTGCATGCCGCTTGCCGAGGATGACCAGATCACCTCGACGCATCGCGGTCATGGCCACTGCATTGCCAAGGGTGCCGAGGTCAAGCGCATGTTCGCCGAGTTCTTCGGTAAGACCACAGGCTATTGCAAGGGCCGTGGCGGCTCGATGCACATCGCCGATGTCGGCAAGGGCAATCTCGGCGCCAATGGCATCGTCGGTGGCGGCATCCCGATCGCCGTCGGGGCGGCATTGTCCTCCAAGATGATGAAGACCGGCAAGGTCGTGGTCTCCTTCTTCGGCGATGGCGCCAACAATGAAGGCGCTTTCCACGAGGCGCTCAACATGGCGGCGGTCTGGAAGCTGCCTGTCATTTTCGTCTGCGAGAACAATGGCTATGGCATGTCGACATCGACGGCCCGCTCGACCGCCGTCAAGAACATCGCCGAGCGCGCCGCCGCCTATTCGATGCCCGGCGTCATCGTCAACGGCAACATCTTCTCCGAGGTCGCCGAGGCGTCTCATCAGGCCATCGCCCGAGCCCGCGCCGGCGAGGGGCCGACGCTGATCGAGTCCAAGACCTACCGCCATCGCGGCCATTCCAAGAGCGACCGCAACCGCTATCGCACCAAGGAAGAGATCGAGGACTGGATGTCGAACCGCGATCCGATCACCCTGTTCGAAAGCGAGCTCAGGGAATTCGGCTTCATCGACGACAAGGGCATCGAGGCCATTCGCGATGCCGTGGCGCAAGAGATCGCCGAGGGCATCGAGTTCGCCAAGGCGAGCCCATCGCCCGATATCAGCGAGACCGGAAATTACGTGTATACGGAGCAGGCGTGATGGACGCGATGGTGCGTGAACTGAGCTACGCCCAAGCGATCCAGGAAGCCATGGCGATCGCCATGGACATGGACGAACGCGTTTTCCTGATGGGCGAGGATATCGGTGTCTATGGCGGCGCCTTCCAGGTCACCGGCGACCTGGTCGAACGTTACGGCGCTGACCGCGTCATCGACACACCGATTTCGGAACTGGGCGGCGCGGGCGTTGCGGTGGGCGCTGCTCTCACCGGCATGCGGCCGATCTTCGAGTTCCAGTTTTCCGATTTCGCCACGCTTGCCATGGAGCAGATCGTCAACCAGGCGGCCAAGATGCGCTTCATGCTGGGCGGCGAGGTTTCGGTTCCCGTGGTGATGCGCTTTCCCGCCGGTTCCGGCACCGGTGCGGCGGCTCAGCACAGCCAGAGCCTCGAGGCCTGGCTCGGCCATGTGCCGGGTCTGAAAGTCATCCAGCCGGCGACCCCCTATGATGCCAAGGGTATGCTTTTGGCGGCGGTCGCCGATCCCGATCCGGTGATGATCTTCGAGCACAAGCTGCTCTACAAGATGAAGGGACCGGTGCCCGAAGGCTATTACACCGTGCCGATCGGCAAGGCCGATATCCGCCGCGAGGGCCGGGATCTCACCATCGTCGCCACCTCGATCATGGTGCAGAAGGCGCTCGACGCAGCTGCCGCGCTGGAGAACGAAGGCATCGACGTCGAAGTCGTCGATCTCCGGACCATCCGGCCGATGGACAAGCAGACCGTCATCGACAGCGTCAAGAAGACGTCGCGGCTGCTATGCGTTTACGAAGCGGTCAAGACGCTGGGTATCGGCGCCGAAGTCAGTGCCATGATCGCCGAGAGCGAGGCTTTCGATTATCTCGATGCGCCGATCGTGCGGCTGGGCGGCGCCGAAACGCCGATCCCCTACAATCCGGAACTTGAGAAAGCGACGGTGCCGCAGATTCCCGACATCATCACTGCCGCGCGCGACCTCGTGAAAGGGGTTCGCTGAGAAATGCCGACCGAAGTCATTCTTCCCAAGGTCGACATGGACATGGCGACCGGACAGATCTCGCGCTGGTTCGCCGAGGAGGGCGCGCACGTCAAGAAGGGCGATGTGCTGTTCGAGATCGAGACCGACAAGGCGGCGATGGAGATCGACGCGCCGGCCAGCGGCGTCCTGCGCGATGTCAGCGGCAAGGAAGGTGTCGATATTGCGGTCGGCGCTGCCGTCGCGTGGATTTATGCTGACGATGAGGCTTATGGGGCTGATGTCGCTGCGACAAAGCAGGACAAAGCGCCAATCTCCCCACCCGTGGGGGAGATGTCGGCGAAGCCGACAGAGGGGGACGCTGCCCCGCCAACGTCGCATTCTGTCACGCCCCCCTCTGCCCTGCCCTCTTTGCCGCCACTTGGCATCTCCCCCACAAGGGGGGAGATTGGCCAATCCCCATCCGCCGGCCGGGCAACACCGCTTGCCCGACGCCTGGCCCGCGAGGCGGGTCTTGCCCTTGCCAGCATTGCCGGCACCGGCCCGCATGGCCGGGTGGTGAAGGCGGATGTCGACGCGGCGATTGCCGGTGGAGGTGCCCAGGCGGCGCCTGCCGCCAAGGCTCCTGCTGGCGCTCCTGCGCCTGCGGTGAAGGCAATGT